>VBHC01000091.1 GCA_005889535.1 Chloroflexota bacterium
AGGTTCGCGCCCAAATCCGCGCGTCGGACCTACTCCGACCTGTGGACGGACTGTCCGTCGAGGAGTACCGCGCCCGCGTGACGGAGCAAGCCCGCATGGTCAGCGGGACGAAGAGCGCTCGATTGTTCTTTCCGCGCGAGTACGGCGGCGAAGGGGACATGGGCGGCGCCCTCACGGCGTTCGAGACGATCGCCCTCGTCGACCTCTCGCTGCTGGTGAAGATTGGCGTCCAGTACGGCCTCTTCGGTGGGGTGATCCGCCGGCTGGGGACCGAGCGGCACCACCAGCGCTATCTGCGGGCCGCGATGACCATGGAGTTACCCGGCTGCTTCGCCATGACCGAGACGGGGCACGGATCCGACGTGCAGTCGATCCGCACCACGGCGACGTACGATGCGTCGCGCGAGTCGTTCGTCATCCACACCCCCGACGATGATGCCCGCAAGGACTACATCGGGAACGTGGCGCGAGACGGACGGATGGCGGCGGTATTCGCTCAGCTCTTCACCGGTGGCGAGGGTCGCGGCGTGCATGTCTTCCTTGTCCCGATCCGAGATGAGCGCGGCCGACCATGCGCGGGCGTGCGGATCGAGGACTGCGGGCTCAAGGGTGGTCTCAACGGCGTCGACAACGGCCGCTTGTGGTTCGACCAGGTGCGGGTGCCCAGAGACGCACTGCTGGACCGCTTCGGTACGGTCGCCCGCGACGGCGCCTACAGCAGCCCGATCGCGAACGAGACCCGGCGGTTCTTCACCATGCTGGGAACCCTGGTATCGGGGCGGGTGAGCGTGTCAGGCGCCGGGTTGAGCGCCGCCAAGCTCGCGGTCACCATCGCCATCCGCTACGGGTTGACGCGCCGACAGTTCCGCGCCGCGGCGGGCGATCAGGAGGTGATCATCCTCGATTACCTGCAGCATCAGCGGCGGCTCCTCCCGGCCCTGGCCACGACCTACGCGCTGCACTTCGCCCAGGAGGCGCTGGTCGAATCGCTTCACAAGGCGGCGGACGGGGACAGCGCCGACGAGTCGGAACAACGCCACCTCGAGACGCTGGCCGCGGGTCTCAAAGCGGTCTCGACCTGGCACACGACGCAGACCATCCAGACCTGCCGCGAAGCCTGCGGCGGCGCCGGTTACCTGACCGTCAACCGCCTCACTGAGCTCAAAGCAGACACCGACGTCTTCACGACGTTCGAAGGCGACAACACCGTGCTGCTGCAGCTCGTGGCGAAGGGCCTGCTGACGAATTTCCGCGACGAGTTCGGCAGCATGGATACGGTCGGGATGGTGCGCTACGTGGCGGACCAGGTGGTGGGCGCGGTGCTCGAGCGCACCGCGGCCCGGTCACTGGCACAATGGATCGCCGACCTGATGCCGGGTAGTGAAGAGGAGGCCAATCTCCTGGACCGCCGTTACCACCTGTATCTCCTTGCCTGGCGCGAGAAGCATGTGCTGGAGGCGGCGGCCCGGCGGTTGAAGAAACTGATGGCCAACGGTGGCGATGCGTTCACGGCCTTCAATGCTGTGCAGGACCACCTGTTGCTGGCGGCCCGGGCGCACGTGGACCGGGTGGTGCTCGAGGATTTCGCGGCGGCGGTGGATCGCTGCGACGATCCGGAGGTCAAGGCGCTCCTTTCTCAGGTCTGCGACCTCTACGTGCTGGCGCTGCTGGAGCGCGATCGCGCCTGGTTCCTCGAGCACGGGCAACTCTCCGCCGCGCGGGCAAAGGCGATCATCACGAACGTCAATCGCCTCTGCCGGGAGCTGCGACCGCAGGCCCGGATGCTGGTCGACGCATTCGGCATCCCGGAAGAGGTGCTGCCGCCGCTGGTGCGCGAGGCCGAGGCCGTCCGGGTCACGACCTAAACGCGTCGGTCTACCAGCAGTACTACGGCGCCAAATTACGTCTAGTGCATGGGCTCGGCCCAGAGGAGCGCCCAGGGCTGCGTCACGCCCTTGACCTGGCCGCGCACGGTACCGGTCGCCGGATCCAGTTGCCAGAGCTTGCTGTCGGCGGCCCCCGCGGCGTAGAGCCACTTACCATCCGCGCTCAGGCGAAGGCTGTCGACCGACTCACCGTCGAGGATTCGCACGCGAACCTGGAGCGTAGCCGTATCGATAGCGAGGACGCCGGACTGTGCAATGGCGAACAGGGTGCGACCGTCGGCGGACAATGCCGCGCCGCCGATGCGGGGTCCTTTGGCCTCAGCATCCGTGACTAATCCCGCGAGCAGGTTGCCGTCCCGATTGAGCGCCACTGGCTTGGTCCGGGCGATCGCCGGCGGATTCCCCCTCGTCATTTCAGCGACCATCCCGAGTTCGGAATTGACCGCGTAGACGGCCCCGCCCTGCTGACCGATGGCCAGTGACCAGCGGAACTGTGTCTCGAGGTCTTTGGTGGCTTTCGAGGGCAAATCGACGCACCAGGCGAACGGCTGATTGAGGAGGGGGAGCGCGTGGATGAACGGGCCGCTATCGCGGACGTACACGGTGAAGACCTGGTTGCCGGTCGGATCCGCGATGCTGTCCCCGCGAATGCCTTCCATCGGCTCATTGACTTCGCGTTTGTCGACAACGGGCTGCGCGACGAGCGACCGGGTGGCGACGTCGTAGAGCCGGACCCGGTAGTGGTTGGCATCACTCATCGTCTCGATGAGATAGAGCCCCTGCCCATCATTGCTCAGCGCGTCGAAGGCGAAGTTCCCGTTGAGCCGGATTTTCGTAAGCGGCTGGGATAGGGAGCTCGATCCGACCAGGAACTCCGTCACCGTGTGACCGGCGGCGTCCGGTCCCCGGCTCACCAGCGCGATCCAGCGACCATCGGGTGAAAGGCCCGCCGTCGGTCCTTCTCCGAGGACCGGCAGTTCAAACGTTTCCGGAATCGTGGTCTGGTTCAGAGTTCGGCCGGAGTCCGGATTCAGAGCCGTGAGCACGGCAGCGCCAGTCACCTGGGTCACCGTGTAGTAACGGGACCAGTCGGGCGACGGCGTCCCAAGCAGGAGCCGGCGCTCGACCTGGCCGGTCCCGGAGTTCCGAACGGTGATGTGCTGGGGGCCCGGTCCGTAGCCCTCAGCGATGAAGAGGCGATAGCCGGCCGCTGCCGGCCTGGTCGACTGAATGCGACCGCAGGCGGTGAGGACGGTGACGGCCAGGATCAGGAGCGCGATCAGGCGACGGCTCATGGAAACACCTCCGCTCCCCATACAACGTGGAGCGGATTTCGGTTCCCGAGATCAGGATCGCCTGGTTACCTGCCGGCGGTCACGCAGCCACGAGGATCAGGCATCCAGGTGGCGAGACCTCGTCGGCCACCGTGGAGTGGCTCGTTGCCACCAGGGAAGCCGGATCGGGCCGATCAGACCAGCGAGGTGATCACGGAAGCCGACCCCGAACGCGGTCGGCGTTCCAGTGTAGTCGCTGATCAATGCTGGGCCGTCCGAACAACCCCAGGTATCCCACGTCCATCCAACGTAGGAGATCCCGTGCGCATCAGCCCAACTCATGTACTGGTCGATGTAGTTGTGGGCGCAGTCATTCTCGCCAAGCTCGCCGGTCACGACGGGGACCTGCGCCGCCAGGGTCGCGATCGTCGAGTCCCAGCAGGAAGGCGTGCACTCGTTGAAGCTGTAGTTATGGAATGAGGCGACCAGTGCCCGCGCCGGATCGGACGGCTCGTTGGCCAGCCAGCCGCTCAGGTCGTTGGCCCACGCCAGGCCGCCGATCATGATGGGCTGGGTGGCGCCCGTTGATCGAATGGCATTGACGAGTGTCTGCATGCCGGCCGTGTTCCAACCGGGCGTATTGCAACCGTTGAGCCAGCAGGACCAGCTGACATCGTGTGGCTCGTTGTAGAGGTCGAAGAGGACCGCCGGGTCGGACTTGAAAGAGGAGGCGACCGAACTCCAGAAGGCGGGCGAGTGGTCGGCATCGGGCATCACCTGCTGGCCAGTCGCCTTCATGGCCCCCGCAGCAGTCCAGTGCAGGTCGAGGATCGCGTAGAGGCCGCGCTCATGCAAAAGGTTGACGTACGCCTGCACTGCGGAGCGATAGGCTGCGCCTGCATACGCCGGATTGATGCCATTGATGTCGAGCCAGCAGTCTTCGTTCAGGGGAATGCGGACCGCGTTGATGTGCCAGGCCGCCATGGCGGCGATGGACGTCGCGTCATTCGGCCCGTCGAAGATGCCCCATCCCTGTACGCAGGCGTACTCGGTGCCGGACCGGTTGACGCCGAGCAACCGGACAGCCATGCCGTTGCCATCGACCAGGTGGTTGGCGGCGACACTGATCGACAGAGGCGTGGCCGCCACGGCGGCTGATGGGTTGACGTTCAATGTCATGAGGACCGCCGGCAGGATGAGCAAACGCAGGCAAGCCCCTCGAGAACCCATGTTTCCAGTTAGCCAGCCCTCGCCATCACACGCAATCGTGATTGCGCTACCGGCCGGTAACGGTAAGACTTACTGGCCTACGCAGATATCCGTATTACGACCCTGACGCACGGGACCATGTGGTTCCATCCCACAGCCAGGTATCGCTCGTGGCCTGGTTGGTTTGGAGATTCTTCCCGCCGAAGAGCACGACCCGGTCGCGAACCGCATCGTAGGCGAGAGAACAAAATAGCTGGAACGGTGGCATGGCCGAGGGGTGTTGTCGCGTCCAATTACTGCCGGTCCAGGTCCAGGTACCGTCCTGCTCGACCATTAGCACATCACTGCGCGAGTCTTCATGCGCCATGATGGCGGGACCGCCTGCGGGTTTTGTTGACGGACGCAGCTGGCTCCATGTGCTTCCGTCCCAAACCCAGGTGTCGTTGAGCGTGTCGGCCTCGCCTGCCTGGCCGCCAAACAGAAGCATGCCCGATTTCGCGCCAAAGGCCATGGCAGCGTTGCCCCGCTTCGGCGGTGTCGTTGGGGCGCGGTGCTGCGTCCAGTTCGAACCATCCCACGTCCACGTGGAGGGAACCTGATTGCCCTGAAGATCCGTACCAAAGAGCACGACCTGGTGGTTTGTCGGGTCGGCGGCGATCAGGCCATCATCGGCGAGCCTCGGCGGCGTAGTGCGGGGGTGTTCCTGCGTCCAGGTCGAGCCATCCCAACTCCAGGTGTCGTTTCGGGCAGGGTCCGAGTTCGCGTGACCGCCACCGAAGAGGATGACCTTTCCGGACGATGCATCGAAGGCGAGGTTGCCGAAACTTCGGCCGGGTGGGGAGGCAGCAGGCTTCGCCTGGGTCCAGTGGCATCCGTCCCACGTCCAGGTGTCGTCGAGCGGCGAACCGCCGTCACCCCGAGTTCCGCCGAAGAGCACAACCGTCTTCCTCCCGGCGTCGTAAGTCATCGCTGCTCCCATCCGAGCCGGTGGGCTGGCCGCGGGCGTGCACGGCGTTGGCATAGGCGTCGCCGACCGGCTGGAGCTTGCCGCCGAGGTTGGCCGATTTGCTGAGGTGCAGCTCGCCAGTATCACGGCGCCGATCAGCACGGCGATCCATGAGGGCGAACGCGTCGAAAATGCTGTGGGGACCATGCACCCCGTCTCCAGCCTAGCGCGCGGTCAGCCGTTCGCGGAAGTAGGCGATCGTCCTGACGAGACCGGCGTCGAGCGAGGTGCGCGGCTCCCAGCCGAGGATCCGTCGAGCGCGGGTCAGATCGGGACGGCGTTGTTTGGGATCGTCTTCCGGCAGCGGCTTGAACACGATCTCGCTGGAGCTGCCGCAGAGATCCCGAATCCGGGTAGCCAGCTCCAGCATGGTGATCTCATCCGCGGTGCCCAGATTGATCGGATCACTGAAATTGACGTCGAGCAGCCGGACCACGCCTTCGATCAGATCATCGACGTAACAAAGACTCGGTGACGGGCTCGTTCTTCAGCGCCTGCAACAGGAAATTCGGCACCGCGCGGCCGTCGTTGACGCGCATCCTGGGCCCGTGAGTATTGAAAATGCGAACGATCCGCGTCGTCATCCCGTGGGTGCGGTGGTAGGCCATCGTGAACGCCTCGGCGGCGCGCTTCGCCTCGTCATAGACGGCCCGTGGCCCGAGCGGGTTGACATTGCCCCAGTAGGTTTCCGGCTGTGGGTTGACCTGGGGATCACCGTAAACCTCAGAGGTCGAGGCGAGGAGAAACAACGCCTTCTTGGCCCGGGCGAGACCGAGCATGTTGTGGGTGCCGAGCGTGCCCACCTTCAGGGTGGCAATGGGATGGTCCGCATAGTCGACCGGGGAGGCCGGCGAGGCAAAATGCAAAACGGCATCGACCGCGTCATCCATGTAGAGGGGTTCGCTGACGTTGTGCTGGATGGACTCGAACGACTTATGGTCACGGAGGTGCGCGACGTTCTTCGCCGCCCCCGTCACCAGGTTGTCGACGCAGACGACTCGCCAGCTATCCGCTAGCAGCCGTTCGCAGAGGTGGGAGCCGAGGAAGCCTGCCCCACCTGTGACGACAGCCCGCCGAGGGGGGAGGGGAATTACGAGCGACCGACTCCGCGGTAAACAAAGCCACGGTCCCGCATGGCCCTCGGGTCGAAGATGTTCCGGCCATCGACGATGACTGGCCTTCGCATCAGGCTCTTCAATCGATCGAGGTCGAGCTGGCGGAACTCATCCCATTCGGTGACGACCAGCAAGGC
>VBHC01000092.1 GCA_005889535.1 Chloroflexota bacterium
GAGCTTGGCGGCGAGGGGCTCGACCGTTTCCACACAGCGAACATAGGCGCTGGACAGGATTTTGTCGATGCGTTCATTCTTCAGGTTTTCCGCCAGCTCGTCCGCCTGACGGCGGCCTCCCTTGATCAGCGGCCGCAGCCGGTCATCGCCCACCCATTCCTCGCGGTCGACGGCTTTGGCGTGCCGGATAACGAATGCGGCCATGCCGGCGCCGCGCTATCCCGTCCATGGCAGCGACGACGCCGTGAACGGGAGTGGTGCTTCCCCCACCGCACAAGTATAGAAATGGCCCGGGGCACGCCGACTCGCCGCTACAAACGAGCGACGCCTCGATAACACCTGAATGACACGATGACTCCAATACTGAGCCTGTTAATGGACCCATTAGTGAAAACGTTCCAAACTAATCCACGAGGAGGCCATGCCGGAGCTATTCCGCGTCGGCGCCCTCGAGGTGATATTCGCGCTCGTGTTCACTGTGCTCGCTCTGTGCGATGTCACGCGCCTTCGGCGTCAAAGCAAGCAGCTGCTGCGGCGGATTGAGATGTCTCGGCTGGAGGCGCACAAAGGGGCCGAACTATCGATCGCGCACGCTAGCTTGCAACGCGGCTACAGCCAGGCCCGAGCGCTGATCCACCTCATGGGTGAGTTCAACCAGGTTATGGAGTTTCAAGCAGTTCTCGACCGGCTAAGCCGCGGACTTAGTCAGTTCTTCGCCGGCGATGATGTGGCGATCTGGATCAACACGGGCGGGAATTTCGAGCTCGCCGCCGGGGTTCGGCACGACGTCGCCTCCGCGGTCGGTTCTGATGCGGCATTGCTCCGAAGTGTTCTTGCGCAGGGGTCCGCCGTTATGCCGCCTGCGTGGCAGCAGACCGAAAGACCGTGGATGGCGGCCCCTCTCCTGGATTGGCGGGGGCTGGGCCTCGGCGTTATCGTGCTGACATCACATCGACGATCGGCCTACACGGTGGAGGACGCAGATTTTCTTCGCGCCGTCCTCGCGCACGCGGCGATGGCAATCCAGAATGCGGCGAGATTCCAGGTCGCTGATCGACTATCACGCCTTGACGCCTTAACGGGCCTGGGCAATCGCGGAGATTTCGATCGCGCCCTGTACGAGGGGGCAGCACGCGCACTGCCGGCTGCCGGGCCATTATCCGTTCTGCTGGCGGATGTTGACCATTTCAAGCAGATCAATGACTCACGCGGACATCCTGAAGGTGATCGCGTGCTGCGACATGTCGCGCAGCTCATCGCCCAGGCGGCAGGCGAACCGAGTAGAGCGTTCCGGATCGGCGGCGAAGAGTTTACGGTGCTGCTTGGACTGGCGAAACCCGCCGCGATATCAGTCGCCGTGCTCCTTTGTGCGCGAGTGAGCCAGGAGGCCTTCTTCGGTGACAGCACGCGTCTGACGCTTAGCATCGGCGTGGCCGCCCTCCCTGAGGATGGCCGAGACCCAGCAACGCTCATGGCGGCAGCCGACCACGCCCTCTACCGAGCCAAGGCCGCTGGTCGAAACCGAGTGAACGCAGCGTAGATCTCTAGGAAGCCACAGGAAGGCGTAGAACGAAAATGCTGCCCTTGCCTGGCTCGGTTCCGACGAGGTCCAGCGATCCACCGTAGCGTTCAGCCAGGTCGCGGCTGATCGACAGTCCCAGACCCCTTCCGCTTTTTGGCTTGTGTTCCGGATCCGCATAATGGACAAAGCCCTCGAAGATCTTTTGTCTCATCGCTTCCGGAACGCCCCAGCCTCGATCCTTAACCAGCACCCTGGCGTCGCTCCCACCTGTGACGGTGATCTTCACCCACGGCCTCCCATCGCCGTAGGTAAGGGCGTTGCTGATCAGATTGTCGAGGATATGTGCAAGGTGGTCGGGATCCACTTCTGCGGCGACCATTGCCGAAGGCACTTCATAAGACAACGTCGCCTGTTCCAACGTAACACGCGGTTCAGCGCGCTCAACCGCCTCTCGTACCGCGTCTCGTAGGTCGACGGGCATGGGCGCGACCGGTGCAGTCCCGCTCCGAACCCTGGCGGCCAGGAGCATCTCATCAATGAGGGCTGCGACTTCCCGAGCCTTACGTTGCATCGCAGAAATCGGATCCCGAAATCTCTCAGGGAGCCGGCCGAATGTTTCGTCCTGGAGCATCGAGACATAGCCAGCGATGACCGTCAGGGGCGTTCGCAGCTCGTGGGCGGCCGCGCTCATGAATTCGCTCTTTGCTTTCACGGCCTCGGATAGTCGTTCCCTTTGGGTGAGTAGTTCGCTGCGAAGACGGTCGGCCCTACGCGCCGGAGCGCCGGCGAGCACGGCGGTGGCGAGCGTAGCGGCGATGAAAATTCCGAGACGCAAAAGGTTGTCCCTCGAGTAGGTGAGAGGATGGGCGGGATCCGAATCAGCATATGCAACGTAAGCAACCATGATGAGTCCGCTGGCCGTCCCGGACCGGCTGCCATCAACCGCTGCGATCCCCGCGACGACAACAAGATAGACCGGAGTGAGGTCCGGGATCGGGATCGACGTTCTGGTCAGCAAGTACGCCGCGGCAACCACGACCGTGGCGAAGATGGGTCCCCGCGTCCTCCGCCAGACCTGATCCTGCCCTGGCCGGACCTCGGTAGGCGATGGTGTCGTTACAGACGATGACGCCGGCGGGACGCTGTCCTCCACAGACGACGGATCCTGTATGGGGACGGCATCGCGATCTCTTCCAGCTCCGGCCACCCGGTGGACGCGCGGTGGACTGATCTGTACTCCGTACCTCCTTCCAGAAGCGTGCCCCTCTTCACCCTCGAAACGTCGGCAAAACCGACAACGGCCTGAGCGATGCGAGACGTATAGCGTAGCGCGTAGCCGGCTGGAAATCAGCGAGAAAGCCGCGGTCTGATGCGTACCGTGACTAGCCGGAAAAGGAACATCACGAGCAGCGGCAACCGCCTCTTGAATGCACTGGTGGTCGACTCCAGGCGACCCGGTGCGCAGGCACGGATGGTGATCCCTTTGCAACTTCTTGATCAGAGAAGGAGTACTGCCCCGCGAACGCCGTCAAATTCCCCGACACCCGGACGTAGCTCTTATAGCGCCACCCGGATTCATGCGGGATTGGTGCGAGGACGTGCGTACCGATGGGTCACGAGAGCAATCACGATCAGGCATCGACCACGCCGGATTCTAGAAAACTAACCCCCCGCCAGAAACAGATGCTCGAGTTAGCCTCAATCGAGCTCTCCGATAACGAAATCGCGGCCCGGTTGAACCTGTCACCGCGACGTATCCGTTTCCAGCTCGAGACGATTTTCCGGATGTTCGGCGTGCGCAACCGGTCGGAGGCCATAGCAATGTGGATGGATTCGAAGCGCCCGGCGCCGCGACCCATCGATGAGTGTCCGTATCCAAAACCATTTCCCGCCAATTTCGAGGAATGTCCTGGTTATCAGGCCCTGCAGGTTGTCACCCCGGATCAGAAGTCTCGGCCGGCAGGAAGGATCTGGACGTGTCGGCACCTCGAGGGTCGGCTCATGGCGAGGACCAGGCACCGCTGGTATGGCGCGTGCGCCCTTGGTGACACAGTCAATCGGAAGCGTTGGACGGAGCGGGTCGGACCTGACCGCCTGCGGACACTCAACCAGCTGCTGCATGAGCTGGCACCGGTGACTGGTTCCTTTGCTCAGCGCCTCTGGGAGCTTAAGGGCGACCAGGTGCGGGCGCTGGAGCAGAAGCAGGATCCCAAGCCGGCAACGCTATTAATGGAGTCGATGGCCGGTCGCTTCATGGGCGACATCGAAGCATTCCTCGAGCGGCGTCGCCGTTTACTGGAGCAAAACCAACTCGCGATCGATGAGTGCCTCAACCTCGCCCGGCGGCAGATCGATCGTGTGCTGGATCAAGGCTCGCCGGCGGCGTGGGACAACCGATTCGATGTCCTCATGCGCCTTCCCGAAGATGTGTGGTCAGCGTCGCTGTCAAATTCGCGGGCAGGCGCGCTTCAGGCTACGAGATAGGTGGCACATTTTGCCTGGCCAGCAGGCACCGGCTGACTCATTTGCAGGTCCACGTAATGGTTCCGTCCAGCGTTCCAGTAGCATTTCCACCTCTCTTCTCGGTGTCGGGCCAACCGGCAAATGTCAGACTCCCTGAGCCGTCAGCGCTCACAGCAAACGAGGTCATGCCACCGCTCGAGCGGAATACATAGAACGGCCCCTGAGCTGTCTCGACTGCAACAGTGGCCGTTCCCACAATATGACTGGATAGACCATTCACATAAGTGCCAGGACCCTTGTATCCCGTCGGCAGCGCGACGAACACCGAAACGCTCGGTGTTCCTCTCGTCTCGGCTGGCGGTGGATCGAACCCCCTGTCGGAGGTCGCTCGGCCAGCTGTCGAGTACCCGCCCGCATAGCCCGCACACGACGTGCCGGGAGGCGCGGGCGTCTGTAGGCCACTGACCTCGACCACTGGCCGCGTAGTGAACGCTGCCGTAACGGCGAATTGTCCAGAGACCGAGAGCGTGCCACTGATGTAAGGATGGCCGGACGTCGACGGACTCGGGGTAGTGATCGATGGCATCCCTGCCTGTGAGCATCCGGCAAGCATGACGGCGGACATAAACCAAGCGGCTACTACACACCTGAACCGTGAGAAGCTCATTTGCTTAGTGACCATCGAGCACCTTATTTGCGCTCGATCGCGCGCGATGGTTGACGCAACCGAAAGAATCGAACATGAATCAGATTTCCGCACACGGCGGGGTCGCACCACCGTCGCCGTCCATTTCGCGAGTCGTCGACAAACATGTATGTGCAGTTCGGATTAGCGCAAATCCGCACTCGATCGCGTCGACCTTGCGAAAACAACTCAACATAGGAGGTGACGACGGTGGCGAGCGCCGCGGGCCACCCGTCCGGGCGCCATGTCGATCGCAGTTCGATCCTCGGGCCCCGCCGCGTAGCGCGCCGTTGTAGCAGCACGCGGCGCAGATGGCGATTTAGCCTGGCCATCTCGGCATCCCGAGGTAGCCGGCCTCCAGCCAGAAGATCCCGGAGCAGTGTCCGCAGCTCGACCGCCGCAGATCGCATTCGGCCGCCAAGTCGGACCGTCGTCGGCAGTCCGCAGCGGGCAAGGAACCAGCGCCTCCATTCCGGCATTGCGAGTCGGTCGAACGTGGTTGCACCTGAAAGGTGATCTGCAAACTCACTGTTAACAAAGTCAATGCAGACATGAGGGGAGACAGTGGATGGGATCGGACCAATATGGCCGATATCGATCACACCTTTTCGGCTCAGCTCGGCGCTTCCGTGTAATGGTCTAATGACCAAATCATACCTTACATGGGGGGCTAAGCGAAGGTGGATCTGCACCAGCGGAGGTGTTTAGGACTGTGCCCAGATTGACACTGCCGGGCTGTCTGGCCCGCCACCTACGGGCATGAGCTGGGCTGACTATGCGCGCGGCATGCCTGCCGCACATCACCAATCACGAAACTTCGTCGCGCCGGAAATCGACAACTTGAGCGCATCCCTCGACGCCCATATGTAAGCCCTCGTCCCAGCGAAGGCGCGCGACTTCCTCGGCAATTGCCGACGCGCGACGGTGGCGGGGTTCTCCCTAAGTCACGCGAATCCCGGGCCTAAAAGTGGGAGGTGGAGCGGGTGACGAGACTCGAACTCGCGACTTCAACCTTGGGAAGGTTGCACTCTACCAACTGAGTTACACCCGCTCGG
>VBHC01000093.1 GCA_005889535.1 Chloroflexota bacterium
CGGACTCTTCGATGCGGACCGTGGCCTTCGAGGCGCCGGCGTGCTTGGCCACGTTTTGGAGGGCCTCCAGGACGCAGAAATAGACGCTCGCCTCGATCTCGGGCGCATGGCGCGCGACGCCGTGACTGACGACCTCGACGGGCATTGATGTCCGACGGGCCTGCGCCTCCAGCGCGGCAACCAGGCCATCCTGCGCCAGGATCGGCGGATAGAGCCCGCGAGCCAGCTCGCGCAACGTCTCGATGGCGGTACTCGTCTCCTGGTTCAACTCGTCGAGCATCACCTGGGCTCGCTGTGGGTCCGAGACCGCCACGTTCTTGGCCGCCGCGATCTTGAGCTTGAGGGCGACCAGGTTCTGCTGCGCGCCGTCGTGCAGATTCCGCTCGAGCCGCCGCCGCTCGCCATCCTGCGCCGTGATCAGTCGCTGCCGCGAGGCTTGTAACTCGTCGAGCCGCTGGATGAGCTCGGCGGTCAGGCGGGCATTTTTGAGAACCAGGCCGGTCTCTTGCGCCAGGTCGCCAAGCAATCGATGCTCGGTTGCGGTGAGTGGCTCGCGCTTGGCCACGGCGAGGGCGCCCAGCAGTTCACCCTGGTAGCTGACGGGCACGGCTTCGGCGACCCCGGCAATCGAGGGCAGCTGACCATTCTGAAGCGGAAGGCTTCGCGGTGACGCGTCGTCGGCCGGCCATGCGGCCGCCTGGCGAAGCTCGCTCCCGACGCGGAGCCAGACCGTTGCCCGGTCGGCCGCGGTTCCCTCCGCCAGTACCTGCGCCATGCGTAGCGGAAGTTCGTCGCTGGCATACATCCCGGACATCCGCTTGCTGAATTCGGACAAAACCTCGTAGGGCGTGGCGCGCTTCCCGTACACGATGCGATTCGCCAGGCGTTGGAGGCGCCGGCGAACGGGCTGGAACAGGAGCGCGATGACGGCCCCGATGGCAACGGCGCCGGCAGGGTCGCCCGGGCGAAGCTGCCACAGGCGGCTCCCGACTCCGACCACCGCCACGAAATAGAAGAGGCTGATGAGAACGACGAGCGTGCCGTACACGAGTGCCTGTCGGATGAAGACGTCGATGTCGTAGAGGTGGTACTTGAGCACGGCGATGCCGATCGAGATGGCCAGACCGGTGAACGCCAGGGGCGTGAGGACGTCGAAAATCGGATTGAAGACGACCGTGTTGTTGTGGTAGACGAGCGATCCGACGATCACCCCGGCGACGGCGACAACGCAGACGACGAGGCCGGCAATCGCGAACCAGCGGATCTGCTGTCGCTCGTCTGGCCCCGCCCGGCGGTAGCGGATGGTCAGGCTGACGATGGCGAGGACGGAGCCGATCACGCCAAGGATCTGTCCGGGGTGGATGCCGACGACGCCCAGCCCGAATCCCAGCAGCACTGGCGGCGCGAGCCACCACCAGCCCGGGGAGATTGGCTTGCCATCGGGGAAGAGCAGGGGGAGGAAGAAGAGCATCAGCATGACCGGCAAGACCCATTCCCAGACCTCCAACCAGACCAGGAAACCAAGGCCCGGCAATGCCGGGTTCACGGATGTCCCGAAGATCGTGTAGCCAAGGCCAAACTGGTAGAGGGCCGTCAGCACGCCAATGCCGCAGGCGACCCAGCCGATCCGATTTCCGGGCCGGCGGGCCACGATCAGTGCGCCAACGATCGCGAAGGCCAGCGCGAAGAGCGGGCTGAGGCGAATCCACCAGCCGTTGGTGACCTGCAGGATCGCGGAGGGGATCCGCGAGACGGGTGTGGCGCCCTGGAAGGCATTACCGGCGATGAAGAGGGCGAGGGTCACGATCACGCTCGTCCAGGCGAGCCATACCGAGCGGCGCCGGGCAGTCTGGACCATCGGGATTATTTTGCTAGACTCGCCGAAACCGCTCGACGCTGGGAAGGAGAAGAGACCGATGATCCAGGTCCAGAAGCTAGAAGTGGTTCCGCTTTATCGATGCAGACTACTCGCGCACGGATTGATATGACGGTTCCGGCGCGGGTGAGTTTCGTCACGCTGGGCGTGGAAGACGTCGATCGGGCCACGCGCTTCTACCAGGCGCTCGGCTGGCCGCTGTCCTCCGGGTCGGTTCCGGGCGACGTGAGCTTCTTCCGCACCGACGGCGGCCGGCTCGCTCTTTGGAGCGTCAGGAACATGGCAGCCGAACACCACATCGAGGACCACGCCCTTCCCGCATTCCGAGGAACAGAGCTGGCGATGAACCTCGACACTCCCGAGCAGGTTGACGAGGCGCTCTCCACAGCGGTAGCCGCCGGAGGCAAGCTGGTGAAGGCAGGAGAGCGAACCGAGTGGGGGTACCACGGTTACTTCGCCGACCCGGACGGCTACGTCTGGGAAGTTGCCTATAACCCCGGCTTCCCGATCGGCCCGGACGGCCGCCCTACGCTGCCATAATCACGCGAACGGTCGCCGGCGCGGGCTCGTGACGATCGAGCAAGGGACGCCATCCACCATGAGCATCGACCAGGAGGTCGTTTTCGGGTCGTAAGCCTGCGAAGGGCAGCTCGGCCACGGCTCGGCGAGGACCGGAGGCAGGAACTCGGTGTCGGGAAGGAAGTAGTCGGCTTCGAATTGATCCAGGCCGGACGGCGTTGGATACCAGTTGTCTGGGATCCCCTGCAAGGCATTGCCCATGAACTGATGCCAGATTGGCGCGGCACCGACGATCCCGGTTGAGCTGTGGCTGAGCGGCGTGTTGTCCGGGTTCCCGACCCAGGTCACGGTCGCCAGTGTTGGCGTGAATCCCAACGTCCAGTTATCGCGAAAGCCCTCGGAAGTCCCGGTCTTGGCCGCCACCTGCCGTCCGCCGAGCGTGAGATCGCTGTTGCAGCCGAACTCCATGCAGCGATTTTGGTCGTCAGAGAGGATGCTCGCCATGATGTAGGCGACGTCGGGGCTGAGCGCCTGGTCGGCATTTTGGGCGGGATCGTCCGCGAACGTCGTTGTTCCGGTCGCGTCGGTGATCTTCAAGATGGGCGACGGTCGATGCCGGACCCCGAGGTCGGCCAGCGTCGAGGTGGCGACCGCCATGTCCAGCAGCGAGACTGGATAGGCGCCCAGTGTGAGGCTCGGCCCGTAGTACGAATCCGGTTGCGTCAGCGTCGTGGCGCCCATCCTGCGTGCCACATCGAGCACCGTGGGGATCCCGGTCAGCAGCTCGACCTTCAAGGCCGGGATATTGAGCGAGTTGCCGAGCGCTTCCTTCAGCGGGAGGGTGCCGTGCCAGCGGCCGTCGTAGTTGGTCGGCGCGTAGGGGCCATTGTTCGTCCCGCCGATCGGGAAGACGAGTGGGGCGTCGAGGATCGGGCTGTCCATGTTGACCTTCTTGCTCTCGAGCGCGGCGCTGTAGGTGAAGATCTTGAACGCGGAGCCGACCTGACGGGTGGGCGAGGTGGCCATGTTGATCTGGCCGCCCGGGGCGTTGTAGTTGGCTCCGCCGACCATGGCCAGGATTTCGCCGGTCTGCGGATCCATGCTCACCAGCGCGGCATCGTGAAAGTTGTAGTACGTGCCTGCTCTCGAGACCTGCGCCGCAACCGCCGCCTCGGCCTTCGTCTGCAAGGCCAGATCCAGGCTCGTCACGACGCGGTAGCCTCCACCGCTGTCGGGGCTGATGTGGAATTGCTGGCGAAGGGTAGTCAACACGTAATCGACGAAGTGCGGGGCTTTGATGGTCGTGGCCGGCGGGAAGACCTGCGGTGGCGCGGCGACGGCGGCCGCGGCTTCCGCGGAACTGATGTCACCCTGCCGCACCATGGCGGCCAGCACCTGTGCCTGCCGCGCACGGGCCGCCTGCGGGTGCTGGACCGGGTTGAAGGCGCTCGGCGACCGCGGAATGCCGGCGAGCAAGGCCGCCTGGCCGAGGGTGAGCTTCGCTGCACTGGTGTGGAAGTACGTCTCCGCCGCGGCTTGCGCGCCGTAAGCCTGGTTGCCGAAATAGATCGTATTGAGGTACATCTCGAGGATCTGGTCCTTGCTGTGCTGCCGGGTCAGCGCGACGGCAAGCGCCGCCTCCCGCAGCTTGCGCTGCAGCGTATCGGGCGCGTTCGGCCCGAAATAGAGCTGCTTGACGAGCTGCTGCGTGATGGTGCTTCCCCCTTCGACGAAGCGAAGGTGCACGATGTCGTCCACGGCGGCCCGCAGGATCGCGGGCAGGTCGATGCCGCTGTTCGCGTAATAACTCCGGTCTTCGACAGCGATGGTGGCACGGATCAAGGACGGTGAGATGCTCGGCAGCGGGACGACGACGCGATGGCTGCCCTGGTTGCCAATGTCGGCGATCAAGCTGCCGTTTCGGTCATAGATCAGCAGGTCCTGCGGCAAGGTGCTGGCGGTGATGGCAGACATATTCGGCAGAGGACCAACCGCCAGGGCCGCACTCGCCGTCCCAACGGTTGCGATCAGCATGCAGATCGCGACCACGAGCAGGGCGATCTGCCGGCGTGAGCGTCGAGCCGCACTCCGCCGGCGCCGTCGCGGTATCTGAATCGGGCGCAGCTTCCGTCCCTCCGACTACCGGGTGAGCAGGGGCACGCATCTTCAGTCGATGACATCACAGGATGACCGAGCAAACCCCGCAAAACCATGAGGGAGCGATGAGCAAGCGATAAGACTTGCTGTTGAGCCCGCTGACGTAAGAACGCGCTAAGGCCTTCATGAAAGAGGCCGGTCATCGACGCGGACTGTCATGAAATTGCAAGGTTTCCGCCCGCAGGCTACGGCGATATCCTGCCGGCCTCGGATCGCGCACGCTCGCCGGCAGACCGACCGAGCGACCGAACGATGACATGCCGAAGATTCCCGTTCGGGTCAAGGAGGTCGTGATGCCGGAGAACTCGATCGATCGCACCGTCAGCCGTCGGACTGTCCTGAAGGCCGCCGCCGCGACCGGGCTTGCGCTATCGACCCAGGGGCTTGTGGAGTTGCTGGCGCAGCCG
>VBHC01000050.1:0-31306 GCA_005889535.1 Chloroflexota bacterium
GCCCCGGCGCTCGGGTGCACCTCAGGCGGTCCCTCGTCCGGGGCACGTTCGGGATCGCGGATGTGGCCGAGCAGGTCCTCGAAGCCGCCGCGCCGCACCTTCTCCAGCTCGCGGCGCTCCGGTCGGCGGGCCGCTTCGCCGTAGTAGTAGACGGGGACGTGCAACTCCTTCCACAGCCGCGCCCCGAACGTATGCGCCAGGTCGACACAGATGCTCATCGGCAGGTCGGCGAATGGCACGAAGGGGACGACATCGGTTGCCCCCATGCGTGGGTGCTCGCCGCGATGCTCGCGCAGGTCGATTCGTTCGGTGGCGACCGCGGCGCCGGCCATCGCCGCGTCAACCGCCTGGTCGGGCGCCGCCACAAAGGTCACCACCATCCGGTTGTGCGCGGCATCAGCCTGGACATCGATGACCCGCGCTCCCGCGCCGCCGATGGCGTCGGCGATCGCGCCGATCACGTCCTCGCGACGGCCCTCAGAAAAATTCGGGACGCACTCTACGAGGGCCGCCAGACCACGCCTCCCGCAACCGTCTGAAGTACCCGATTCACGCCGACATAGTAGGGAATGGCTTCCGGCGTTTCGACGTCGAGAAGGATGCAATCGGCAAAACTTCCAGGCTGAAGACACCCCGCGAACCCCTCGAGCCCGAGCGAGCGCGCCGCGTGCACGGTCGCACCCAGGAGCGACTCGCGCGGCGTCATGCCCCAGGCCACACAGGCGAGGCTCATGGCGTGCGGCAGGCTTTCCGAGTTGCTCGTGCCCGGATTGAGGTCTGACGCAATCGCCATCGGCAGGCCCGCATCGCGCATCGCCTCGATCGGAGGGCGAGGCCCGCGCGTCGTGAAGTTGGCCGCGGGGCAGAGCACCGCGACGGTCCCGGCGAAGGCCAGCGCCTTGACCTGCGCCGGCGTGGCAAATTCCAGGTGGTCGGCGCTGCGGGCGCCGAGCTCGGCGGCAATCTCCGGCCCCTCGCCGGGCGCCAGCTGCGCCGCATGGATGCGGAGCTGGTAACCAAGGGTCTTCGCCCGACCGAGAATGGCGCGCGTTTCCGACGGCGTGAAGGCCGGCTTCTCACACCAGGCGTCGCAGAATACGGCCTGCGCCTTGAACGCGGGCAGCATCTCCTCCATCAGGGCTCGCACATAGGCCGCCCGGTCGATGGTTGGTGGAACGACGTGGGCGCCGAGAAAAGTCGGGATGATGCGAAGTGGTGTCCGGGCCGAAAGGTGCCGCAGGACGTCGAAGGACTTTGCCTCGGTGGGCAGATCGAGACCGTATCCGGTCTTCGCCTCGATGGTGGTGGTGCCGTTGGCGAGGAATCGGTTCGCGCGGGCTTCGGCAAGCGCCAGCAAGGCGGCGGGGTCGGCCTGGCGCGTCGCCTGCACCGTGCGCACGATGCCGCGCTCACCCGATTGCTGTGCCTGGTATTCGGCGCCGCCGAGCCGCTCCGCGAACTCATCCGCGCGGGAGCCCGCGAAGACCGGGTGGGTGTGGGCATCGACCAGGCCGGGGATGACGCAGGCTCCCGCGGCATCGAGCTGGTCGCCGTCCAGGTCGACCTGGGCGTCCAGCTCGCCATCATGGCCGATCCAGACCACCCGCCCTTCGTGCGCCGCCAGTGCGCCGTCCCTGATGCAGCCGAGTGGATCGCCAGCACTGGGCATCATGGTGGCCAGTTGCCCGGCGTGCCGAACGGCGAAGTCGGCATGGATCACGTGGCGATCACGTCAGGTCGCGCGATCGATGCCGTGCTCGCGGGCGAAGTCGATGGCCGTCTCATAGCCGGCGTCGGCATGGCGAATCACCCCCATCCCCGGGTCCGTGGTGAGCACCCGCTCGAGCCGGTCCGCCATCGCCGCGGTACCGTCGGCAACCGCCACCATGCCGGCATGGATGGAGTTCCCGATGCCAACCCCACCGCCGTGGTGGACGGAGACCCAGCTGGCCCCGGCAGCGGTGTTGAGGAGCGCGTTCAGGATGGGCCAGTCGGCGATGGCATCGCTACCATCCCGCATCGCCTCGGTCTCGCGATAGGGGGACGCGACCGAGCCGGCATCGAGATGATCCCGCCCGATGACGATCGGGGC
Organism: Chloroflexota bacterium; assembly: GCA_005889535.1. GTDB lineage: Bacteria > Chloroflexota > Dormibacteria > CF-121 > CF-121 > CF-13. The sequence continues at coordinate 2,093 of VBHC01000050.1, forward strand.
CCGCAGCTCACCGGACCCGACCAGTTCGTTGAAACGCAGCCCGACCTTTGCGCGCTCGCCGTAGCCGAGCCAGCAGATCCGCGCCGGTAGGCCCTGGAACTGGACGCGCTCGCGCGCTAGCCGCAACCAGCGGTGCAGGTGCTCGTTCTCGGGCAGGGTCTCCATCACCGCTCGGTCGGTCCGGTAGATGTCCTCCGCTTCTCCGCTCAGCGCCACCCAGCGGAACGGCCCTTTGCCTTCGCAGAACAGTGGCCGGATGTACGCCGGAACAAAACCGGGGATGTCAAAGGCGTTGCTGACCCCCGCCTCGAGCGCCTGGCCACGCAGGTTGTTGCCGTAGTCGAACGTTTCGATGCCTTTGCGCTGGAAGGCGAGCATGGCGCCGACGTGATCCCGCACCGAGTGCTTGACCATCTCCAGGTACTCCAGCGGGTCGCGTGCCCGCAGCTCGGACGCCTCGTCGACGGTCAGTGGAGCCGGGATGTAGCCGCGCAGCGGATCGTGGGCCGAGGTCTGGTCGGTGACAACGTCGGGTTCGAAGCCGCGGCGCAGCAGTTCCGGGTAAACCTCCGCGGCGTTGCCGACCAGGCCAATCGATGCCGGGGAATTGCTGGCACGGGCCGCTTCCGCCCACGCCACCGCCTCGTCGAGCTTGGCCGTCGCTCGATCCAGGTAGTGCGTCTTGAGCCGGCGCTCGATGCGCGCCTCGTCAACCTCGACGCAGAGGGCGACGCCTCCGTTCATGGTTACCGCCAGCGGCTGCGCGCCGCCCATCCCGCCGAGGCCGCTGGTGAGGACGATCCGGCCGCGCAACGTGCCGTCGAAACGCTTGGCCGCCAGCGCGCCGAAGGTTTCATAGGTGCCCTGCAGAATCCCCTGGCTGCCGATATAGATCCAGCTGCCCGCGGTCATCTGGCCGTACATGGTCAGGCCGAGCCGCTCCAGCTCCCAGAAGGTTTCCCAGGTCGCCCAGCGCGGCACCAGGAGGCTGTTCGCGATCAGCACCCGAGGCGCGTACTCGTGTGTCCTGAAGATGCCAACCGGTTTCCCGGACTGGACCAGAAGCGTCTCATCGTCCGTCAACCGCTGCAGTGCGGCGACGATGGCGTGGAAGGCGGGCCAGTCGCGGGCCGCCTTGCCGGTACCGCCGTAGACGACCAGGTCCTGGGGCCGCTCGGCGACCTCGGGGTCCAGGTTGTTGCAGAGCATGCGCAACGCTGCCTCCTGCTGCCAGCCGCGTGTAGTGAGCTGGGTCCCGCGTGCGGCGCGGATTGGCGAGGAGACGCTCATGCGGGAACGGCGGGCCGTGCTTGCGTCGCGACCTCGGCCAGCGTGCCGCGTCGCACCAGGTCGATGGCTGCCTCGATCTCCGGCTGCAGCACACGGTCGTGGTCAAGCGGCGGCACCTTCTCACGGATCGCGGCATGGGCTTGCGCGGTCAATCTGCCCGGCCGCAGCGGGGAGAGCAGGTCAATACCCTGCGCCGCGCCCAGAGCCTCGAGGGCGAGGATGGCCTCGACGTTGGTTGCGACCTGGCGGGCGCGCTGGGCGCTGTGCCAACCCATGCTGTTGTGGTCCTCCTGGTCCGCCGAGGTCGGCAGCGAATGCACACTGGCGGGCACCGCCAGCAGCTGGTTGTCCGTGACCAGCGCGGCGGCGGTGTACTGCAAGAGCATATAGCCCGAGTCGAGGCCAGAGTGGCGGGTGAGGAAGGGGGGCAGCTCGGAGAGGAAACCGGTGAGCATCCGAAAGAGCCGTCGCTCAGAAATACTTCCGAGCTCGCTGAGCCCAATGGCCGCCGTGTCGAGCGCCATGGCAAGCGGCTCACCATGAAAGTTGCCTCCGGAAAGCACGGCCTCGTCGCTCGCGAACACCAGCGGGTTGTCGGTGCCGGCGTTGAGCTCGATGTCCAGCACCCGTCTCAGGTAATCGATCGCGTCCGCGCAAGCCCCGTGCACCTGGGCCGCGCACCGGAGCGAGTAGGCGTCCTGGACGCGGTCGCAGAGCACGTGCGATTCCGCGATTCCACTGCCCTCGGTCAGGGCGAAGATCCGCGCCGCCGATGCCACCTGCCCGGGATGGGGGCGTACGGCGTGGATTCGCGGATCGAAGGCGGTGCGCGAACCGCGCAATGCCTCGAGGCTCAGCGCCGCCACGACGTCGGCGGTCAGCAAGAGCCGCCGGGCGTCGTGCAGCAGCAGGCTGGCCGCGCCGGCCATGAAGTGGGTGCCGTTGAGGATGCTGAGGGCATCCTTGGCCTGCAGCTCCAGGGGTTGGATGCCCAGAGCGCGCAGCGCGTCAGCGCCACGTTGTCGCTCACCTTTGACGAGCACGTCTCCCTCACCGATCAGCAGCAAGCCGAGGTGCGCCGAGGGCGCCAGGTCGCCGCTGGCGCCGAGCGATCCTTTCTCGGGCACCCAGGCCCAAATATCGCGATTCAGCAACTCCAGCAGCCGTTCGGCGACCTTCGGACTCACGCCCGACGTGCCCTGGCAGAACTGGTTGACGCGGACCAGCATCCCGGCCCGTACCAGCTCCTCGGCCAGCGGCGGACCGACGCCGACTGCGTGGCTCATGAGCAGGTTGCGCTGCAGTTGCCGGCCGTCGGCCGGCGGGATCCGGACGTTCTTCAGCGCCCCGACACCGGTCGTCAGGCCGTAGACGACCCGATCCTCGCGCACCAGCCGGTCCACGAGGTCGCGGGCGGCTTGCAGCCGGCGCGCCGCTTCAGGACCAAGGCTGACCCGCTCGCCATGGCGCGCCACCGCCACGACGTCGGCAGGGCGCAGCGACTGGCCGTCGAGCGTGAGGCTCAAGCTTCAGCCCATGTTACCGATGGGCCGAGAGCTGCCCGCCGTGAGGATTGAATAAGGCGGCAGCTGCCGATGTGCCGCGGAGCGCCACCGGTCGTAGAATTGGGTCGCAAATTTTGATCATGTTCAGGACCCCGCCAGGGCGAGTGGCAGGGAGATGACAATCGCGTCCGTTGGACGCCTTGCGCTGAGCGCCCTCCTCGCCTCAACGCTCAGTGCGTGCGCGCTTCCCGGTCGCGGGGTCGTCAAGACGACGCCCTCGAGCTCGGCATTCGCCATTGTCAGCCCGACGCCGCCGAACATTACCCCACCCACCAACCTGGTCCGGCCCGGCACCATCACCTTCCTCTCCGACACGACGTACCCTCCCCAGGAATCGACGGATCCTGCGACCCAGCAGGCCGTTGGCTTCGACATCGACATCGCCCAGGCGATCGCCGCGAAGATGGGCCTTTCGGCGACCATTCAGAAGACGGATTCGCCCCAGATCGTCGGCGCGCTGCTGGCCAAGAAGGGTGATGCGATCATCTCCGCGTTGCAGATCACGCCCGACCTCGCCCGCCAGGTGGCGCTCGTTGCCTATTTCCGTGCGGGGCAGGCCATCCTGGTGCGAAAGGGCAACCCCTCGGGCGTCGCCGGCCTCACCGACCTCTGCGGCAAGAACGTCTCGGTCCAGGTGCAGAGCCCGGAGGAAAACACTGTCGATGAGGCGAACGGTGGCGTCTGCAAGGGCAACGCCATCAAGAAGCACGTCTATCCGACCGATCTCCAGGCCGTCCTGATCCTCAAACAGCGCGGCGTCGATGCAGCGCTCGATGATTCGCCGGTCGCGGCATACTTCGTCAAACAGACCCCTGATCAGCTCGAACTGGCCGGCGGTCCATTCAAGACCAATCCCGAGGGGATTGCGATCGATCCCAAGAATGGCGACTTGCTGAAGGCCATGCAGCAGGCGATGCTGGCCATCTACCAGGACGGGAGCTACCGGCAGATCCTCACCAAGTGGAATCTGCTCGATGGTGAGATTCCGGCGTCGCAGATCGTGGTGAGTCCCAGCCCGACGACGTCCTGAGCTAGCGCCGGCCGGCGGCCTCGGGCGGTTCGACCTTCCAGTCGGCATCCTCCTCCTGCGCGGGCGGACCGAGGAGCCGCCGCTGGTACATCTCGATCCGGATGATGCCGACGATTGTCACCGCCAGTGCCAACCCGATTCCCAGGACCGCCTGGTTGCGCGACGTGACCGGCGACAGGCTGGTGTCGGAGAAGGCGGGACCCTGCAGCAGGTTCAGGATCACCCCGCTCAAGCCGCCGACGGCGACGGATGCCAGCAGGATGGCAGCCGCCAGCCGGGCGAGGAGCGATTCGGTGGCGCCCAGGGCAGGCCATCGATCGCGCGCCATCAAAGTGACGGTGCCGAAGGCGAGAATTAGGAGGAGCAGCAGGATGATGGCCTCGATCAGCCCGGCCCGGTAAGACGCGGCGGCCTGGTCCATGCCGTCCATCGTAGGCGCAAGCCGTCAGCTCGAGAAGCGTGCCTGAAGGGCCAGCAGCTCGGCCTGCGCGTCGGCCATCGCGCGGGCGGGGCTGGCGGCGCCGAGGACCAGGTCGTGGAGGTGGCGCTGGAGCACCGCGGAGGCCTCCACATAGTGCACCAGCTTCGGGCGGGGCCGCGCGTTCGCCAGGTTGGTGAGGAAGACACCGATCTGCGGATTCGCCTTTCGAACGTCTGCCGAGTTCTGCAGCGAGGTCCAGATGGGTAGCTCGCCGGCCTGCTGGGCCTGGACTTCGGGGCTGGTCAGGTAGCGTAGCCAGGCGACCGCCAGGTCGGCATGCGCGCTGTTGGCGAGCACGCCGAGGCCAAGGAAGCCGCTGACCGACGCCGCCGCGGCGCCGGTCGAGGCGGCGGCCGGGATGGGAGCGACCGCCCCCTGCCCCGTGATCTGCGAGTAGACCGGATCGTCCATGGCTCCCCAAACGAAGTTCCAGTTGGTGGTAAAGGTCACCCCGCCGGCGAGGAAGGCCCGCATCGCGTCAGGTTCGGTACTGGCGGCGATCTCCGCGCGTACCAGGTGTTCATCGATCAACTGTCGCATGAAGGCGGCCGCCCGCTGGGCCGGCTGCTGCAAGAGCTGGGGTTTGCCGCTCGCATCGAACAGATCGCCACCAAACTGTCCGGTGATCCGAACGAAGTCGGAAACGAGGCCTTCATCTTGCGCCCATGAGTCGGCGAACGGCGTGACGCGACGGCGGAGCGCCGTCATCTGCTGATACCAGTCCTCCAGCGTCTTCGGCGCGTCGTTGAAGCCCGCCGTCCGCAGCTGGCTCTTGTTGTAATACAGGCTCTGGACGTTGAGCACGTGCGGCATGGCCCAGTTCGTGCCTTTGTAGGCGAACGCGTCGAGCAGGCTCGGCATCAGGTCGGATCGGGCGTCGTCGGGGATCTGGTCCTTGAGGCTGAGCAACTGGTTGCGGCTGGCGAACTCCGGCACCCAGACCTGATCCAGCGCCACCACGTCAAAGGGAGCGGGCTTCGACAGCCCGGCGGCGAGGATACTCTCGTAGAGCTCGCGGTAGTGGGCGGTCTCGATCGAGACGAAAACCTTGTTGTCGTGCAAGGCGCGGAACTTGTTGGCCAGCGTCTGCAGCACGGTCGGGTCGTATCCGACCTGATCGAACAGGCGCGCTCGGATCACGGTCGCACCGGGGGGCGCGGTCGGCGCAACCGCGCCCGATCCGTTACCGCAGGCGTCGAGGATCGAGGCCAAGGCGGCACTGCCACTAATGCCCACGGCGAGGCGCAGACCGTAGTCAAGGATGGAGCGACGGCTGTACCGGCGTGGCAAAGCGGAAGGCGTGTCGCGCACGTCGCTGTGAGGCTATCAGCGGTTTGTTAACAGGCTCATCGGGACGAGTCGGTGGGCGGCGACAATGCCGTCACGGCAGGGTAACAAGCGATGAGGCGCCGGAGACGACGCGCCGGCGCCCGCAGTCCATAGAATCGCGAGATGAGCGTGGCCTGGCTCCGCGGCATCTTTCCGCCGATCGCGACGGCATTTGCCGCGGACGGTGCCCTGGGGTCCACGCCCTCGGGATTCCTGGAGCACCTGCGTGACGCCGGGCTCGACGGCGTCGTGGCGCTGGGCTCCAACGGCGAGGCGGCCCAGCTCACGGACGGGGAACGACTGCACTGGGTTCGATCGGTGCGCGTGGCGTTGCCGGCGCCGCTCCGCCTGATCGTCGGAACCGGGGCGGAGTCAACGGTCGCCACCATCGACCGGACGCGGGCGGCCGCGGCGGAGGGCGCGCAGGCCGCCCTCGTGATCGCGCCCAGCTACTTTCGGGCGCAGCTCACCGCAGACGGCCTGCGCGCCCACTACCATGCGGTCGCCGACGCCAGCCCGATTCCGATCCTGATCTACAACGTGCCGCTGCACATGGGCTACGATCTCGGCGCCGAGTGGATCACCGGGTTGACGGGGCATCGCAACATCGTCGGGCTGAAGGACTCCTCGGGGGACATCGGCCGCCTTTCCGGGCTCCGCGCCCGCCTTGGAGCGGATTTTGTGTTACTGGCCGGCGCGGGCGAAAAAATGGTCGACGCGCTTTCGGCTGGAGCGGACGGCGCGATCGCCGCGTTGGCCAACCTGGCGCCGGCCGCATCGGCCGGCATCCGCAGGGCCTGGCTCGATGGCCGCCCTGACCAGGCTGCGCAACAGCAACGCACCATCGCACCGCTCGGCGAGGCGCTGACCCGTGGCTACGGCGTCCCGGGGCTCAAGGCCGGGCTGCGAATGCTGGGCTACGACCACGGCGACCCCAGGCCGCCGCTGCCGCCACTGCCGGCCGCGGAACTGGCCAACCTTCGCCGCCTGCTCGAGGAGGCGCACTTGATGCCCCGCGCGCTTGCCTCATGATCCCGATTCGCGATTACAACCCGACCCGGCGCCCCTCACTGCTGACCTGGGGCCTGATCCTGATCAATTTCGCGGTCTACTTCTACCTGGCGCAAAACCCCGTGATGGACGAAAATGCCATCGCGCGTTATGCGGTCATCCCGGCCGATATCTCGGCCGGCCGCCATCTCGGCACGCTGATCACCTCCTTGTTCCTGCACGCCAACCTGCTCCATGTGGGAGGCAACATGCTGTTCCTGTGGATCTTCGGGAACAATGTCGAGGACCGCGTCGGCGAGCTCAAGTTCCTGATCATCTATTTCGCATCGGGAATCGCCGGCAGCCTGCTGCAGGTGTTCATCACGCCCACCTCAACCCTGCCCATGCTGGGCGCGAGTGGCGCCATCTCCGGCCTGCTGGCCGCCTACGTCCTATATTTCCCCCGCGCCCGCGTGTTGACCTTTATCGTGCCCATCTTCTTCGTGACGCTGTCCGCTTATGTTTTTATCGGGTATTGGATCGCGCTGCAGGCCCTCAACGCGTTCCTGAACCTCGGGGTCGTGGGCGGCGGCGTGGCCTTCTTCGCCCACGTTGGTGGCTTCCTGACGGGCCTGATCCTCGCCCTTTTGCTCCGCCCCCGGTTGCATCCCGAGCCGCACCCAGGGTACGGAGGCTATCCGTAATGGCGGTCGGCGAGAGCCGGTTCGGCTAGCGGGCGTACTGCCGAATGCGACCGTTTTCGACGCAAAAGAGGTGGTTGGAGACCGGGATGGCCGCCTCCCGGTGACGCTCCTGGACGTCGTGGCGCAGCCGGCCCAGCAACTGCGCCTGCTGGCCGGCGGCGATCAGCGATCCCCGCTCGGGGACCCCCACCACCGGGATGTCCTCGAGCATCTCTTCCAGCCAGGCCCACACCTCTGGCAGCAACATCAACGCCGCGCCATATGGGCGCGGGTCGACGTAGCTCAGCATCAGCATTCGGGGGCGCCCGTTCTTGTCAGTTTCCAGGCCGGTGAACTTCATGCCGTTTCGGAACATCAGGGCGAGGTTGGTGAGCGCGATCACCTCGACATGATCCCGGCCGACGTTCCAGGCAGCCAGGTCCTGGGGCAGCAGATACCGCATTCCCTGGGCATAGTGGGCCGCGTAGGTGACGACCATGTCGGTCAGCATCCGGCGGTAGACGACCGGGCCACCTGCAGAATCCAGAAAACTGGCCGGTCGCAGCACTGGGAGAATCAGCGGCGCCCCGAACAGCGCCTCGCTGTCGCACTCCTGGTCGAGCCGGCGCAGCCGCGCCGCGAACAGCCGGTCGAGTGCGGATGGTTGCTCACGATACTGCTGATAAAAACTATCCAGGTTGAAGCGCAGGTCGGTTTCCCGCACGCGGCGGATGGTCAGCTGAAACGGCTCCGGGCCTTTCTTCACGGTCCATCCCGGGCGCAGCGCGGTCAAGCGCTTCAGCACGTGGTTCTCGAAGTCGTGGGCGTTCATCGCCGTCTGCTGGCCCATTGCCGATGTAACGGGCGGCTTCAGGCAGGCTTGCAGGCTGCCGGCCGGCGACGCCATGCCGCTTAGCCGATGGTTTTCCGGCGGACGACCGCGGCTCAAGGACCGGGTGGTGAAGGGATTACAACAGGCTCGCGACGGAGACGTGGATGGCGCGATCGAAACGATTGCCGAAAGGTTTCGTGACGCGCTTGCCGAGCTGCAGGCGCTGCAGCCGCCGCAAGACGACGGATGGCTGCGGCTCGCCGCACACCTCGCCTACCGCGGCGGCGACATGGCGGCTGCGGCCGACTACGCTCAGCGGGCGCTCGACCGCGACGCGGACGCCGCGACCTGGAACCTTCTAGGGCGGCTGCGGGTCTGGCTCAAGCGTGACGATGCGGTGGCCGCGTTTCGGCGCGCGGCCTCGCTCGATCCCGACCGTTTCGTCGTCCCCCACCGGGTCACGCGCGACCGGTTCGCCCGGCTGGCTGAGGTGGCCCTGGCCGGGGTGCCCGACGAGTTCCAGGCGAAGATGTCCAACACGATGATCGTGGTCGACGACCTACCCGATCTCGATGCGATCCGCGAGGGCGAAGACCCCGACCTCCTCGGGCTGTATGAGGGTGCGACCGTGCTCGAGCACGGCCTGCCTGAGCGGATCGTGCTCTACCAGCGCAATCACGAGAACGTCGCTGCCGATGAGCGGGACCTGGAACGCGAAGTCCAGGAGACGATGCGGCACGAGATCGGCCACCACTTCGGGATGGAGGAGGACGAGCTGCCGTATTGAGTTCTTTCCCTTCCCCGCCCGCTGGAGGGGTATCAGGGCGTTACGTCTTGATCGGGAAGGGATTCCCCGAGGGCGGCAGGGCCAGGGTTCCGCCCTGGTCGATGGTGCTCAGCGCGGCAACAAAATCGCGGAAACCCTGCTGCGGAGCGTAACCGGTCAAGGACTGGTAACAGGCGCCCAGCGTTCGGCCTCCGGTGGAGCAGATCGACGGCCACTCGAACGTCAACTGCGAGTGCAGGTAATAGAGGAAGAGATCGCCACACCCGGAGGCAAGCTGGTCGGTGTCACCGGCCGAGTTGTCGTTGACGCGGTCGCGGTGCCCCGACGCCCACCAATCCTGCTCCGTCTGATTGAACTCGCCGGCGATCTCCGGATGGCGATCGAAGGCCAGCACCCGCGAGAGGGATTCTCCGTTGGTGTATCCGCAGTCCCAGCCGTTGTTGATGGCGGCTTCAAAAACCTCGACGACTTCGGCGGTCAAGAACCCCGGAGCGAGCCCAGGGTCGGACAGCACGTGGACGTCGGTGCCGGCACAGGTCATGTGATAGGCGCCGCCGGCGTTCGGATCGGCATAAACGTAGAAGGGGAGGTTGGGCGGCGTCAGCCCACCGAACCATTTCTGGGTGGCCTCGAAGTCCGCCTCGGCGCTGGTCAGCATCGCCTGCGCCGCCCCGTCGCCGTTCGCGGTGCCGTCGCTGAAGACGATGAAGTTCGTGGTCTGGCCGGCCTTGTGCTCCCCAGCTGCTGGGGCATGGCGCCGCCGATGGGCCTGCAGGATCTCCTTTGGTAGGGCGGCTCCCGGACGGAGAAAGACACGCGCCCGCGTGCCGGAGCCAAAGAGGCCTTGGAGCATGCCGTCCGCCGCCGTTACGCCTTCTTCTTGGACGCGGTAGGGCTGCCGGCTCCCTCTATCCGAAATCCGATGCGGACCAGCACCTGATACTCCGTGAGCTTGTTGTTCTGGACGACCGCCTTTGACTGCGCGACCTCTACGGTCTCGATACCACGCACCGTTTTGGCGGCTTCGTTGACGGCCTCGCGCGCCGCGTCACTCCAACTCTGCTTCGAGGTCCCGACCAGCTCGAGGATCTTCAGAACTGCCATCCCTGCCTCCTATAACCCGTAAAGTCGCTTGGCCGCCGCCACGATATGCCGCGGTGAGATCTCGGCCTTGTCCATCAACTCCGCCGGCTTGCCCGATCCGGGAAGATGGCGGACCGCAAGATGCACGATGCGCGGAGGATCCATGTCCGCCGCCAGCGCCTCCATCACGGCGGCACCGAGTCCTCCCTCCGGGTAGTGGTCCTCAACGACGACCAACCGGCCACGCGTCAGGGCCGCCGCCTCCTGCAGGGTCGGCCTGTCGATCGGCTTGACGCTGTAGAGGTCGATCACCCGGCTCTTGATCCCTTCACGTTCCAGCTCGTCGGCGGCCGCCAGGCAGTTGTGCAGCGTCACGCCGGCGCCGATCAAGGTCACTCGGTCGTTGGGATCGCTGCGAACCAACTTGGAGCCGCCGATGTGGAATTCGGCGCCGTCCTCATAGAGCACGGGATACGCACCCCTGGTCGTGCGGATGTAGCTGATGCCGGCTTGATCGGCCATGGCCTTCACCAGCTGGGCGGTCGATGTGGCATCCGACGGATAGAGCACGGTGGAACCATGCACCGCCCGCATCGCCGCCAGGTCCTCGAGCGCCATCTGCGACGGACCGTCCTCACCGATCTCGACGCCGGCATGCGAACCGCAGAGGCGGATGTTGGCTCCGGAGATCGCCGCCATCCGAATGAAGTCGTACGCCCTGGAGAAAAAGGCGGCAAAGGTCGATGCGAAGGGAACGTAATGCCGCACGCTCATTCCGACGGCCGCGGCAACCAGCTGCTGCTCCGCGATAAACATCTCGAAGTAACGCTCCGGATAGGCCTTTGCGAATTCCTCCGCGAAAGTGGAGTTGCCCACCTCTCCATCCATCGCCACCACCGTCGGTCGGGCGCCGAGGGCTTTGAGCGCATCACCGTAGGCTTTGCGAGTCGCTACCTTCTCCCCTTTCTTATAGGTAGGAAGGGTGACGTTCACCTTGCCGTCCTTGATGGCGGGCTCGCCCGGCTCTGGCTTCAGCCCATCGATCCGGAGGTGCCGGACGCCGCCCAGCTCGGCGATGGCGCGCTCCGCCATATCGGGGGGTAACGCCTTGCCGTGCCAGCCGTCCTTGTTCTCGAGCTCGCGGAAGCCCTTACCCTTGACGGTGCGCGCGATCACGACCGTGGGCTTACCGGTGGCTTCGCGCGCCTGCTCCAACGCCTGATCGATCTGCTCGAGGTCGTGGCCGTCGATCACGATGGCACGACATCCGAAGGCCTGGACGCGGTCCCGGTAGTGATCGGTCTCCCACTCGTACTCGGTTGGGCCCCGTTGCGGTGAAATTCGCCAGCCCGTAGTAACCCGCCTTGTCGAGCCCCTCCCAGATGGAGCCTTCCGCCAGCTCGCTGTCGCCGGTCAGGGTCCAGACGTGGTACGGCAGCTGATCCAGCTTGCGGCCGGCGAGGGCAACGCCCACGGCGATCGGCAGCCCTTGCCCCAGCGAGCCGGTAGCGACGTCGACCCAGGGCAGCGCTGGAGTGGGATGGCCCTGCAGGCGCGACCCGAATTTGCGAAAGGTCAGCATCTCGTCGTCGGTGATCACGCCCACCGCCTTGAAGATGGCGTAGAGGAGCGGCGACGCGTGGCCTTTGGAGAAGATCAGGTGGTCGTTGTTCGGCTGGTGCGAATCGTTCCAGTCATACAGGAAGTACCGCGTGATCAGGACCGCCATCAGGTCGGCGGCCGACATCGACGAGGTGGGGTGGCCCGAACCCGCCGTGGTGCTGGACCGGATACTGTCGACCCGGAGCTGTTGACCGAGCTCCCGGATGAAGTCGAAGCCCTGGGTTGTGCGGACCTCTGTTACGGAACTCTTTGCCATCGGCTCACCCCGTTGCAGTTGGATGTCCCCTGCCCTAGATTAGCCTCCCGCCGATGCGCGATGCTGATCGGACGGAAATGGTCGGCGTCCCCGGGGACGGCGCCGCCGGCGGTTCCACGGCTCGCTCGGCCCGGTCCCGCGCCGCACGGTGTCCCCCTGGGCATGGCCGTTGGGGCGAGCCTCGACGAGCGACGCCGCGACGTAGCGCCAGTCGCCCTCGGTCAGCAGGTGCTTGACGTCAAGCTCGAGCAGGGCAGGCGCCCCCTGCCGGCGCAGCATGCGCCAGGCGGGCTCGTCCTCCGGGGTAAGGAAGGTCAGTGCCCGGCCCTTCACGCCCATGCGCGCGGTGCGCCCGACCCGGTGGGTCAGCCACTGTGGAGAGTCCGGCAGGTCGTAGTTGATTACCAGGTCCACATGGCTGATGTCGAGACCCCGGGCCGCCACGTTGGTGGCCACCAGCACGTTGGTCCGCAGCCCGCGAAAGGCATCCATGGTGCGATCGCGAACGTTCTGCGACAGGTTGCCCTGCAGGTCTGCGCTGTCGTGGCCGAGGTTGCGAAGGTCGCGGCTCAGCTTCCGTACGCCGTATTTGGTCCGGCCGAAGACGATGGCCGAACCGCGATGGTTGCGAAGCAGCCGGCTCAATGTCCGGAGCTTTTCGGGACGGGTGACTCGAATCAGACCGTGTTCGAGCGCATCCTCGGCCGGGGCGGCGATGGAAATTCGGACCGGGTTGTCGAGGTGCCGTTGGATCATGCGAGTGACCCAGTCCGGCATCGTGGCCGAGGCCAGCACAATCTGCGGTTCGTAGGTCAGTTCGATGATGCGCTCCACATCTGGCGCGAAGCCGGCATCCAGCATCTCATCGCCCTCGTCGAGGACCAGGAGCTGGACGCGGCTCAGGGAGAGCCGGCGACGGGAGACCATATCGAGAAGGCGGCCGGGAGTGCCGATCACGAGGTCAACGCCGCTCCGGAGCGCCTGTTCCTGGGTGGCATAGCCGACACCCCCGTACACGAGCGCCGATTTCAGCCCCGTGCTGAGCGACTGAAAGACGCGGTCCACCTGGATTGCCAGCTCGCGGGTGGGGGTTACAACGAGCGCCCGCGGCCCCGGTCCGTTCACCGCCAGCAGCCGTTCCACCAGCGGCAGAATGAAGGCCAGTGTCTTCCCGGACCCGGTGGGCGCCTGGATCACGACATCGCGGCCAAGCCGCAGCGGGGGGATGGCCTCGAGCTGGACGGTCACGGGCGTTTCGATCGAGTTGCGAGCGAGCGCGGTCAATAGGCGGGCACTCAGGCCCAGGTCAGCAAACGTTGCGGTCAAGAGGGATACTCCTCGGTCCCCTCTACCTTTCTTTTAATGGCCGCGATCTTCAGGACACCGTTCTAAGACGGGGAGGAGAACCGAGAGCGGGCGACCTGTTATCTCTTGAGGTCGTTCACCAGTGTACCAGCTTTAGCGACGGCCTAAACCCTGACCCCGACTCTGTGTTCGTGGGCTTTCTGGCATTCGCCGCGGTGTTCTCGGATTATTCTCGTCTAACACCGATCAAATTGGACCGCCAGGCTGGAGGAATCCATGACACGGGAAGAGGCGGAGCGCCTGCTGTCGCTTGCGCGTGAGGCAAGGTTCATTGGACCGGCTGCCCCTGCCTGGGTTGAGCGTCTGGCATCGATGCGCGAGGAATTTGTGGAAGCTGCACGCTTTCTCACGAGCAAGGGCGAGGAGGAAGCGGCCGCCGATCTGGCAGCGAACGTCTGGCGGCTCTGGTTTCTTGTAGGAGATGTCGCCGGGGGCCGGCGGTTGCTGGCGGCGGCGCTGGACGTCGGTCGGCAGCAGGCCTCCCGCTCACGGGCGCTCGCGCTGTACGGCGATGGGGTGCTCGCCTTCCGTGCAGGGGAGCAGGCCGAGTCAGAGGGGCGGAACGAGCAGGCACTCGAGGTCGCGCGCGCGGTTGGCGACCGAGAGGCCGAGGCGCTTGCGCTCGTTGGGCTCAGCCGTGTGGCCTTGCGCAACGGCGACTACCCGCGCGTTCAGTCGCTCGCGGCCAAGGCGCGCGAGCTCACGCGCGATCTGGGCGAGGCAGCCGGCGCGGCGCCCCTGCACCTGCTTGCCGCCGGAACGCGGCTCGCCGGCGACTACGCCGGGGCCGCCGACCTGTATACAGAAAGCTTGGCACTCAACCGGCGCCTCGGCGACAGCCGAGGGGTCGGAATGGAGCTGCACAATCTCGGGCACGTCGAGGTCCACCGTGGCAACGTCAAGGAGGCGGAGCGCTGCTTCGCCGAGTGTGCCGCCGTCCGTGCCAGGGACGACCCGTATGAGGCGGCAATGACCGGCCTCAACCAGGCCGCCATCTCTTTCGCGCGCGGCGACCGTGACCAGGCGGCCGCTCTGCTCGAGCACACTCAAGCCACGCTGGACGAGGCCGCGATCGTGCTCGACCCTGACGACGCCTTCGAAGTCACGTGGTTACGCGACAACCTGCGATAGCTCCGCATTTTTACCCCCAGGCGGAATCGAACCGCCGTTCCGGCCTTGAAAGGGCCGTGTCCTAGCCGCTAGACGATGGGGGCGCGAGCGAATTTCATGCTAGCAAGACACCGGGCGCCGATCGAAGGTTGCTACTCGCCCCACCGAGTCTTGAGCCGCTCGTACGACAACGAGATCAACGTCTGGGCGGTGTAGTCCCAGTTGCGCCCCTGTGTCCAGGTCACGACCAGGGATCGAGTCGCGAGGGACAGTGACTCATAAAGAGGGAACCGGGCACCGCGGTACTCCGGCCGCACCTGGCAGTAGGCATCGAGAAATACCCGACGCGCCTCATTGGATCGCTCGGTGTCGGACCAGTGCTTTGGTGCCGAAGGCGCGAGGTGTCCGCAGTACTTGCCCAGATCAAAGCTCGGCTCCGCCTGTACGAAATACTCGACATCGATGAGGCCGAACTGGTTGCCGTCATAAAGAAATTGGTTGTATTTATAGTCCCCGTGCGATGGGACCGGGGCTTCGGGTGGGACCCGTTCAACGCGGGCACTGATCTGCTTCAGCAGGTCGCGCAGAGCCAGGTAGACCTTTGGCGAAGACATCTTGAACTGCTCCAGCCGGTCGTACAACCGCTGAATCTCCACGTCGATCGTGTGTGGCGTCCCGACGGTGATCCCGGACGCGTGGATATGCCCGATCGTTCTGCCGGCCATTTCCGATTCAGCCATGAATAGGTCTGAGTGCCGGTCGCCTTTGACATCTTCGCCGGGCAACTCGGTCTGCAGCATCAGGTCAAGGTCGGGATAGTAACCGAGCGGCTCTGACAACAGCATTTCGCCACTAGCACGAGCTGGTAGATCCCAGAGCGCCTTCATCACGTCGTGGGTAAAGGCGCCGCGACGGCTGTGTTGCACCTTTCCGTAAATGGAAAGCGGACGCTCCTCCCCAATATCAGCCTCGTAGCGAACGATGCAGGAGATTTCCGGCAAATATTTGACCCGCACGGCCCTGAGCGACTGGATGTCGGCATCGGGCCGAACGTACTTGAAGTGAGGCTCGAGAATGGGACGCATCGCCTCCGGATCAAAAACGGTGGGAAGAGCCGGAAAGGTCGGATCCGTTGGGAAGAAGTAAAGAAAGAGCCGGTGCTCCGGGAAGAATTTCACGAAGCCCTGCGGATCGAGCGGATTGCCGTTTCGGTGCTTGAGTATCCAACGGATGCGGTGTCGATACTCCTCGCAGTCCGAGTCATTGAAGAACGCTTTTGTCCACACCAGCGGACGAATCTCCGTTCCTCCCGGCAGTTGCAGCTCGGCCTCGTACACGTTCCATAGCACTCGCGGGGCTTCAAACCGACGCCCCGACGTGGCACGGACCTTCTTGACCGCGACTGCGGGCAGGATGGGGTTGATGACTTCATCCGCCAGGAAGGTGGTCATGACGTCCGGCTCGGACATCGCCTTGATCGCCGAGTAGGTCGCGCTCATATTCCTCCCCTCAACAGCTTACGCACTTTGTACGGCGCGCCAAAGAAAAAGCCGCCGGGCTGCTCGCAACCCGACGGCTTCTCATCCCCGCTACCGAACGAACCTCGATAGGATCTCTCGACGCTTGATGTAGGCGGCTGCGAGCAGCGCGATCAGGCCAGCGATGCCTCCCGTCGCCGCCGGCGACGACTCCGCGCGATTCAGCAGGCCCTGCCCGGTTGTCGCAAGGGTTCCGACCTGCTGCCCGGCCGCGGCGCCAACTTCGCCTGTCGTCTCCGAAACCGTGCCACCGCCGCCTGCTCCGCCAGCGCCAACGGAACCCGCGGTCTCCGTCACTGTGCCACCGGCTCCACCGCCCGCCACGGTCGATTGAGTCGAGCCGACGGCCGTCCCGGCCGCCCCCGTCGCGTTGGTGGTCGATTGGGTCGAGCCGACCGCGGTGCCGGCCGCACCAGTGGCCTGGGTCGTGGATTGCGTTGACCCAAGCGCCGTACCCGCGGCGCCGGTGGCGTTGGTTGTGGACTGGGTCGAGCCGACAGCTGTGCCGGCCGCACCAGTCGCGTTGGTTGTGGATTGTGTCGACCCGACCGCCGTGCCAGCGGCCCCGGTCGCGTTGGTTGTGGATTGTGTCGACCCGACCGCCGTGCCCGCGGCACCGGTCGCGGTGGTGGATTGGGTCGACCCGACCGCCGTGCCCGCAGCACCGGTCGCGGTGGTGGATTGGGTCGAACCCTGACCCGTGCCAGCGCCGCCGGTCTGCTGCCCGCTCGACTGCCCGGAGCCCTGGCCCGTGCCGGCACCACCGGTCTGCTGCCCGCTCGACTGCCCGGAGCCCGCGCCCGTGCCGGCGGCACCGGTCGGCTGTCCACTCGATTGACCGGAGCCCGCGCCCGTGCCAGCGCCACCGGTCTGCTGTCCACTCGATTGCCCGGAACCGGCGGCGGTACCCGCAGCACCGGTCTTGGCGCCGCTTGACTGCCCGGAACCGGCGGCGGTACCCGCAGCACCGCTCTTCGCGACACTCGACTGGCCAGACCCGGCGGCGGTACCGGCAGCACCGCTCTTCGCGACGCTCGACTGCCCGGATCCCGCTGCGGTACCGGCAGCACCGCTCTTCGCCCCGCTTGACTGCCCGGAACCGGCGGCGGTACCCGCAGCACCGGTTTTCGCCCCGCTCGACTGCCCAGAGCCGGCGGCGGTACCGGCAGCACCGGTCTTCGCCCCGCTTGACTGTCCGGAACCGGCAGCGGTACCCGCAGCACCGGTCTTCGCCCCGCTTGACTGCCCGGAACCAGCAGCTGTTCCTGCCGCGCCCGACGCAGCAGCCGTGGATTGGGCTGACCCCGAGGCCGTACCTGCGGCGCCGGAGTGAGCTGAGCCCTGCGCATCGCTGTCACTGGAGTGCTGGCCCTTCGACGTTGTGGAATGGTTCCCCGAACCACTTTTGCCGTCGTGCGAGTGGTTGCCATCGTGGCCACCGCCGTCTCCGCTATCGCCGGCGTTGAAGGCTAGCACCTCCTCGGCGGCGCTGCGCTTGACTGCCGCAGACGGATCGATGTTTCCGTTCGACTTGGGCACTGGCGTGTTGGGGGTCTTGCTGGAATTGCCCACCGTCAAGACTTGCAATGGGCTCGACGCCGCATGGTAGGTCGGCGTCCAGGTGACGTCGCCGTAGCTGGCAGAGCGCCCGAGAATCAGGAGGCCCGCAAACACGAAGCCGGAGAGCTTCAGCGGCCACGTCGATTTCGAAATCAGGACTTCCGAGTCGACGGTGTCATAAACGGCACGATTTACCAGATATGAGGACGTGACGTTCACTCGTTTTCCCTCCAAACCCGTTGTTAAAGTCGCCCGGTCTCCCAGCACGCAGTGTGACGGGAAATCACGTTCCGGTCAACAATCTTATTGGATTAGACGATAAGCCACCTCTGTCTCTGCTGTCAATGGCTACCATATGAAATCTGATAACGCGAATGGCCTATTTCCGACGGGGGCCCCTAACGCAGACAGAACAAAGCCGCCGAGCTCGCTTGAACCCGGCGGCTCCGTCTCGTCGATAGGTCGCCCTAGCGAATCAGCCGGCGAAGCACATCTCTCGGCTTGAGCAGCGCCGCTCCCAGGAGAGCAAGAAGCGCTCCGAGCAGGGTCTCGGCCGCCAGTGGCGCCCCGCCGGTGTTCGCCAACTGCCCAGCCTGCTGCCCAGCCTGCTGCCCGGCGCCGCCGACCGATGTCGTGGTCTCGGTTACCGTGCCGCCCGCCCCGGCCTGCGTCACGGTCTCGACACTGCCAGTGCTACCGAGCGCTGTCGATTGCGTCGATCCCTGCCCGGTCCCAGCTGCGCCTGTCGCAACCGTCGATTGGGTGGATCCCAGTGCGGTACCCGCGGCGCCGCTGGCCTGCGTCGATTGGACCGAAGCCTGGCCCGTACCGGCCCCAGCTGTAAGGGTGGTCGACTGCGTGGATTCGACTCCCGTGCCAGCTCCACCACTTGCCGCCGTCGATTGGGTTGAGGCCTGACCCGTTCCGGCGCCTCCGGTCGCGGCTGATGAGCCGGTCGAGCCGGGGGCAGTCCCCGCCCCAGCCGTTGCGTTCGTGGATTGCGTTGACCCGACGCCGGTTCCCGCGCCGGCGGTCAACACTGTCGACTGGGTCGAGCCGGGCGCCGTGCCCGCCCCGCCGGTGCCTGCGGTGGACTGGGTCGAGCCCAGCGCTGTGCCGGCGCCACCGGTGGCAGCTGTCGAGGCCGTCGAACCGGGAGCGGTACCGGCGCCACCGGTCGCGGCTGTCGACGCGGTCGAGCCCGGAGCGGTCCCAGCGCCGCCGGTCGGTGCGGTCGACTGGGCCGACGCCTGTCCGGTTCCCGCGCCGCCAGTTGGGGCAGCGGTAGACTGCGTCGAGCCCGGTGCGGTCCCGGCCGCGCCAGTCGCGAGGCTGGATTGGGTCGAGCCAGGAGCCGTGCCGGCCGCGCCGGTCCCGACGGACGATTGGGTCGATCCGGGTGCCGTTCCGGCGCCACCAGTCGCGGCTGATGAGCCGGTCGAGCCGGGGGCAGTCCCCGCCCCAGCCGTTGCGTTCGTGGATTGCGTTGACCCGACGCCGGTTCCCGCGCCGGCGGTCAACACTGTCGACTGGGTCGAGCCGGGCGCCGTGCCCGCCCCGCCGGTGCCTGCGGTGGACTGGGTCGAGCCCAGCGCTGTGCCGGCGCCACCGGTCGCAGCTGTCGAGGCCGTCGAACCGGGAGCGGTACCGGCGCCACCGGTCGCGGCTGTCGACGCGGTCGAGCCCGGAGCGGTCCCAGCGCCGCCGGTCGGTGCGGTCGACTGGGCCGACGCCTGTCCGGTTCCCGCGCCGCCAGTTGGGGCAGCGGTAGACTGCGTCGAGCCCGGTGCGGTCCCGGCCGCGCCAGTCGCGAGGCTGGATTGGGTCGAGCCAGGAGCCGTCCCGGCGCCGCCGGTTGCGGCCGACGATTCGACCGATCCCGGAGCTGTGCCTGCGCCACCGGTTGCCGCCGTCGATTGTGCTGACCCGGGCGCTGTGCCGGCGCCGCCACTGGGGGCAAGTGTCGACTGCGACGATCCGGGCCCCGTGCCGGCGGCCCCGGTTCCGACTGACGATTGGGTCGATCCCGGCGCGGTACCTGCCCCGCCTGTGTTGGCGGTCGACTGGGTGGAGCCGGGGGCCGTCCCGGCGCCGCCGCTTGGGGCCGCCGTTGATTGCGATGAACCGGACGCCGTCCCGGCGCCACCACTCGGCGCGGTTGACTGTGTCGACGCCTGGCCGGTGCCCGCGCCACCAGTGTTCGCGGTTGAGCCTGAGGACCCCTGGCCTGTGCCAGCCCCACCGGTTGCCGTGCCAACGGTGGACTGCGTCGAGCCTGGCGCGGTCCCGGCACCGCCGGTCGCCGCGCTGGATTGGGTTGAACCCGGCGCCGTGCCGGCGCCGCCGCTTGGCGCCGCCGTTGATGCGGTGGATCCGGGAGCCGTCCCAGCCCCGCCGGTCGCCGCCGTCGATTGTGTCGAGCCTGGCGCCGTACCGGCGCCGCCGGTGTTAGCGGTCGACTGGCTAGAGCCAGGCGCCGTGCCCGCGCCACCGCTGGGCGCATTAGTCGACTGTGAGGATCCGGGCGCCGTTCCGGCCCCGCCGGTAGGCGCGGTCGATTGCGTCGATGCCGGTCCGGTGCCCGCTCCGCCGGTCGCGGCGGTTGATCCGTTCGAGCCCTGGCCGGTTCCAGCGCCGCCGGTTGCCGTGCCGACTGTCGATTGCTGCGAACCCGGTGCCGTACCAGCACCACCCGTCGCCGCGCTGGATTGGGTTGATCCGGGTGCTGTGCCGGCCGCGCCCGTTGGCGCTGCGGTCGATCCCGTGGATCCCGGGGCCGTGCCCGCGCCTCCAGTCGGTGCCGAGGATTGGGTCGAGCCAGGGGCCGTACCCGCGCCTCCGCTGGGGGCCGCGGTGGAGCCCGCGGATCCGGCGCCGGTGCCAGCGCCGCCCGTCAGGGCTGTTGATTGCGTCGACCCGGGAGCTGTGCCTGCTCCGCCAGTATTCGCGGTTGACTGGGTCGAGCCCGGCGCGGTGCCCGCACCGCCACTGGGCGCAGCGGTCGAGCCGCTAGAGCCCGGAGCCGTACCGGCGCCGCCCGTCGGCGCCGTCGACTGGGTCGAGGCCGGACCGGTGCCAACCCCGCCCGTCGGTGCAGTTGACTGTGTGGAGTTCTGGCCCGTCCCAGCGCCGCCAGTCGCTTGCGCGACGGTCGACTGATTCGAGCCACCAGCTGTCCCGACACCGCCGGTCGGCGCCGTCGACTGCGCGGAGTTCTGCCCGGTGCCGGCTCCGCCCGTGACTTGAGCCACTGTCGACTGGTTGGACCCTCCGCCCGTACCCGCCCCGCCCGTCGGCGCGGTGGACTGCGTGGAGTTGGGTCCGGTGCCGGCCCCACCCGTCACCTGCGCCATGGTGGATTGGTTCGAGTTCCCGCCGGTCCCGACGCCTCCAGTAGGCGCCGTTGACTGGCTGGAGTTCTGTCCGGTGCCGGCGCCGCCGGTCGCCTGGGCCATCGAAGAATTGGCCTGCGAACCCTGCGCCGTTCCGCCATTCCCGGTCGCCTGGCCGGTCGATTGCCCGGAGTTCTGGCCGGTGCCCGCTGCGCCGGTCTGTTGGCCGGTCGACTGATTCGCCGAACCGGTGCCGGCTCCGCCGGTCGGGGCGCTGGACTGGTTCGAGCCCTGCCCGGTACCGGCGCCGCCGGTGCCCTGCGCCAGCGACGAGTTGTTCGGTGAGCCCTGTCCGGTTCCCGCGCCGCCCGTTGCCTGCCCCGACGATTGCCCGGAGTTCTGACCGGTGCCGGCCGCGCCGGTCTGTTGACCGGTTGACTGATTCGCCGAACCCGTGCCGGCTCCACCAGTCGGGGCGCTCGACTGGTTCGAGCCCTGCCCGGTTCCGGCGCCGCCGGTAGCCTGTGCTGCTGACGAATTGTTCGGTGAGCCCTGACCCGTCCCGGCGCCGCCCGTCGCCTGACCGGTCGATCCGCCAGAGCCTTCCCCGGTGCCGTTGCCACCAGTTCCCTGTTGCGTCGTCTGGCTTGTCGAGTTTCCTGGGGATCCCTGGCCCGTTCCTCCGGCACCAGTTGCCTGGCCGGTGGACTGGCCGGAATTCTGGCCGGTGCCGGCCGCGCCCGTCTGCTGGCCCGTTGACTGATTCGCGGATGCGGTGCCTGCCCCGCCGGTCGGGGCGCTGGACTGGTTGTTCGAGCCTTGCCCGGTCCCGGCTCCGCCCGTGGCCTGTGCCATTGATGAGTTCGCTTGCGATCCCTGCCCGGTGCCGCCGCCGCCGGTCGCCTGGCCGGTGGACTGCCCGGAGTTTTGCCCGGTGCCGTTTCCGCCGGTCGCGTTCCCGGTCGACGCGCCCGAGTTGTTCCCGGTGCCGGCGCCTCCTGTCGGCGCCGTCGAGCCATTCGAGTTCTGCCCGGTCCCTGCCCCACCTGTGGCTTGTGCCATTGATGAGTTCGCTTGCGATCCCTGGCCGGTACCACCGCCGCCGGTCGCCTGCCCGCTGGACTGGGCGGAGTTCTGCCCGGTGCCACCTGCACCGGTCGCATTCCCGGTGGAGGCGTTCGAGCCCTGGCCCGTCCCTGCGCCGCCAGTGGCCTGAGTGGACGCATTCGAATTCTGGCCGGTACCCGCCCCACCGGTCATCTGGGCGACAGTCGATTGAGTCGATCCCGGCGCGGTGCCAGCGCCGCCCGTGCCCGCCGTCGATGCGTTCGAGTTCTGGCCAGTACCCGCCCCTCCGGTCATCTGCGCGACCGTGGACTGGGTCGATCCCGGCGCGGTACCCGCGCCGCCCGTGCCCGCCGTCGACGCATTCGAATTCTGCCCGGTGCCCGCCCCGCCGGTCGCCTCGGCGGCGGTCGACCCGCTGGAGCCCGGCGCCGTCCCCACCCCGCCCGATGGCGCCGTGGAGGCATTCGATCCCGCGGCCGTCCCAGCCCCGCCGGTGGGCGCGGTGGACTGGCTGGAACCGGGTGCGGTGCCGGCGCCCCCGCTCGGAGCTGCGGTTGACTCCGACGAGCCCGGCGCCGTCCCAGCCCCGCCGGTCGGTGCGGTCGACTGGTTGGATCCGGCCGCCGTGCCGGCGCCACCGGTTGGTGCCGTCGACTGCGATGAGCCAGGCGCAGTTCCGGCGCCGCCGCTCGGCGCCGCGGTTGATTGCGAAGATCCAGGCGCGGTACCCGCCCCTCCCGTCGCTGCGGTGGACTGCGACGATCCCGGCGCCGTCCCAGCACCGCCGGTGGGCGCGGTGGACTGGCTGGAACCGGGTGCGGTGCCGGCGCCCCCGCTCGGAGCTGCGGTTGACTGCGAGGATCCGGGCGCCGTGCCCGCGCCACCCGTCGCAGCCGTGGAAGGTGCCGAGCCAGCCGCGGTTCCAGCACCGCCACTCGGTGCAGCCGTTGATTGTGACGACCCCGGGGCCGTGCCAGCTCCACCCGTGGGGGCGGAGGATTGCGCCGACGCCGGCGCCGTCCCGGCGCCGCCGGTGGGTGCCGTGGATTGCGAGGAACCGGGTGCGCTGCCGCCTGCTCCGCTCGGAGCCACTGTCGATTGCGAGGACCCTTGAGCAGTGCCCCCGCCGCCCGTCGGTGCCGTGGATTGATTCGATCCAGGCGCCGTCCCCGCGCCGCCGGTCGCGTTTGTCGATTGCGACGATCCGGGCGCCGTGCCGGCGCCGCCACTCGGCGCAGCGGTCGACTGCGACGATCCGGGTGCGGTGCCCGCCCCACCCGTCGCCGCCGTCGACGGCGCCGAACCGGCTCCCGTTCCAGCTCCGCCGGTCAGGCCGGCAGTTGAGGGGCCAGAACCCGGCGCGGTTCCGGCGCCACCGGTGGGTGCCGTCGACTGATTGGACCCTGGTGCCGTGCCCGCGCCACCGGTTGCCGCCGTGGACTGGGTGGAGCCCGGCGCGGTGCCCGCGCCACCACTCGGTGCAGCGGTCGAGCCGCTTGAACCGGGAGCCGTGCCGGCGCCGCCCGTCGGCGCCGTTGATTGCGTGGATCCGGGAGCTGTCCCAACACCGCCCGTTGGTGCGGTGGATTGGGTCGATCCAAAAGCGGTGCCTGCTGCTCCCGTCGGCGCCGCGGTGGATTCGGTCGAGCCGACTGCGGTCCCCGCGCCGCCGGTCGGCGCGGTGGACTGGGTAGACCCGGGTGCCGTTCCCGCCCCTCCGGTTGGCGCCGACGATTGCGTCGAACCGGGCGCCGTGCCCACGCCGCCGGTCGGCGCGGTTGACTGCGCTGAACCGGGCGCGGTTCCCGCGGCGCCGGTCGGTGCGGCCGTCGATTGTGAGGATCCAGGCGCCGTACCCGCGCCGCCGGTGGGCGCGGTTGACTGGGTCGACCCTGAGGCCGTTCCGGCTCCGCCCGTCGGGGCCGTCGATTGGGTTGACGCCGGTGCGGTACCCGCGCCGCCCGTTGCCACAGTGGACTGCGTCGATGCGGGTGCGGTGCCCACGCCGCCGGTCGGCGCGGTCGACTGGGTGGAGGCGGGCGCTGTGCCCGCGCCACCGGTGGGTGCCGTTGATTGCGTTGACGCGGGCGCGGTACCGACGCCGCCCGTTGGGGCGGTCGACTGCGTGGACGCGGGCGCCGTGCCCGCACCACCGGTGGGCGCCGTCGATTGCGAGGATCCGGGAGCGGTCCCGGCGCCCGCCGTCGGGGCGGTCGATTGCGAAGACCCGGGGGCGGTCCCCTGGCCCGCTGTCGGTGCCGTTGACGCGGCTGAGCCGGGGGCTGTGCCTACCCCACCGGTCGGGGCGGTGGACTGGATCGAGCCGGGCGCGGTTCCGGCCGCGCCGGTCGCAGCCGTCGACTGGGTCGAGCCGGGGGCTGTCCCCTCGCCCGCGGTCGGCGCCGTCGATTGCGTGGAGGCTGGCGCCGTCCCGGCGCCACCCGTGGGTGCCGTGGATTGGGTCGATGCCGGGGCCGTCCCCGCACCGCCGGTTTGGAGGGTCGATTGGGTGGACGCGGGCGCCGTGCCAGCCCCGCCGGTGGGGGCGGTGGATTGGCTTGACGCCGGCGCTGTCCCGGCGCCACCGGTTGGCCCCGTGGATTGGGTCGAGCCCGGAGCCGTTCCAGCTCCCGCTGTTGCGGCCGGCGTGGACTCCGCCGATGCGGGCGCCGTCCCGGCCGCCCCGGTGACAGGAACTGTTGACTGGGTCGAAGCGGGGGCCGTCCCGGCCGCGCCGGTGGTGCCGCCTGGAGTACCCGCGCCAGAGTCGACGCCGGTCACGCCAGCCGGAGTTGCGCCCGAGACGTCGCCCTCTCCCTCAGTCGTGGCGTCGGCGTTCTTGCCGGCTGAGAAAGCGATGACCTCGCTCGCGGCTGCTCGCTTGCTAAGGGCCGCATTATCGATGTTCGGAGCTGTCTTAGGAATGGGGGGAACCGGGTTCTGGGGAGCCTGCGCCTTGAGGACCACCACCAGGGGCGAACTGGCCCCATGAAAGGTGGGATTCCAAACCACGTTTCCGGAGCTGGCTGATCGGCCGAGAACCAGGAGGCCCGCGAAAACCAAGCCGGAGAGTTTAAGGGACCAGGTCGCCCTAGAGATCAATTGGTCGGACTCGCCGTCCTGCTCATAAGCCATGCGGCGCAAAAGAGTACCGTCGGTGCTCACTGTTTCCCTCCCGGCTCCCGTTTCTCCCTGTTTACGATTGGCGGCTATAAGTGCAAGCTAGGCCACGTAGGGCAATACCTACATCTAATCCCAACAGTAGGCTCCGCGCAACTCGCTGTCAATATGGTTCGTACAATATTTGATAGTTCCGACGGTGCGTTTTGGATGGGCAGGGTGGCTCGGCTATGATGCGGGCATCCCCACGCGGCCTCTCGCCTTCGCCCTTGCGGTGCTTGTCGGCGCGCTGGCAGCCTGCTCAAGCTCGGACCCGATCCGGGTGCCACTCACCGACCAGGGCAACGTCCAGCTGCCGCGCGAGACCGTCGCCAAGCTGCCCCTTTTCGACCTGCTTACCCTGGATACCAGGCGCGGCTACCTCTACGTTGCCCACACCAGCAATTCGACGGTGGACATCGTGGATGTCCGCTCCAAGAAGCTGGCCGGCAGCATTGCCGGCGTGGCGGGGGTGAAGCAAATCGCGCTGACGCCCGATCCCAATATCATCTTCGCGTCCGCCAGTACCGCGGGCGGCGTGCTCGAAATCGACGTCGACGCTCGAAAAGTCCTCGCCACCATTCCGGTGGACGGGTCCCCGGATGCCATCGACTACGATCCGGTGCACGACTACGTGGTGGTCTGTCTGGGAGGCGCCAAGAAACTTGCCGCCATCGACCGCAAGACGCTCAAGGTCGTCGGCACCGTCAGTCTGCCCGGCGCTCCCGAATTGATGACCATCGATCCCCAGGCTGGCCGGGCTTTTGTCGCGATCAACGACCAGGATGCGGCAGCCGCCATCGATCTCGGCTCGCTTCAGGTGACATCCATCTATAAGGGCTGCGATATCAAGGCGCCGACGGGCATGGCCTACGACCCGGCTCAAGCTCGACTATTCGTGGCGGATCGGGCACTGGTCAGCGTCATCGATGTGTTGGTCGATCGCTGCCTCGGTTCGGTCGACATTGGAAACGGGGTCGATCAGATCACGATCAATCCGCACAATCACCATCTGTACACGGCCAACGGTGGCAGCCGCAATCTGTCAGTGATCGACATCGTCTCCTTGCAACCGCTCGGTGAGCAAGGAACAGGTCCGAGCGGGGATGGCGTGGCCGCGGATCCAACCACGAATACCGTCTATGTGATCGTGGGGCGCGCCGGAATCATCGCCGTCTACCATGATCCCTGACGGCTACGCGCCGTCCGGTGCGTCCACCATGCCCCAGGCATCCATCAGCAGCGCCTGCAACGTGGCATAGCCGATGTGGCCGAAGCCATGGTCCCCCCACTGGGTGCCCCAGCTGTTCGCGAATTTGAAAATGCGGTTGCGTTGGTCGAAGCCGACCACGCAGATCGCGTGCCCGCCCAGGTATTCACAACCGGGCTCCGGCATCGGGATGATGCCGCCGGGCGCATCCATGAAGCGCTCGTGCACCATCACGCCGGCGATGAAGCAGTTCGACATCAGGTAGGCCTCCATCTCGCCGACGGTGTGGAGGCGCGCGTAGCTCTTGGCGCGATAGGGAGCTGCGGCCGCTCGTTGTTCAGCCGTGGGCCGCAGGTTGATCCGCTGCACGTCGTACGGCATGCAGGCGAGGCTGCAGACCCCTTGCTCCTGGATGATCTTCATCGCCTCGCGGATCGTCATGCCCTGATCGGCAGGCTGCTTGCGCCGCTGGCTATAGATGTAAAGCGGAGAGAATTGGTGCTGGGTGTCGGTGAGCGCCCAGTGGTGTTCCAGCCCTTCCTGGAAACTCTTGTCGTAGTAGGCGGTGGCGCACGCAACGCAGGTGCCGGCCGCGCCCTGGTCGAACACCGGTGGCAACGCCTCCGCGTGGTCCACGTGCTCCGCCAGCGGCACAGCCTTGAGGAAGGTCGCGATGCTGTAATCCCGATGGTCGTACGGGTCCTTGATGCAGCCAAGGGCATATCTGGGCATCAATGATGTGACGCAGGAGCCAGCAATTTCCGCTGAGTACGATGGTCGGATGGCCCAGGTCGACGAAGCGATCCGTGTTCGCTACGCGCCGAGCCCAACGGGGGCGTTGCATCTGGGCGGCGCGCGCACTGCGCTCTTCAATTACTTGTTCGCCCGCCAGAAACACGGGCAGTTCCTGCTGCGGATCGAGGACACCGACCGGGCTCGCTTCAAGCCCGACAGCCAGGCGTCAATCGAAGAGGGTCTGCGCTGGCTCGGCATGAGCTGGGACGAGCCACCGATGATCCAGTCTCAGCGCAAAGAAATTTACGCGCGGGCGGCGGACGTGCTCCTCGAGCAGGGTGCCGCGTATCGCTGCTTCTGTACACCGCAACGGCTGGAGCAGATGCGCGCCGAGCAACGCGCCCGCCGCGAGCCCGAACGATACGATCGCCGCTGCCGCTCGATCCCCCGCGAGGAGTCCGACCGGCGCGCCGCGAGCGGCGAGCGCTTCGTCGTCCGCCAGGCCATCCCCCTCGAGGGGGCGACGAGCTTTCACGACCTGGTGATGGGCACGGTGACATTTCGCAATGAGACGCTGGACGACCACGTGCTGTTGAAGTCCGATGGATTCCCGACCTACCACCTCGCCTTCGCCGTCGATGACCATGCGATGGCCATCAGCCACATCATCCGCGGGGATGGATGGTTACCCTCAGCACCCAAGCATCTGCTCTTGTTCCAGGCCTTCAACTGGCTGCCGCCGGCGTTTGCTCATCTGCCCCTGGTTTTTGGGCCGGACAAGAAACCGCTGGCCAAGCGCCACGGCGCGAAGGACGTCCTCGAGTACCGTGAGGCCGGCTATCTGCCGGAGGCGGTCGATAACTTCATCGCCTTCCTCGGCTGGTCACCGGGGACCACCGAAGACATTTTGACGCTGGAAGAATTGATCGCGAAGTTTTCCATCGAAAAGATCCAGCCCAGCCCGGCGATGGCGAACCTGGAGCGGCTCGACTGGCTGAATGGCCAGTTCATCCGTCGGCTCTCCACGGATGAGCTCGCTGCACGCCTCGCCTCACGCCTGCCAGGCGCAACCCCGGAAACCCTGGCGCCACTCGTCCCGCTGGTCCGTGAACGTCTGCGCACGCTGAATGAGGCGCCCGATATGCTGCGCTTCTTCTTCGATGAACCGAATACCTACCGGGCCGAGCAGCTCACTCCCAAGGGGCGTGATGGCCCTGCGGCGGCCGCCGCGCTCAAAAGCGCGGCTTCCATCCTGGACGGGCTGTCCGAGTGGACACCGGAGACCATCGAGCCCGCCCTGCGCGGGCTGGCAGAACAGATTGGCTGGTCATCGAAAGACCTGTTCATGGTGTTGCGGGTCGCCATCACCGGCCGAACCGTGACCCCACCCCTGATCGAATCGATGAGTCGGTTGGGCAAGGACCGCGTCCTGGGCCGACTGGAGCGCGCGGCGACGGCGCTCGCCGATCCGTGACGCCGCTAAACGCGGGTGGGGGGTAGCGGCCAGTAGCGCCACTGCACCTGAGCCACGATCTGGTCGCGCGTCACCGGCCCGAACTGTCGCGAGTCGGTGCTGGCGGCCGGGTTGTCACCGGCGAGGAAGATGGCGCCGGCGGCATCGATCGCCTGGATGCGCTTGATGATCTCGAGCTCCGGGCGGTCCGGGCGGCGGGCCACCACGACGTCGCCGGGGCGCAGCGGCGTGGCCCGGTTGACGGATCGGGCGACAACCAGAGCTCCCGATGGTAATCGGGGCGCCATGCTGTCGCCATTTATCCGCAGCGGGTAGACTGATTTCAGGATCCGTGGTTCATCGTATAGGAGGAATTGGCACCATGAATTTGCTGGAATGGATTCGTCCCAGCCGGACGGTCGAGGCCCATTGCGACCTTCCCTGTGGGATCTACGACCCCGAGCAGGCACGGATCGAGGCGGAGTCCGTGTTCAAGATCATCCAGAAGTACAACGACTCCAAGGACGAGGTTTACCGGCAGCGGGCGATCGGCATCAAAGAGGAGCGGGCGGAGCTGGCGAAGCACCATCTCGACGTGCTGTGGAGCGACTGGTACAAGCCGGAGAAGCATGATGCCAAATTCCCGCAGCTCAAGGACGTGCTGAAGCAGGCCGTGACCCAGGGCTCGAAGGTCAAGGCATCGGTAGATCTCAACGATGCCCAGAAGTTCCTGGA
>VBHC01000050.1:31346-32359 GCA_005889535.1 Chloroflexota bacterium
ACACGCGTTGCGCGGCCGGCGGCCGCACCGACCCGCGCCTGAGTCGGGCCTAGGCCGACCAGGCGAGTCGCGAATCGGCGTCGAGAAAGCTGCCGTGCGTAACTGGCTGGGCGACGCTGCGTGCGCGCACCGTGCCGGTCGTCGTGACCGGCAGAACGAACAGGTCGAAGCTGCCCCTGGCCAACATCAGGAAGGCAATCGCCCTGCCATCCGGCGACCACACCGGCTGCGAGACCATGCCAGACTGGACGCGAACACCCGCCTCGGTGGGATATGGCCGGGGTACGCCGCTGAAGCTCGCGCCGAGCGGCATGACATAGAGGTCGTCGCGGCCTGAATCCGCGTGGATGAACGCCAGGAACCGACCGTCCGGTGAGACGGCGGGCTGGAAATCCCGGGCGAGCTCCGGTGAAAGATAGACGTTCGCTCCGGTGCGGGTCGACATCCAGGTGAGCCGTGCCACGGGCTGAAGCGGCACACCGCCATATAGATAGGTCGAGTAGATGAGCTGGTCCCCGGCGCCCGGGCGGAATGTGGGATCGCTGTCGCCGCCGGTGTACCCGACCGGAGCAACCAGCCGGTGTGATTGGCCGGTAGCGGCCTCGTAGACCCAGACGCCCAGGTCATTTGGCTTTAAATCGCGCGGACTCGACGGTTGCTTCCCGCGATCGGTGAGGTAGACGAGCTGCTGAGCATCGGCGGAAAAGCTGGGGGCAAAGGCCCAGAGCGCGCCCTCGGGCCCCGACACTGGGGTGATCGTCTGCCGTGACTTGCCGTCCCTATCGCTGAGGACGATGCTCGAACGCTGTTCCTGCAACTGCGCAAAGGCGAGGCGAGCGCCATCCGCACTGACCGCAGGATCTTTGACCTTCATGCCGGCCAGGAGGGGCGTGACGTGCGTCCCCGAGAACCGGTACAGGCTGCGCCCCTTGGTCGCGTACAGCTTGCCCGGAACCGCGACCTGCTTGCCGGGAAGGACGACCTTTCCCGGATCGTGTGGGGCGGCACCGTTT
>VBHC01000051.1 GCA_005889535.1 Chloroflexota bacterium
CGCGCCACCCCGGCGCCGATCGATGTTCCGAGCATCAGCGCCGATCCCGTGCAGCCCGCCCCGTCACCGGGGAATGTCGATTTCCTGATGTCTCCTTGGCGGGTGGCTGCCTTCAGCGTGATGGCGCCAGTGATCTATCAGCTGTGGTGGTTCTGGCGCTTCTTCCGGTTCGCGCGTGATGAACGGTTCCCCAGGGTGCGCAGCTTCTGGTGGATCTTCGTTCCCCTTTACGGCTGGGCCGTCACCGGACGGCTTTTCCACGACCTGGAGGCGCGTCTTGGACCATCGCGGACCGCAGCCTTCAGCGCGCAGGTCGCGCTCGCTCTGGTGGTTGCCGGCAACGTGAGCGCCGGCTGGTCGGGCCGGCTGACCATGCCGCTGATCATCGTGGCCCTTGCGCTGAGCTCGGTCCTCACTGCCGGCGCGCTGTACCAGGTGCAGACGGCGGCCAATGCCTACCTGCGGGCCACGTATCCTGGTTGCCGGGCCGGCTGGCTCTTTCCCGCCGAGATCGTCGCCGTCGCCGGCGGGCTGTCGCTCGCCGGCCTGTTGGTTCTGACCGGTGTCCCCAATGTCTCCGGCCGGACCGCGTCGACCCCGTTGCCTACCGCAACCGCGGCACCGCGACCGAGCCCGATTCCGGCGACGGGGAATGTTTTGAGCCTCACGAGCGACGCGGGCGATTACATCGGACAGGGCCGCTCGTTGGTGATGACAGAACCGACCTGGCGATTTCTGGCAAACCAGGCGAACGGGCCGGACAGCGTCACGGTTTCGGTTGAGACCATTGCGACGGCGAATTTTGTTCGATGGACCGTATGGCTCGCTGCACCGCGGGGGCAGTCGCTGCACCCAGGGACGTACTCGAACGCGGTGCGGGCAGCCTTTCGGACCGGCTCAGCCCCTGGCATCGACGTGTTTGGTGACGGACGTGGGTGCAATAACGTCTCCGGTAGCTTCGCCGTGACGAAGCTGACCGTGGATCAGACGGGCAACGTGCAAAGCTTCGAAGCGAGGTTCGAGCAATACTGCGAGTCCCGGACCGCGCCCGCCCTGAGAGGCTTTATTCGAATCGGCTCCGACCCGCAGACACAGTCGGCCGGATTGCGTGCGGGCTACCGTTTGTCTCCGCTAGGCTAGGCGGATGGCGAAGCAGACGGTAATCGAATCACCACCGGTCAACGTGTATGAGTCCAGTGACCAGCTGACGGTGGCCATCCCGATTCCCGGGGCTCACCACGACACCGTCAGGGTCAACCTCGAAGGCCATCAACTGACGGTCGATGCCGAGGCGCGCTACCCGCAGGAGCAGCAGCACTACATCCAGCACGAGTGGACGGTAGGGACATCGCACCGCGTGATCGAGCTGCCCAAACCTGTGCGGGCCAGTGGCGCGAAAGCGATGCTGACACACGGGATCCTAACGATTTCCCTGCCGATTGGCCGGGAGGAAGGCTCCGAACGGATTCGCATCCCGGTCACCGAGCCGCCGGTCCACCAGGGCCAGCCACACTAACGGCGGGCGCGCGGTGGGCGCGGTGGCGGCTCATCGAGCTCCTCCATCCGATCCCGTCGGTCCTCACCACCCTGGCGGCGGTCGGGTTCGCGATCATCTTCGGGCTACGGATCGATGACTGGCGGATCGGGTGGATCGCGGCAATCATGCTGCTCGCCCAGGTCTCGATCAGCGCCCTCAACGAATGGGCGGATGCTGACCTCGATGCTCGCGGCGGCCGCTTGCGGCCCATCCCTCTCGGGCTGCTGTCGCCGCGGACGGCGGTCGTCGTCGCCGTCGTGGCGGCGGCCGGGGCGCTCGCGCTCAGCTTCTGGTCGGGCTTCGGGCTCCTGGCGATTCTTTTGGTCGTGCTCGGCATCGCGAGCGGCTGGGCCTACGACCTGAAGTTCAAGCGGACGTCGCTCAGCTTTCTTCCTTTCGCCGTCGCCTTTCCATTGGTGCCGATATGGGTGGCTATGATTGCGGGCCGCCCGCTCGAGGCCCTTGGCCCCGTATTGCTGGGCGGCATTCCGCTGTCGGTATCGATCCATCTCGCCGATGCCATACCGGATCGCGCACCTGATCGTGCGGCGCGCGTGTACACGCTGGCGGTTACCCTTGGCCGGCCGGGCGCCGAGATCGCCGCCGTGGCTCTCCTGCTCATCGGAACGCTGGTATCGATCGCCGTCCTCGATCGCCGGGTCAGTGGCCTCAGCTTCGGGCTGTCGATCGTGGCGGTGGCGGTCGGCTACCTCCTACTATCCCTTGGCTCCCGGACGGCACCGGCGCAGCTCGCCAAGTGGGTATTGATCGGCATCGCGATGCTCGCCGCCCTGCCGCTGGTGGTCTCGGCCAATGGCCGGTAGCGGACCGCACATCGACGAAACCGCGGTGGGCGAGCGCTACGCCGATTGGTTCAGTCGCGGGCTGCGCGGGATCGGCATGCGCTATGTGTTCTCCAGGCGAGGCTTGTGGGTCATCAACACGCCCTACCGACGGATCCTCGCGGCAGCGAACATCGGCCCCCAGGACCGAGTCCTCGACCTCGGATGCGGTATCGGCAACATCCTGATCGCGCTGGCGGAGCGGATCGCGTTCGGTTATCCGCCGATCGGCGTCGACGTGTCACCCGCCTTGATCGACATCGGCCGGGGCGAAATCCGTAAGGCCGGGCTCGAGCACAAAATCGAGCTGCGGGTTGCCCTGGCGACCCGCCTGCCGTTTGACGACGCGAGCTTCGATGTCGTGCTGACCTCACACGTCATCAAACACCTGGATGACGAGGCGCTGGCGGCGAGCTTGCACGAGGTCGCGCGGCTCCTTCGACCCGGCGGGCGATTCCTGATCTGGGAGTTCAAGAAGAGCCCGCTGTCCGCGCCGCTCTTCATCAGCGCCAGGGCGACGGGACTGCCGCCACCCTTCACGTTACGCAGCGAGGCGACGTTGCGGTCGGCGCTGAGCCAGGCGGGTCTTCAGCGCGTCGATCGCGTGCGAACCGGATGGTTCATCGTGCCGCCGGTCCCGCGCATCGCGCTGCTGGCGACCCGCTGAGCGCCACCTACTATTAATGGGTGGCCCGAACGTTGACCGAGACCATGCCTGCGATCGCCGTCACCCCGAAGAAAGCCGGCAGCGCCCAGAAGGTCGAGCTTCCCAAACCGGAGGCGGTGCGCGGCCTGGCCCTGATGCGCGTCCTGGAAGTTGGGATCGACGGCACGGACACCGAGATCAACAACGGCGAGTACGGTGAGGCGCCCCCGGGTTCGTATGTGCTCGTGATCGGCCACGAAGCGCTGAGCGTCGTCGAGACGGTGGGGGAGGGGGTGCAGGGCTTCGCGCCCGGTGACCTCGTCGTGTCGACGGTGCGCCGCCCGGACGACTGTCCTAACTGCCAGTCCGGCGAGAGCGACATGTGCCTCTTTGGCAACTACACGGAGCGCGGCATCAAGGGGGCGCACGGCTATATGGGTGAGTACTACAGCGAAAAGCCCGAGTTCATGGTCAAGATCCCACCGGCGCTGAGGCCGTTCGCCGTGCTCCTGGAGCCGCTCAGCATCGTGGAGAAAGCCGTCTTTCAGGCATGGAAAATGCAGGAGCGGATGCTCTGGCAGCCGAAGCGAGCCGTCGTGCTCGGCGCCGGACCGATCGGCATTCTCTGCACCATCCTGCTGCGACTCCGCGGCCTCGAGGTGAACGTCTACGCGAAGTCCGCCCCCGAGAGCCTGCAGGGCCAGATTCTGAACACGCTGGGTGCTGTCTACCGGAGCGTCGATGACCACCCGGTGATCCGGATCAGGGAGGAGCTCGGCCAGATCGATTTCATTCTCGAGGGGACAGGCAACAGCACCGTCGCCTTTCAGGCCATGGCGCAGGTCGGAACGAATGGGGTCATCTGCCTGACCGGCGTGTCGGCGGGCAATCGCAATGTCGAGATCCCGGCCGACGTCATCAATTTGCAGATGGTCCTTGGTAATCGGGTGGCCTTTGGGTCGGTCAATGCCAACCGACGCTACTTCGAGTCGGGTGTCGAACACTTCCAGCAGGCGGAGCAGCGATGGCCGGGCATCTTCAACCGGCTGATCACACGGCGGGTGCCGTTCGCCGATTTCAAGTCGGCGCTGGATCGCCGGCCGGAAGACATCAAGACCCTTCTCACCATCGCGGACCGGTAAGACAGTCGTGGCGCTGCGCATCGATACCGAGACCTGTCGCAATCTGGAGTCTGCCCTGACCCGCGAGTGGCTGGTGACCAACGGGTTGGGCGGCTATGCATCCGGAACCGTGGCCGGCGTCAATACCCGGCGCTACCACGGGTTACTCGTGGCCGCCATGAACCCTCCGGTCCAGCGGATGGTCCTGCTCGCAGCACTGGAGGAATGGCTGCAGACGTCTGAGCGCGATCCGGTGCCACTGGCGGCTCAGGAGTACTGGGATGGGACCGTCTACCCAGAGGGGTTCGCCCACCTCGATGGCGTCGAGTTGGACGGCATGCTACCGGTGTTCCGGTGGACGGCCGACGGTCGGACTATCGAGAAACGCATCTGGATGGAGCACGAGACCAACCGCGCCGTGATCAGTTACCGGCTGGTGAGCGGTGCCTCGGTCACCTTGCAGCTGCGGCCGATCTTCGCGCATCGCGATTACCACGTGCAGCGGCACGGTCAGGGTGGGTTCGACATGGCCGAGACCAGCGACGGATGGATCATCGATGCCGAAGGGGTGCGCAGCTACCTCGAGGTCCGCCCGATGCCGCTCATCCGCAGCCATCCCGACTGGTACTGGCGTGTTCTTCACCGTGCCGAGCGGGAGCGGGGGCTCGACGATGAAGAGGACCTGTTCACGCCGGGGGTGATCGAGGTTCCATTGAGCCAGCCCGTCCAGGTCGTGGTCGTGACCGGCACGGAGCCGGCTCCGCCCGGATGGGAGGCCGCCGCGTCGTTGCAAGCAGCCCAGGAAGGGCAGGCCGTCTCAGATTCCGCGACGGATAACGGCCTCGCCTGTCAGCTGGGGCTGGCTGCTGAACAGTTTCGGGTGGCGCGCCGGACGCCAGGTGAGTCTCCCCGCAGTCCGCAGCGCACGGTGATCGCGGGATATCACTGGT
Organism: Chloroflexota bacterium; assembly: GCA_005889535.1. Classification (GTDB taxonomy): domain Bacteria; phylum Chloroflexota; class Dormibacteria; order CF-121; family CF-121; genus CF-13. Next base: position 5,097 of record VBHC01000051.1, read on the forward strand.
TCACCGACTGGGGCCGTGACACCATGATCAGCCTGCCCGGGCTGGCCATGAGGCCCGGAATGCTCTGGGAGGCTCGCGCCGTGCTGGACACCAACATCCGGTACCTTGACCGGGGACTCATTCCCAACCGCTTTCCTGACACCGGGCAGCCACCGGAGTACGACACCATGGACGCGACGCTCTGGATGTTCCAGGCGCTGGCGACTTACCTCCGGATCAGCGGTGACTGGCGATTTGTCGCAGACCGGCTCGACGCCTTGCAGGGCATCATCGATTGGCACGTCCGCGGAACACGGCACAACATCCAGATGGATTCCGAGGACGGATTGCTGGCGGGCGGCGAGGACGGTTACGCGCTGACCTGGATGGATGCCCGAGTCCAGGATTGGGTCGTGACCCCGCGGCGCGGTAAACCGATCGAGGTCAATGCGCTGTGGTACAACGCCCTGCGGTTGATCGCCGACTGGTCCGAGCGGGGCAAGCGCTCGGGGCGGCATTTCTCCGATATGGCGACGCAGGTGCGCGAGTCGGCCCGGATGCGGTTCTGGTACGCGGAGGGCGGCTACTGCTATGACGTGGTGGACGGGCCGACCGGCGACGACCCGAGTCTTCGGCCCAATCAGCTGATGGCCCTATCGCTGGCGTACCCGCTGATCGAGGGCGATCAGGCGCGATCTGCCCTCGGTGTCGTCACCGCGAAGCTGCTCACCCCATACGGGCTTCGCACCCTGAGCCCCGATGACGAGCGATATCTGCGGGCCTATGGCGGCGGTCAGCGAGCCCGCGACGCCGCCTATCACCAGGGGCTGGTCTGGCCGTGGCTTCTCGGACCCTACCTCGATGCCCACCTGCGAATCCACGGCGATCGCGAGGCGGTTGGCCGGCTGCTCGAACCATTTCGGGCTCACCTGGCTGAGGCAGGACTCGGCACCATCAGCGAGATCTTCGAGCCGGAGCCGCCCTTTCGCCCGGTGGGCTGCATCGCCCAGGCCTGGAGTGTCGCCGAAATCCTGCGCCATGGCGTTGCCTCGACGTGACGATCATCGACGTCAGCATCCGGCTCCGCGACGCGATGACGGTCTACCGGGGCAACCCGCCCGTTCGGATCCGATCGGCGATGACGCTCCGCAAGGATGGCGTGAACCTGAGCGAGCTCTGCCTTGGCTCGCACACGGGGACGCACGTGGACGCGCCCAGTCACTTCATCAGGAATGGCGCCGGCGTTGACCGACTGGACCTCGAGCGGTTCATCGGGCCAGCCTGGGTGGCCGACCTTCGCCGGGTCAAGGGCGGCATCAGCGCCGAGGACCTGAAAAAGGCGCGCATCCCTCGTGGCAGCCGGCGGGTCCTGCTGCACACCGGCAACTCGCGCTGGTGGCATCCAGCCCGGGGCTTCCGAACCGACTTCGTCTACCTCGCTGCGGACGGCGCCGACTGGTTGGTACAGCGCGGAGTGGAACTGGTCGGGATCGACTACCTCTCCATCGAGGGCTACGGCGTTCCGGGCGCACCGACACACAAACGGCTGCTGGGCGCGGGCATCCCGATCCTCGAGGGTCTCGACCTCTTCAAGGTGCGGGCTGGCCGGTGGCAGATGGCAGCACTACCTCTGCGGATCGTCAATGGTGACGCAGGGCTAACCCGCGCCGTCCTGTGGGAGTGATCCACCTCGCGAATTCCGTCAGCTGGAGAGGACCTTGCGCTGGGCGTAGACCGTTTCACCGCGCGCGAGCATCGCGACGAATCGCTCGATGCGGCGAGCTCGCGTCTCAGGCCGTTTTGCGTCCTGGATCCTGTACAGCACCGCGTAACGGTTCGGCCCCGAGAGGATCTGGAACATCGCCTTCGCGGCCGGCTCGGCGTCCAGGGCCGCCGTCAGGTCGTCCGGCACCTCGATGGTTGCTTGACCGTGGTAGGCGGCCTGCCAGCGGCCGTCGGATTTCGCTCGCTCGATTTCGGCAGCGCCGGCCGGGCGCATGCGTCCCTCAGCCGTTAGCCGATCAGCGATCACGGTGTTGCGCTTCGACCATGCGCTCCGCCTCCGTCGCGGCGTGAAGCGCAAGCGGTAGGTCTTGTCGTCGCGGCTCTGCGCCTGGCCATCGATCCAGCCGTGCGACAGGGCCTCCTCGAGGGCCTGACCGTAGGTCAGCCGCGTCGGTGTGATGGTGCCTTTCTTGGATACGACCAGCCATACGCCGCCGGACTTGTCGTGATGGCTACCGAGCCACTTCCGCCACGCAGGAGCGTCCTTGACGATCAGCTCGGGCGGGTCGTCAGACCGAGGACGATGAACCGGACTCTTCTTTGGCAATCTCCTGAGACTCCGAAGGGCCGCGGCCGCCGGACGCGGCAACCGCTTGAACCGTGTCGGCCGGCGCGTTCTGACGCCGGGAGAGGGCGAGGCAGGGGATGGCCACGGCTGAGATCGCTGCTCCCACGACGTACGACGGCCCGTAGCCCCAGACGTCGGCGACCCGACCGAGGAGCGGCTGGGCCCAGACGCCCCCCGTGGATGCCATGAGCGAATCGAAGGAGAGGATAGTCGCCCGCTGTCGCGACGGGATCATGCCGTTCATATAGGTCTGCCGGATCGGCATCGAGGCCGCGAAGATGAGCGACCAGATGACGACGAGCCCGATCACGACCCAAAAATTCTGCAGGATTCCCATCAGCCCGAGGACGACCACGCCGACGGTCGCGGTCGAGATCAACGCCGAGGTGCGCCGGCTGAAGAGTCGTCGGATCCGGGGTGCCGCGATGCCACCGAGGATTTGCGCACCGGCGACGATCGCCGCCGCCAGGCCGGCGATCACATAGGCGCGTCGGTCACCGTAGAGCTGCAGCAGGTACGGCTGCAGCGCGTAGAAACCGTAGATGCCGACGCCGCCGGTGAACAGGGACTCGAGCATCAACCAGCGGACGGACGGTACCCGGAGGCCAAAGTCGATTGAGGCGGAAGCGATCTTTCGGATCTCGGTCAGCACCCGCCCGCCCTTATCGGGAGAAAACCCGACATCGTGCATCAGCCTGAACGCCACCACGAACATGACTACGAGAATGAGGCCGCGGAGCACGAAAGGCACCCCGAGGCTGGTCGCCTGGGCGATCAATCCACCGACCACCGAGCCGCTGAGCATCGCCACTCCGGTGACGACCTGGCCACGCCCGAACACCGACTCGAGCTCACCGGTGAAGCCGGTCGCCTTGAGGGCGTCCACCAGCCACGCCTCCACGGCACCGGAGAAGAAGGTGAACCCGAGACCGATCAGGATGGAAACGACAGCCCATTGCCAGAACGGGGCATGGATTCGCCAGAGCAGTACGTAGAGCAGCGTGGACGCCGCCAGCGTGACCGTCCCCAACAGGTAGGAGGCGCGGCGCCCGACGGTGTCGGCGACAACCCCGGTCGGCACCTCGAAGATCACCATGCCGGCTGTGAAGAAGGCATTGGCGGCGAAGGCCTCCAGGTTGGAGAGTCCCGCATCGAGCAGGAAGATCGTGTTGATTCCCCAGATGAGCGAGGCCGCCAGCGTGTTGCCCAGCAGCAGCACGAGGTACGTTCGCTGGACGGAGCCAGGAGTCGGCATTACGCCGCGATGCGGGCCCTAGAGAATCGTCTCGTCGGTAGCAACCTGGTCCACGATCTCCTGGCGAAGGGCGGCCTCATCCCGTTCTCGGACGCTCTTGAGGTTGCGGAACGGTCGGTCCAGGCCCATGCGACCATGGAACACCCAGGCGCCTCCCTGGGCAAAGGCCATCAGGTTGACCTCGTAGTTCCGGCGCTTGTTTTTCCAGGCCAGCGTCCAGCGCGGCGGGCGCGCCTCGTAGTTGATGCGTCCCTTGCCGCCGAGCTTCTCGCGGTTGGCGGCCTCCAGCTGGTCGCGAATCAGCCGATCGAGGGCGATGAGCAGCTGGTACAGGCGCTCGCGGTAGTTGTCGACGCGACCCTGGAGGAGGAAATCGGCCTCGGTGACCGGCATTGTTGGAATGATATCGTTCTCCCCAGGATATCCACAGATTGTGGATAAAAAGTAGCCTTGACACAAGATGTTGGGGATCGCAGAATAGGACGGGCCCGGGATGCAAACCGCGATCGACGTTCAGCTGCTGACTCATACCCCTGATCCAATCCGGGTGATGTATGTCGCGTTCCGGACCTGCTACTCGCGGTTTACGCCGCAACAGATCTGGGCGGACATCGAGTCCGGAAAGATCACGGAGGAGAAGATGAAGACGTTCATCTTCGACAAGCTGAAGAGCGGCCATTCCTCGCCCCGTACCCAGGTGTACTTCACCTTCGCGGTCAGCGGGCTTTCGCGCTCGGCCAGCCACCAGCTGGTCCGGCACAACAACGGGATCACCTTCGATCAGCAGTCACAGCGCTACTACGCCTTCAAGGAAGCCGACTTCCCTTTTGTGGTGCCCGAAACCTGGGAACGGGCCGGGCTGCGCGAGGAGTACCTCGCCTTCATGCGCCGTGTCGGCGAGCTGTACGACCAGGCGCTCAAGGCCGGCGTTCCCGCCGAGGACGCCCGCTTTCTGCTGCCCAATGCGGCGTCGACGAACTTGACGTTCACCGTGAATTTCGAAGAGTTCCTCCACATCGCCGACCTGCGGCTCTGCTGGCGGGCGCAATGGGAGATCCGGCACATGTGGGCCCGGGCTCGCAACGCGCTCAAGGCGCGCTTTCCGGAACTCGCGAAACCGGTGCAGCCGAAGTGTGGCGACCAACGGCTCGGTTACTGCGACGAGCCAATGGCCGAGTACCTGAAGTGCCCGCTGGGCGCCCGCCGCATCCGGTTGCACAAAGACGAGATCGTAGCGGCGGCGAAGGCTGGGCAGACCGTGGAATCGACGCCGCTGTCCGAGGCGGACCTGGCTCTCCTCACCCCCCGGCCGGAGTTCGAGAGGGTTCCAGCCGCGAACCCGATCTGACCCGCTAGGATTTCTGCGTGCGTACAGCGCCGTCCGCCACATTGGCACGCCACTGGATTCCGGAACGGTCGCTGCTGAGCGATGCCGGCCTGGTCCTCGCCTTCAGTTTGTTCACCGGGCTGATGGCGCACATCGCGATCCCGTTGCCCTTCACCCCCGTCCCTATCACCGGGCAGACGTTTGCCGTGTTGCTCTGCGGGGCCGGCCTGGGTGCCCGCCTTGGAACTGCCTCGATGCTGGCCTACATCACCGAAGGACTTCTCGGGCTCCCCGTGTTCGCCGTCGCGCCGGGAGCGGCCAGCTACGGTTATCTCGCCGGCTTCGTGGTTGCGGCCTTCGTCGTCGGATGGTTCGCTGATCGCGGCTGGACGAGGGACCTGCCGCACACCGTGGTGGCGATGATTGCCGGTGAAATCGCGATCTACGTGTTTGGTCTGCTCTGGCTGGCCCGGTTCGTGCCGGCATCGAGCGTCCTGGCGCAGGGGCTTTTCCCCTTCCTGATCGGGGACGCGATCAAGCTCGCGGCGGCGGCGGTCGTGCTGCCGGCTGGATGGCGCCTGAGTCGTTCGCGGTGATCGCCTACTGCTCCACCTGCGGGTCCAGGACCGCGACTCGGCAGGTGGGCAACCAGTTGCTGAGCGCATGCCCGGATTGCGACCGGATCTTTTTCCGAAACCCCAAGGTGGTCGTGACCGCGCTCATTGAGGATCAGGGACGCGCCCTCCTGGTCCTGCGTGACATCGAGCCGGGGCGCGGGCTCTGGGGCCTGCCGGGCGGCTTTGTCGATTGGGACGAGCATCCCGAGGTCGCGATGGTGCGAGAGTGCCGCGAGGAGGTGCAAGTGACGGTGGAACCGGTCGAGCTGTTGGCGGTCCAGCACGTCGTGCACGAAGACGAAGGGATCGTCGTGCTGCCCTATCGTGCCCGGCTGGTCGGTGGTGAGCCGGCGGCCGGCGACGAGGTGCAGGAGGTCGGATGGTTCCGCCCGGACCGGCTACCGCCGCTGGCCTTTGCATCGCACCGCACGATCCTGCAGCACTGGTCGCGGGAAGTGCTGGCTCGCGGCGCCGCCTAGGACATCGCGCCATCGCCCGCAAGAGCATCGTCACCAGGACTGGAGATGGGGGAGAGACCGGGCTGCTCTACGGCGGTCGGGTGGCAAAGACCGATCCGCGCACGGAGGCCTACGGCGACGTCGATGAAGCGATCTCTGCGCTCGGCGCCGCCCGCGCGCTGATCAGTGATCGCGGACGGCATGCGATCATCCTGCGGGTGCAAAGCGAGCTCTTCACGGTTGGCGCGGAGCTGGCGACCGACGCGGCGGAGTACAGCACGCTCCAGCGTCATTTCAAGGTCGTCACCGCCGATTTCACCACGCGCTGCGAGGAGGAGATCGCCGATCTCGAACGGCGGATCGCCCTCCCGGATGCGTTCGTCATTCCCGGCGGTACGCAACCCGCGGCCGCTCTCGACGTCGCCCGTGCGGTCGTGCGGCGAGCCGAGCGCCGCATCGTCGGCCTGCAGCAATCCGGCCACCTGCTCAACGCGGAAGTGCTCCGCTACGTCAACCGGCTGTCCGACCTGTTGTTCATGCTGGCGCGGGCGGAGGAGGGGACAACGGTCAAACCGCTGACGGGACGGCGGGCGGGCCGCACTCTTGCAGCGCCAGCTCGCACTCCTCGCGCACCCAGGGGTCGGCTTCGCGCCTGACGGCGAGCGCCAGGCCCTCGCGGGCCGCAGCTCCGCCGAGTCGCCCCAGCGCCCACGCGGCATGGCCGCGGATAAGCGGTTCTGTGTCGATCAGGGCACGGGAGAGGGCGGGCACCGAGCGGCGATCCGCGACGTTGCCCAGCGCAATGCCGACGTTGCGAAGCAAACCCGATCGCCGCGTCCGCCAGACCGCGCTCTGACGAAATCGGGCGCGGAAGGTCTCATCGTCGAGCGTCAGCAGCTCCTCGAGGTGTGGCCGCGGCTCGATCATCGGGCCGAATGCGCTGAGGGCATCAGCATCGGGCGCGGCCGGCCGCGCATTGACTGGACAGATTTCCTGGCACAGGTCGCAGCCAAAGATCCAATCGCCGATCAGCGGCCGGATCTCGCGCGGGATGACGCCGCGGTGCTCGATCGTCCAGAAGGATATGCAGCGACGGTTGTCGAGCACGCCCGGCTTGACGAGGGCCCCGGTCGGACAGACCCGCATGCAGGCGTCGCACTCGCCGCAGCTTTTCTTGAGCGGCTGATCCGGCTGAAGTGCCGCGGAGGTCACGATCTCGGCGAGCAAGACATACGAGCCCGCACCGGGCACGAGCAGGTTCGTGTTCTTGCCCAGCCAGCCGAGGCCGGCCCGGGCCGCCGCCGCGCGGTCGAGCAGCCAGCCGTGATCGACGTAGGTCTTTGCGGTGTATCCCCGATCGCGAAGCATCGCCAGTAAGGGCTGCGTCCGCTCCAAAAGGACCTCGTGATAGTCGCGGCCGAGGGCGTAGGTGGCAATGCGGCCGCGCGGGTCCCTGTCCTGCCGTTCCCCCGAGGGGGACGACGCCTCGGCGCTCGCGTCGGCTCTGGGGTGCGGGTAGGCCAGCGCAATGACGCTGCGGGCGTCAGGCATCGCCCGTCGCGGGTCCGCGCTGGCGTGGGCGCGCGCCGGGCTCCACCAGCTGAGTCCATCGAGGAGACCCTCCGCCGTGCGCGTCGCGGCGGCCGATTCCGCCTCGACCAACGGCTCCGCACCGGTGACGCCGACGGCGCAAAAACCAAGCGCCCTGGCCTGCGCTTTGAGGGCATCGGTCAGCGACATTTGCCCCTAGCTTAGGGCGGGCTCCGGGAGTAGGATTAGGAGCAATGCAGGGGAGTGCAGTGTGGAAGGAGCTCCAGCTGCTGCTCAGCCTCAACCTGCCCGATACGGCGTATTACGTCTGGGAAGGCACCGCGATCTGCTGCCACTGCGACGATCAGCGGCTGGTAATCGGCGCCCCAACCGAACAATCCGCTCGGCAGCTCGTCCAGGCATACCTTCCGGTTGTACGCCGGACCCTCGAGGCGATCCCCGACGCGCCGAAACGGATCCAGGTCGTCGTTACGGCCGGACCTCCGGCTCACGCCTGATTGCCCGGCCAGCTTGCCCGATTCCCCCCAGCGGCGTCGGCTGAAGGCGGAGGTCGTCGGTGATGTCCAGGGCGTAGGCTTTCGGATGTTTGCCGAGTCGCATGCCCGCCGGCTCGGCCTACAGGGCTACGTGCGCAACCGCTACGATGGCGCCGTGGAGGTTGAGGCGGAAGGGAGCACGCCGGCGCTCGAGCGGTTCCTCGACCTGCTTCGTCAGGGCCCTCGCATGGCCCGCGTCGAGGACGTCAGGGTGAAGTGGATGAGCTTCAAGGGCGACCTCGGTCCCTTCGGAGTCAGAGGATGATGCCATGAAATTCGCGCGCCGGATGGATGAGATCGGTACCGAAACCGCTTTCGAGGTGTTGGCCAAGGCGCGCAAGCTGGAAGCGCAGGGCCGCAACATCGTGCATCTCGAGATCGGCGAGCCCGACTTTCCAACTCCACCGAACATCGTCGAAGCGGCTCAGCGGGCGCTCCGCGAGGGCTATACCCATTACACGCCGGCCGGGGGGCTGATGCCGGCCCGGCAGGCGGTGGCCGAATGGATCCGGCGCTGGTACGAGGTCGACGTCAAGCCCGAGCAGGTGGTGATGGTGCCCGGGTCAAAAAATGTCCTGCTCTTCACCATGCTGGCCCTGGTCGAGAACGGCGACGAGGTCATTGTCCCGGACCCCGGGTATCCGATCTATGCATCGGTGGCGACGCTTGCCGGAGGGACCCCCATCGGAATCCCTCTGCGCGAGCGCAACGATTTTCGGCTGGACATCGAGGAGCTCAAATCAAAGATCACGCCTCGGACCAAGCTGCTCGTGATCAACTCCCCGCAGAACCCGACCGGCGGCGTGCTGTCAACCCGCGACATGGAGCAGATCGCGGAGCTGGCGCAAACGCACGACTTCTACGTATTGAGCGATGAGGTCTATGGTCAGATCACCTACGACGGCCACCACGCGTCGATCATGACCGTGCCGGGCATGCTGGAGCGCACGATCTATTCGGATGGGCTGAGCAAGGCCTATGCGATGTGCGGCTGGCGGCTCGGATTTGCGGTTGCCCCACTTCCGCTGGCGCAGAAGATGGAAACCCTGATGATCAACAGCAGCTCCTGCGCGGCCGCCTTCACGCAGATGGCCGCCATCGAGGCGCTCTCACCCCGCTCGGACCCGGCCGTCCAGACGATGGTGGCGGAGTTCAAGCGCCGCCGGGACGTGGTGGTCGACCGGCTCAATGCGTTGCCCGGCGTGAGTTGCCACAAGCCGCTGGGCGCCTTCTACGTGTTCCCGAACATCACCGGGACCGGTCAGAATGAGCGCGAGCTGGCGGATCGGATGCTCAATGACGGCGGCGTCGCGGTCCTCGCCGGTACCTCGTTCGGCGAAGCCGGGAAAGGCTATCTGCGGTTGTCGTACGCCAACTCCATCGACCAGATCGAAGAGGGCGTCAAGCGGATGAAAGGAGTCCTGGAAAAGACGGCAGCCCGGGCGTAATCGGGGTTCCGGCTGCTGATGGCTACGCACACCGCGCCAATTCTCGACCGCATTCTCGAGTCACGGCGCGCCTCGATCGCGCAGCTCAAAGCCTCCGTCACGGCCAGCGGCCTGGAACAATCAGTCATTGCCGCGCCGCCGGTACGCGATTTTCGAGGCGCGCTGAGCCGGCCCGGCGTGGCCCTGATCACTGAGTGCAAGCAACGCTCGCCCTCCGGCGGCCTGCTGCAGCGCGACTATGATCCGGTCGCGCTGGCGCTCCGGTACGCGGCCAATGGCGCATCGGCGATTTCGGTGCTCACCGAGCCGGAATTTTTTGGCGGGAACCTCGATCACCTGCAAGCAGTGCATGCCGCGGTCGCGATCCCGGTCCTCTGTAAAGACTTCATCGTCGATCCGGTGCAGGTGATGGGAGCCCGTGCCGTGGGGGCCGATGCCGTTCTTCTGATCACCGCCATCCTCGAGGACGGCGAGCTCGCGAGCCTCAATGACCTGGCGACCCGGCTCGGAATGTCCGTGGTCTTCGAGGTCCATTCCGATGCGGAGCTGCAACGCGCGCTCGAGGCTGCCGCCGACATCATCGGCCTCAACAATCGAGATCTCACGACGATGAAGACCGACAGGGCGACGACCGCGAGGTTGCGACCGCGGATTCCGGCCGGCCACCTCGTGATCAGCGAGAGCGGCATCGACAAGCGCGCCGACATCGAGGAGCTCGAACGCCTCGACGTCAATGCCGCACTGGTGGGCGAATCGCTGCTGCGCGCGCCCGACCTGGGCACCAAGGTTCGGGAGCTGAGCGGACGATGACCAGGATCAAGGTATGCGGCAACACGCAGCAAGCCGACGTGCAGCTCGCCGTCGACCTGGGCGTCGACCTGCTGGGATTCATCTTCACCCGCAGCAAGCGGCAGGTCCGGGTCGACCAGGCGCAGGCTCTGCTCGCCGATGTGCCGGCCGCGGTCGAGCGGGTGGGAGTCTTTGTCGATGAACCGCCCGAGCAGATCGCCGCCGTTGCCCAGGCATGCGGTCTCACGGCGATCCAGGTTTACCGGCCGCTGACCGCAGCCGATCGCGCCCTCAATCTCCTGCTGCTGCCCGCCTTTCGGGTGCACGCCGGAGAGGAGCTGACCGCCATGCGCTTCGACGAGGGCGACCATCCGTTGCTCGACACCTGGGCGCCGGACACCATCGGTGGCACCGGACGAACGTGGGAGTGGACGCACGCGAAGGAGGTGGCCCGCCGCTACCCGGTGATCGTCTCCGGGGGACTGACGCCGACAAACGTCGATGGCGCGGTGCGAGCGCTTCATCCCTGGGCTGTCGACGTCTGCAGCGGGGTCGAGGCCGAACCCGGCCGCAAGGACCATGCCCGGTTGCGGGCATTTGTTGCCGCCGTGCGCGAGGCTGACAACGCGTGAGCAGGGGAGCGTTGGTCAAGGGACCCGACGCGCGCGGACGGTTTGGCGGCTACGGCGGCCGCTTCATCCCGGAGACACTGATGGCCGCCGTCGAGGAGCTGGAAGTCGCGTTCGATGCAGCGCAACGCGATGACGGCTTTCGGCGCGATTTCGAGTCACTGTCCAGGACCTTCAGCGGACGGCCGACCCCGATCTATCGCGCCGATCGCCTCAGCCAGCGAGCCGGCGGCGCGACATTGTGGCTGAAGCGGGAAGATCTCTGCCACACCGGCGCGCACAAGATCAACAATGCGCTGGGCCAGGTGCTGCTTGCCCGGCGGATGGGAAAGCGCCGGATCATCGCCGAAACCGGCGCCGGCCAGCATGGCGTCGCCGTCGCCACCGTCTGCGCGAAGTTCGGCCTGGATAGCGAGGTCTACATGGGGGTCGACGACATGGCGCGCCAGGCGATCAACGTCGACAAGATGCGCCTGCTGGGCGCGACGGTGACCCCTGTGGACAGCGGCAGCAAAACGCTCAAGGATGCCACCAACGAGGCGATCCGTGACTGGGTCACCAACGTTCGGACCACCCATTACATCATCGGGTCGGCGGTCGGCCCGCATCCTTACCCGGTGATGGTGCGCGAATTTCAGTCGGTGATCGGGCGCGAAGCGCGCGATCAGATGCTCGCCGAGACCGGTCGCCTGCCCACGGTGGTGGTCGCATGCGTCGGCGGCGGCAGTAATGCCATTGGCATCTTCGCGCCGTTCTACGACGACCCCGTCCGACTGATTGGCGTGGAAGCGGCGGGGCGAGGGCTGCGGAGCGGCGCACACGCCGCATCGATCCTCGCCGGCCGGCCCGGTGTGCTCCACGGCTCGTTCAGCTACCTGCTGCAGGATGGCGACGGCCAGGTGCTGGCGACCCATTCCATCTCCGCCGGCCTTGACTATCCCGGCGTGGGCCCGGAGCACGCCTTTTTGCATGACGCGCGCCGGGCGGAGTACGTGAGCGTGACGGACCAGCAGGCGCTTTCCGCCTTCCACGAAACGTCACGGCTGGAGGGCATCATCCCGGCGCTGGAGAGCTCTCATGCGATCGCCTACGCGATGACCCTCGCGGCGGAGCTTGCCACCGACGACATCGTGCTGATCAACCTCTCGGGTCGTGGCGACAAGGACCTGGACATCGTCCGGGGTGCCGCCGGGGTGTGAGCGAGATCGCGTCGCGGATCGCGTGAGCCGCATCGCGTCGATGTTCGCCCGGCTGCGCGCGGAGCGGCGCCTGGCGCTGATCGCCTACCTGACAGTCGGTTATCCGAAGCTGGCGCTGACCCCGGCCCTGGTCGAGGCCGCTGCCGGCGCAGGCGCCGAGGCGATCGAGCTGGGGATTCCGTTCTCGGATCCGCTGGCCGACGGTCGCACCATCCAGGCGACGTCCCAGCTGGCGTTGAAGGCCGGTGTGACCGTCGCCCATGCCCTCGAAGCGGCGAAGGCAGCCCGGGCACGCACCGAGGTGCCGCTGTTGTTCATGACCTATCTCAATCCGATCCTGGCTTTCGGCCTCGACCGCTTCTGCCGGGCGGCACACGAGGCCGGCGTCGACGGACTGATCGTGCCCGATCTCCCGCCGACCGAGTCGGCCGATCTGCGCAAAACGGCCGACAACGCGGGGGTCGACCTGGTGTTCTTCGTCGCGCCCACCAGCAGCGAGGCCGGGATCGAAGCGGCCTGCCGAGCCGCAACCGGGTTCATCTACTGCATCGCCGTCACCGGCGTCACCGGGGCGCGGGCGCAGCTGGATCCGGCCGTGCTGCCGCTCATCCAGCTGGTGCGCCGGCATACGGCACTGCCGGTGGTGGTCGGCTTTGGCATCTCGAGACCGGAGCATCTGGCGGCGCTCGAGGGGAAAGCGGACGGCGCCATCGTCGCCAGCGCGTTGCTGGACGCCATTGCCCAGGGGCCCGATGATGCAACGGCTCGGGTCCGGGAGTTTCTCACGGGGTTGCGGCCCCCACCCTGACCCGCCCCGCCCCGCAAGCGGGGGAGGGAATTGAGCGTCACATCGTCGGGAGATGGGCCAGCAAAAAGAGCTCCCCTCCACCGAGGGGGACGCCGAGGAACGCCGGTTGATCGATCGGAGCGCGGCGGGGGACCAGGAGGCCTTCCGCCAGCTCGTGCTCCGCTATCACCGGCTGGTGATCAACGTCGCCTTCCGAGCGCTGGGCGAGCTGGCGCTCGCGGAAGACGTCGCCCAGGACGTCTTTATCAAGGTCTACAAGGCCCTGCCGACGTATCGACACGACAAACCCTTCAAGCACTGGCTGCACCGAGTGGCAGCGAACACCGTGACCGACTCGCTTCGGCGGCGCCGGCCGGTGGTCTCCCTCGACGGGCTGGAGCAGCCGGTGGTCAGCGCCGGCTCAGATCCACAGGACGTCGCGGCGCGCCACGACCTCCAGCGGGCGGTGCGTCACGCGATCGCGAGCCTCCCGCAACACTACCGTGACACCATCGCGCTGCAGGCCTTTGGCGAGCTCAGCTACGACGAGATCGCCAGAGCTCTCGACATTCCCCTTGGGACCGTGATGTCGCGCCTGAATGGAGCGAAACGCCTGCTCCGGGAGCGCCTGGGTGACCTCGTCAGCCCTTCGGAGGAGACGAATACGGCATGAAATCGGGCCGTTTGAACTTGCAGAGGCTGTCCTTCAAATGTTGAGTCATGCAACGACCCGCGACTGGCTGATCCCCTACGCGGACGGGATGCTCGCGGTCGACGAGCGCCGCCGGATCGACGGCCACATCGCCGGGTGTGCGACCTGCGCCGGGGAATTGCGCGAAGTCCGCGAACTCAACCTGCTGCTGGTCACGCTCCCGCCCGCCCCGCCGGTCGCCTTCGCGCCGTTCTGGCTGAACCTCCAGGCCGTGTTGCCGCAGCGCCGCCTGCTTCGGATGCCCGGCTTTGGCAGGTACCGGCGGCTGGGTATGGCCTTCGCCGTGGCCGCGATCGGCGTCCTGGCTGCGGGTGGCACCGCCCTCGCGGCACCGTCCGCCCTCCCGGACAACCCTTTTTACCCCGTCAAGCAACTCGAAGAGGGCGTCCGCCTGGCGCTTGCGCCCACGAACGAGCGGTTGACGATTCAATTGCAACTGGCCAGTGAGCGGCTGCGGGAAGCGCAGGCGATGGCGGCGAATCACAAGCCGCTGCTGGCGGAGAACAGCCTGCGCGACTTCCGCGTGATCGTCGATGATGCCGCGGCCGCGCTCAAGAATCCGGCCGACCCGAAGAAGGCGAAGGAAGCCCTGCACGCGCTACACCTCAAGCTCGACGCGGTCGAGCGCGAAAACGCCAATCGTGGCGACGACGACCAGGACGTTAAGCAGCTCATCGCCGCCGCGAACGTCGAGCTCGACCGGATCGAACGAGAGGACGCGGATGCCGCGCCGCCGGTGCTGGTGATTGGCGAGCAGGCGACGCCACAACCAACCCCGCGGCCGACTCCGCGGCCCACGCCCCGTCCCTCGGACAAGGACCACCGGGACTAGGGATCGCGAGCCATCGACTGCGAAAGGCCGATTAGACTCATCCCGTGGGCGCACGGGAAGAGGTCCTGGTCGTTCCTCGCGATGCCCTGTTTGCGGGCAACGAGTGGTCGGGCTTTCGTGACGCGGACCTGGCCGGCCTGCTGGCGCGGGTTCGCAGCAGTTACCGGTTCCGGCCGCGCCGCGAGGTCGAGGAGGACCCCTCCGAGCCCCAGATCATTCCCTACGTCGTCTTCCGTCACGACGATCGCTACTTCCTGACCCACCGGCTGCGACGCTCCAGCGAGCGCCGGCTGCGGCATCTCTACTCGCTTGGCGTCGGCGGGCACATCAATCCCGAGGACGTCGCCGGGGCGGCCGACCCGATCGAGGCCGGCTTACGCCGGGAATGGCAGGAAGAAGTCGTCTACGAGGGCCACTTCTCGACCCGGCTGCTGGGGGCGATCAACGACCAGACGACGCCGGTGGGCCGGGTACACGTCGGCCTGATTTTTCTGGTCGAGGGCGACCGGCCAGAGATCTCGATTCGCGAGGTGGACAAGCTCGCGGGCGCGCTGTTCCAGCTCGACGCGATGCGCAGTTACTACCTGGACATGGAGTCCTGGTCGCAGCTGATCTTCGATTACCTGACGAAAGTCCCGGTCGCCTAACTCGTCAGGGCTTTGGCGAGCTCCTCGAAGTTTCGGACATAACGCAACGCGTCGTCCTCCGAGTGCTGGACCGAGAGCGTCCAGTTCTCCTCGGCCCCCGGCGCCATCAAGATTCCCCGGTTGCATTGATAGAGCCAGGAGAGATAGGCGTATTTCTTGTCGATCGTGAGGTAGTCGCGGTAGTTGCGGACGCGCTCTTTGCGATAGGTGACGCAGCCGCGCGCCGCCAGCGTGATCGGGTGGAAGGGGAGCTGATAGTCGTTCATGACCTTGCGCAGACCGCCCTCGAGCGCTTCGGATAGCGCATCGAAATGCGAGTACGCCGCCGGCGTCAGGATGGACAGGAGGGTGGTTTTCGACGCTGCCATCGTGAGCGGGTTGCCGTTGAAGGTTCCGATCTGCACCACCTTGTGCTCGTCGATCGTTCCCATGACATCCGCGCGGCCGCCGACCGCGCCACAGGGGAGTCCGCCGCCGATCGCCTTGGCGAGCGCCACGAGGTCCGGCGTGACTCCGAAGCGCTCGGTCGCGCCACCGGCGGCGATGGTGACGCCGGTCTTGACTTCATCGAAGATCAGGAGCGCGCCGTGGCGGTGGGCGAGGTCGCGAACCCCCGCCAGGTAGCCGTCGTCGGGGAGCACGATCCCGATGTTCATCATCACCGGCTCGACGATGATTGCCGCCACCTCGTCACGGTGCCGATCGAGGGTGCGCTCCAGGATCTGGAGGTCATTGAACGGGACGACAGTGACGAGGTCGACCACCGCCTGCGGCGTACCGCCGCTGTAGGGCACCGACAGCGGTTGGTCGGCGGGACCCATCAGGTCGGGCGAGGGCTCCACCGACACCAGCAGCGCGTCGTGGTGGCCGTGGTAGCTGGCCTCGACCTTGATCAGTCGATCGCGCCCGGTGAAGCCCCGCGCCAGCCGGACCGCATCGAGCGTCGATTCGGTGCCGCTGTTGGTGAATCGCCATTGTGGTTGCTTGAATCGACGGGACAGCTCCTCCGCGACGACCGCGTCATCGACCACCGGCTGTGCGAAATGGGTCCCCTTCGCCGCCCGCTCGGTGATCGTCTGCACGATCTGGGGATGGGCGTGCCCGACGACCATCACGCCGAAGCCATTGTGAAAGTCGACGTATTCGTTACCGTCGACGTCCCACACGCGGCTGCCCTTACCGTGATCGACGAAGACCGGCTGGGGCGCCGCGTCCTGGAAGGACGAGGCAACCCCTCGAGGGATGTACTGCTTGGCCTGCTTCCAGAGCTGGTCGGACCGCTGCCGCTTGGATCGGAAGTGATCCTCCTCCTTGGCGATCAGTTCCGCGACGCGGCCAGGGGCGATCGGCTCGGCAACAGTACTCACGGCTTCCCTCCTCGAGGTTGCTTCACGGCCAGCGCCGAAATCGCATCTAGTATGCATCGGTTGGCGTTCTGAGAGGTACTGGGGGCCATTCGACCTGAGCCTCCAGGTTGGGCGCCTTTGGCATTCGCCTACAATTCTGGCAGCGTCTTCATTTCACGTTCGAAAACGGAAGGGGAGGAGAACATGAAGCGTCTTCCAGTGACCCTGGCCTTGGTGGCCCTGACACTTGCTGCCTGCGGAGGCGGGACCGCGAGTCCTGGGGCAAGTTCGGGCGGACCGAGCAAGGTCGACAGTATTGCCAGCACAGTGCCCGCGTCGGTAAAGGACCTGGCGCCGCTACAGATCGCGACCGACGCAACCTATGCCCCCAATGAGTTCATCAATCCTGACACCGGGGCGATCGAGGGCTGGGACATCGATTTTGGCAAGGCCATCTGCAAGGTGATGGGCGTCGCGTGCACCTTCAACAATGTGATCTTCGCGAATATCATTCCGCAGCTGAAAGCCGAGAATCCACGCTACCTGTTCGCCCTTTCCAGCTACACGCCGACGGATGAGCGCATCAAGGGCGGGATCGATTTCATCACCTACTACAAGGCCGGCGAGTCCTGGGTGGTGAAGGCCCAGGGCGGCCCAACCGTCAACACTGCGGCCGACATGTGTGGCCACACCGTCGCCGTCGAGACGAGTACCACCGAGGAAAGCGACGCCTGGGGCTTTATGGGCAAACAGGTCGGAGGCACAGCGATTGCCGGTGACAAGGACAACTGCGCCGCGGCCGGCAAGCAGCCGATCAAGGTGTCGAGCTTCGAGAAGCAAACCGATGCGAACTCAGCCCTGCTGTCGGGACGGGCGGACATCCTCTGGGTGGATCAGCCTGTTGCCGACTACCAGGTCAAGCAGAGCGGCGGCAAGATGAAGCTGGGCGGCAAGCC
>VBHC01000185.1 GCA_005889535.1 Chloroflexota bacterium
CTCTACCAGCGGCTGGGTGAGATGGCCGAGTCCGGCGAGTTCGTCGCCGAGGCGTATCGAACGGCGCTGCGGCTGTGTCGCGAGCAAGGGCGGCCACCGACGCAGGAGCTACAAGTCCTCGCTGGACTGCTGAACATCTATATGCGGTCGCAGGGATCGGTCGCGAATCGCCTGTCTGAAGCGGCGATGGCGGAGCTTCGTCAGGAAGCTCGCGCGGTTGCGGAGAAGGTGACCGATGAACGAACGCTGGCCACCTATTTCGCCGCGGAGGGCTTCGTCCCCTTCTGGCTGCGTGGCGCCGGTCGAGAAGCATCAGCAGAAGAGATCGCCGCGGCCACTCGGAGCGCCGAGCAGGCGCTGGACATGGCCCGCCACCTGGATGACGCCAACCTGCAGAGCATGGCGCTCGACGCGCTGGCCGGAACCGGCCAGATCCAGGACGACTGGCGCAGAGCTCGCGAGTACTCGCGGCAACGGCTGACCTTCCAGGACCGGCTCAACATGGTGGAAAAGATCGACGCGCACAGCATGGTCAGCTGGAGCGCCGCGCTGCTCGGTGACCTCGACGAAGCGGAACGGGTGTCGGCCCAGGGATTGGCGCAGGTTCAACCTGGCCAGATTCCGGCGTGGACGCTGCACCTCGTGGCCTGGCGGGTTTATGTCCTGACCCTGCTGGGCCGCTGGGACGAGGCGCTGACGATGGCGGACTGGGCGGCCCAGCTGTGGGTCGACTCGGGCCGTTCGTCCGCCGGCTACGCGCTTCGTGGTTTCATGGCGGCCATCGATATTGCCCGAGCTCGCCAGGACGAGCGTCTCCTCGACCGCTACGGAACGATCCACGACGAGATTTCATCGGCCTTCGCCGAGGGGACCCAGTTCCGCCGCTGGATTGGATACGGACGGCGCGACCTCGGCTCGGGAGAGGATGCCGTTCGGTACTTCCGGCTGGGTCCGATGCTTCAGCTGGAACGGCTCGAGCGGGGCTTCAGCTTCCTGCTCGACCACGACCGCCCGCCGCCGAGCGAGACCGTCCGTTACGTGATGGCGAATCCGCATGCCGAAGATTTCCCGTTGCTCCTGGCGCAGGCTGAACGCGCCATGGGTGTGGCCGACCGCGACCTGGGCCGGCTGGGTCGCTCCCTCGCCCTGCTCGAGCGTGCCGGGGCCCTGCCATACGCGGCTCGGGTGCGCTGCGAACGGGCGCTCATCACCGGCGACCGCGCCGAGCTGGAGGCGGGGCTGCGGGTCCTGGAACGGCTTGGTGACGCGGACCAGGTCGCCCGCTTCGAGCGACTTGCGGTAGGCTGACCCGAATGCCGCACTCCGACACGATTGCGGTGCATGGCGGCGAGCCCACCCTCGATCGCAAGGATGCGCCGGTGACACCGGACATCAGTGTCGGGTCGGCGAGCGGCTATCCGGATTTAGCGAGCCTCGACGTCGCGATGGCCGAGCATCGTGGCTACGGCCGGTGGGGGACCGAGAACCACCGCCAGCTTCAGGCCGCGGTCGCCGGTCTCGAGGGCAACGCACTCGACACGCGACTCGACGCGGTGGCGGTCGGGTCGGGGATGGCCGCTATCGCGGTGGCGCTGATGAGCGAGATGAATGCCGGCGACCAGGTCGTGGCGGCGCACGATTGCTACGGCACGACGCTGACGTTTCTTCGCAATGACCTCATCCGTTTCGGGATCACGACCAGCATCGTGGATTTTCAGGACCTGGTGGCCGTCAAACAGGCGATCACCGACAGAACCCGGGTACTCCTCTGCGAGATGTGCACCAATCCCTTGATTCGCGTCCCGGATCTGGCCGCGCTGGCCGCCCTGGCGCATGACGCGGGCGCCTTGCTGGTGGTCGACAACACCGTGCCAACTCCGGTCCTCTGCCAGCCGTTTCGCTGGGGGGCGGACGCCGTCATCTACAGCGCGACCAAGAACCTGAGCGGGCATGCGGATGTCATCGGTGGCCTGGTGGTGGGCAAGCCACCATGGGCTGACGGCGCACGCGCCTTCGCCCAGACCTGGGGGCCGACCCTGGGACCGTTCGACGCCTGGCTGACGCTGCGCGGCATTCGCACGTTGGCCGTGCGGATGGCGCGCCACACCGCCAATGCGCTGGCCCTGGCTCGGTTTCTCGAGCGCCACCAGGCGGTCAGCCGCGTGAACTACCCCGAGCTGGAGAGCAGTCCGTTCTGCGCTCGCGCGCGGGGGCTCCTGCCGGACGGTGCCGGTGCGCTGCTGTCCTTTGAGCTCGAGGGCGGCCGGGCTGCCCTGGAGAAGATGATCGGGCAGCTCAAACTCGTGCGGTTGATGCCCAGCCTCGGCAATGTGGCCACCACGCTCAGCCACCCGGCCTCGACCTCGCATCGCGGACTGACCGCGGATGAGCGAGGTCGAGCCGGCATCAGCGACGGACTGGTTCGGTGCTCAGTCGGACTGGAGCACCCGGACGATCTGCTCGACGAGTTTCAGCGCGCGCTTACGATGTCTTGACGACGTAAGTCCCGGCGATCTTATCGTGCCAGCCCTGCTTGTTGCCGTCGAAGGCTGCCCAGATAAAGCCGATCGGGATTCCGAAGATGATGCTGTTCAGGACGTAGCCGATGTAACGGACGATTCCGGTGCCGACGGTGATCGGTGCGCCGTCCGCCCGAACGACCTTGATGTTCATGGCCTTGTTCATGATGGTCTGGCCGTCCCGTTGGGACCAGAAGTAGACGAAGTACGCGACGCTGGCGAGGACGAGGATGGCATAGAAGATGAAGACGCCGCCTCCATTGGGATTTGTGCTGGAGAAGGCTCCGGTTACGGCGCCGAGAATTCCGCCAACGATGCCGGCGGGAATCCCGACGATCAATGAGTCAACGAAATAGGCGACGAACCGAACCCACCATCCGGCCTTCTCAGCGCTTGCGGTCGACGACGAACTCGCTTGCATAGGTTTTCACCCCCAAGTTTTGGCGCGAGTATAGCACCGGATTTGGATCGAAAACCGAGTTCGGCCGGAGATCGGCCGATAGAATCGATGGATGGGCGACGTGGCCCCCTACCGGAAGTCGGGGTTTTTCAATAACAAGGTCGTCAATCCCCTGATGGCCGCGCTCGGGCTCGCCCCGGCGCTGACGGTCCGGGGGCGCGCGTCCGGCCGGCGCTACACGATGCCGGTGCTGCCGCTCGATTACGAAGGCAAGCGGTACCTGGTTGCCCCGCGAGGCAACACCCACTGGGCACGAAACCTGCGGGCGGTCGGCGAGTGTGAGCTGCGAGCGGGCGGGCGGAAAAACCGCTTCACCGCCAGGGAGGTTCCCGCGGCCGAGCGCGCGCCGCTGGTCGCCGCCTACGTGCAGCGATACGGGTCGAAATACGGGGGATTTGTCGCCAAAGAATTCGCCGCGCTGCCCGATCCGGCGGACCATCCGGTGTTCCTGCTGGAAAGGTAAGCTCGCCTGATGCCCCATCGCGCGCTGTCGCTCATCGAGAACCTGCCGGACCAGTCGATCCTGCAACGGATCGGCAACACCCCGCTGATCCGGATCCGGCTGCTGGAGAAGGAGTTTCCCCACATCACCTTCTACGCGAAGGCTGAGTGGTTCAACCCCGGCGGCTCGGTCAAGGACCGGCCGGCGCTGCGCATGATCGAGGAGGCCGAGCGGACCGGCGAGCTGACAGTGGAGAGGGTGATCCTGGACTCGACATCGGGAAACACCGGCATCGCCTATGCCCTGATCGGGGCGGCCAAAGGCTACCAGGTGAAACTCGTCATGCCGGCCAACGTCAACGAGGAGCGTCGCGAGATCGTCAAGGCGTTCGGGGCCGAGGCCATCTTCATCCCGGCGCTGGAGGGCTCGGATGGGGCGATCCGGGAAGCGCATCGCATGAAGGAGGCGGCGCCGAGCGTCTATTACATGCCGGACCAGTACAACAATCCATTCAACTGGCGGTCGCACTTCGACACCACCGGCCCCGAGATCATCGACCAGACGCACGGCGAGGTGACCCACTTTGTAGCGGGGCTCGGTACCACGGGCACCCTGATGGGGGCCGGTCGATTCCTCAAGCGACACAACCGGGCGATCCGCGTCATCGCCGCCGAGCCGTCCGACGGGTTGCACGGGCTGGAGGGCCTCAAGCACATGGCCAGCTCGATCGTCCCGGGAATCTACGATCCCAGCGTGCAGGACGAGAAGATCAGCGTACCGACCGAGGCCGCCTACGAACTGGCCCACGACCTGGCGCGCTCGGAAGGATTGCTGGTGGGCAACTCGTCGGGTGCTGCGCTCTACGCCGCCCGCGAGGTCGCGCGCCGAACCTCCGAGGGGGTCTTCGTCATGATCTTTCCCGACGGCGGCGATCGCTATCTCAGCTCGGGTATCTACCGCCGCAGGTTTTGAGGCTACGAATTCCAGCTGCGGTCATGGGCCGCATGCGGGAGCATCTCGAAGGGGGCTATCCGAACGAGGCCTGCGGCGCACTGTTGGGCCGGGAAAATGGAGGCGATCACGAGGTTGTCGAATTCCGCGGGATGCGGAATATCATCGAGGACCGGCCGCGAGACCGGTATGCGCTTGATCCGCTCGAGCAGCTGCGTGTGCAGAAGGATGCTGAAGCCCGGGGGCTCGAGATCATCGGCTTCGCCCACAGCCACCCGGACCATCCACCGATCCCCTCGCGCTTCGACGCCGAGCATGCCTGGACGTTTTACAGCTACGTCGTCGCCTCGGTGCAAGCCGGCAAGCTCGGTGAGGCGCGCTCATGGCGACTGGGCGATGGCCAGCAGTTCTGGGAAGAGCCGCTGGTTATCGGCTGACGAGCTGAGTCAGGCGGCGCCCCGGCCCTCGACGACCGCCGCCGCGCGTCGCGCCCGAGGCCGGCTCGTCAGATAGACGCCCAGGAGGATCACGAGCATGCCGGCGATGATCGGGATGGTGATCGCTTCCTGCAGCAGGGTCGCGCCCCAGAAGACCGCAGTCAGGGGCAGCAGGAAGGTGACGGTCGTGGCGCGGGTGGCGCCCAGCGTGTTCATCATGTAGTAGTAGAGAAGGTAGGCGA
>VBHC01000186.1 GCA_005889535.1 Chloroflexota bacterium
CGATCGCGCCGAGGTTCGGCACCCATTTCATCTGCCGCAACGACAGGATGTTCCAGGTGACCGCGATCCAGATGAAGAGGAAGCCCACGAGAAACTCCAGCCATCCGGTGTTCGCGATCCCACCGAACGGCTTGCCCCAGAACGTGTCCAGGGCGGCGATGGCGACCACGGAAAGCGTCCCGCCCAGCCAGACCGGGTTGCTGATCCAGTACATGACCGCCGTGACGGCGCCGGCCAGGTGTCCGAAGGCGAGGCGGACCCACTCGTAGACGGCCCCCTCGACAGGAAATGCCGTCCCGAGTTCTGCCGTCAAGAGCCCGTACGGGATGAGGAACGTGATACCGGAAACGACGAGCCAGAAGACGGCTTGTGCTCCCTGGGACGAAACGGCACCGAGCGTGTCGAGCGCCACGATGCCGGCGACGGTGAAGAACACGAGGTCCCATCGAAACAGCGACTTGCGCAGCTTGCGTTTTTCGGCGAGGACGTCAGCCGACGTCTCTAATACCGCCAATTGCTTACCCCTCCTTTATTGCGTGGTCGGCCCTTGGGCAGAGCCTGAGGCGAAATTTGAACCTGCTGCGAACCGTTGTCAAGGGACAGTTGACGAATTCGACCACGGCTATACTCCGGCGGGTGCCGGCTGAATACGACGTCATCGTCGTCGGGGGCGGGCATAACGGTCTCGCGGCGGCGGCCTATCTCGGCCGGACCGGGCTGAAGACGCTGGTCCTCGAGCGCCGCGACGTCCTGGGGGGCGCCGCCGTCAGCGAGCATCCCTGGCCCGGCTACACCGTCTCGACGCTCTCATATGTGCTCTCGCTGATGCCGCCGGAGGTCATTCGCGAGCTCGAGTTACACCGGCACGGCCTGACGCTATACCCGTTGGCCGCCGACTACTACGTCCCATTCCCTGATGGCTCTCACCTGCTGCTAACCAAGGACGCGGCCCAGGCAAAAGCCGAAATCGGCAAATTCTCCAAGAAAGACGCGGAAACCTGGCCGGTGTTCAGCGACTACCTGGCGAAGATCGCCCGGCTGGTGCGGCCGCTGCTGCTGATGACCCCGCCCGCCGTCGGGGCGAAATCGCCGTCCGACCTGCTGGAGCTGGCACGCTTCGCCTGGAAGCTCAAGCGTCTCGATGTGAAAAGCACCGGCGACTTCGTCAAGGTCATGACCCTCTCAGTTGCCGAGCTGCTCGACGAGTGGTTCGAATCGCCACAGGTGAAGGCCGCGCGCTGCGTCTCCGGGGCGATCGGGACCTACGGCGGACCCTCCACGCCGGGGACCGCGTACGTTCTGCTGCATCACTACATCGGCGAGGTCGACGGCCAGATGGCGGAGTGGGCCTTCGTTCGAGGCGGCACGGGCGCGGTGTCCCAGGCGATTGCGGACGATGCCCGCGAGCATGGTGCCGAGATTCGAACCGGGGCGCGGGTGGGACGCATCCTGGTCGAGAACGGCCGATCGGTTGGCGTTGCGCTCATCGATGGCACCGAGCTGCGGGCGCGCGCCGTGGTGTCCAATGCCCACCCCAAGATCACGTTTTGCGAGCTCGTGGAATCAAGCCAGCTGCCGCCGGATTTCGTGCGCGCGATCGACCGCTACAAGACTCGATCCGGGACGGTGAAGGTCAACCTGGCCCTTGGCGAGCTGCCTCGATTCGAGGGCCTAGCGCCGGAGGACTCGGCCACGGCGGCCCGGTCGTTCATCCAGCTCTGCGACTCGATGGAGTATCTGGAGCACGCCTTCGACGACGCGAAGTATGGAAAGCCCTCGGCGGCGCCGTACTCGGACGGCGTGATTCCCACGGTGGTCGACGATTCCCTGGCTCCCCGCGGGAAGCACCTGATGAGCTGTTTCACTCAGTACGTTCCCGCCAGCTGGTCGCAGGCCCCGCACCGCGACGAGCTGGAGGCCTACGCCGATCGGGTCGTCGATGGGTACGCGCGCTTTGCGCCCAACCTCAAGGCAGCCGTCGAGCAGCGGCAGGTGTTGGGCCCCTACGACATGGAACAGGAGTACGGCCTGGTGGGCGGCAATATCATGCACGGCGACCTCACGCTCGACCAGCTCTTTTCCTGGCGGCCGGTGGCGGGCTACGCCGACTACCGCACGCCCATCAAGGGGCTATATCTGTGCGGCTCGGGCACGCACCCCGGCGGCGGCATCAGTGGCATCAACGGGCGAAACGCTTCGAGAGAGATCCTCAAAGATCTGAAGCGGTCAGCCCGACGCTGAGCTGGCACGGATCGGCTGCCAGGAATTGCCCGTCCATTCCCAGGCATCGATCCGCTGGGTTTTGAAATCCTGGGAAGAGTCCTCGAAGGCAAGGACCATCCCGGGAAGGCCGTCGGCGGCGACGGCCACGGCGTTCTGTTGACCGATCGTCTGCTGCCAGCTCCAGTCCTGACCGTTCCAGGTCCAAGTCTCGGGTGGAGCCGGCCCGGCAGTCGTGGGCGCGATCGTGAGCAGGATCAACCGGCCGGATATCGGGTCGTGCACCAGCGTCATGCTGGAAAAGGCGAAGCCCGGCTCGTGGGGCGGCCTGGATGCTTGCCAACCCGCGCCGTCCCAGCTCCAGGTGTCGGAGACGCAATATGACGTTGAACACCTGGCGCCGACCGCCAGGACCGTCTCCGTGACGGGATCATACGCGACAACGGCCACCGGGCTGGCCGGCCCGCCGGCCGCGTTCCGTTGGTGCCAGGCCGCGCCGTCCCAGGTCCACAGCCGGATCGGCGACCCGACGGGGATATCGGACGCAACCAGGACCATCGCCTCGAGGTCCGTGTCATAGGTCATCGCGAGCATGAACCCTCCCGGCGAGGCGGTCGTCCGTGGCCCGACCTCCCTCCAGGTCGAGCCGTTCCATGTCCAGGTGTCCTTGAGGACGCTCTCGTCCGCGTAGGATTGCCCGCCCACGAGCAACACCGCGCCCATCAATGGATCCCATGCGGCCGCCGCGCCAATCCGTCCTGACGGCGACACCGCTGGGTGGGCCTGGGTCCATCGGTTTTTCGCCCACAGCCAGGTCTCGCCGCGGTTGTTGAAGAGCACCACCTGACGGCGAATGGCGTCGTACGCAACCGCGGGAAGCAGGCCAAAATAGGGCAGGGCGGCCGGCGCCCCGGTCACGCTTTGGGTCGCCCCCGGCGGTGCGGTCGAGCTGACCCCGACCAGGAGCGCGACCGTTACCATCCCGACCACGAAACGGCGACGCCCCATGAGCAGCGTCCGTAGAGGTCGCCGTGGTTGGTCGGGGTACAGCCAGTCTTCGTCGCTCAGCGGCTGGCCACCGATCATTTGGCTCTAATCTTGCACGCGGTGGCCGCCCGCGCCGAATCGGGCCCTGGCTTAGAGCACCTTGGACAGAAACGAGCGGGTGCGCTCGTGTTGCGGTTTCGTCAGCACGTCGCGCGGTTTGCCGGCTTCCACCACGACGCCCCCATCCATGAAGACGAGGCTGTCCCCCACCTCGCGAGCAAAGCCCATCTCATGGGTCACGACCACCATGGTCATGCCATCCTCGGCGAGCCCACGCATGACGTCGAGGACCTCGCCCACCAGTTCAGGGTCGAGGGCTGAGGTCGGCTCGTCAAAGAGCATCAGCTTGGGCTGCATCGCCAGCGCGCGCGCGATCGCCACCCGCTGCTGCTGACCGCCGGATAGCTGGTTGGGATAGGCATCGACCTTCTCCGCCAGGCCCACCCGCTCAAGGAGTTTGCGGCCTCGGTCAACGGCAGCTGAACGGCTTTCTCGTTTGACCAGGATCGGCGCTTCCGTCACGTTCTCGAGCGCGGTCTTATGCGGGAATAGGTTGAAACGTTGAAAGACCATGCCGATTTCAGAACGCTTCTGGCAAACCTCGCTCTCTCGAAGTTCGTAGAGCTTGTCACCGCGCTGCTGATAGCCGACCAGCTCACCATCGACCGATAGCCGCCCGGCGTCGATCTTTTCCAGGTGGTTGATGCAGCGCAGGAACGTGCTCTTGCCCGACCCCGAGGGGCCGATCATGCACATGACCTCCCTCGGGTAGACCTCGAGGTCGATACCCCGGAGCACCTCCAGGCGGCCGAAGCTCTTGTGAACCGCCTCAGCCTGGACCATCGGCTTTCCGCCCATGTCAGCGACCGTCGCGCCGCGGGATGGCGCTTGGAACAACCACCGGCTCAGCCTCGTCCGGCGGCGGTGCGTGAAACGTCAAGAGCATGCGGCGGAAGCGCTGCAGCGGGGTGGGGGGCAAGCCACGCTGGGTTCCCCGGCCGAAGCGCCGTTCCAGGTAATACTGGCCAATCGTCAGGATCGAGGTCATCGCCAGGTACCAGATGCTGGCCACGATCGCCAACTCGATGACTTCGAAGGTGGCACTGGCGATTTGTTGGGATCGCGTGAAGAGCTCAGGAACCGACGCGACAAACGCCAGCGACGAGGTCTTGAGCATTGAGATGGTCTCATTGCCGGTTGGCGGGATGATCACCCGCATCGCCTGGGGCAACACGATGCGCCGCATCACAAGCAGCCGCGTCATCCCGAGTGCCTGGGCCGCCTCGGTCTGCCCGTGTTCAACGGAGATCAGGCCGGCGCGAACGATCTCGGCCATGTAGGCGCCCTCGTTCAAGCCGAGCCCCAGCAACGCGGCCATGAAGGCCGGAATCAGCGTGTTCGTATTGGCTTGCCACTGAATCGAAGTGAACGGGATGCCAATTCCGATGTGTGGAAGCACGAGAGCGAGATTGAACCAGAAGAAGATCTGCACCAGGACCGGCGTACCGCGAAAAAACCAGATGTACAACCAGCTCACCGTCGATACCACCGGGTTGGGCGACAGCCGCATGACGGCGAGCACGACACCCAGAATGATCCCGGTGAGCATGGCCAGGACGGTCAGTTCGAGCGTGGTGACGATTCCCTGGAGGATCAGCCGGTGCGAGAGGTAGTGACCGACCACGCTCCATTGCAAATTCGGGGCGGTGATGAATGTGTAGAGCACTTCGGCGGCGATTGCC
>VBHC01000221.1:0-253 GCA_005889535.1 Chloroflexota bacterium
AGCGGCCTATCGCGTTCGGGGGGCGAGTCGGTTCGGCGGTGGTGCCGAAGTAGACGTTGACGCCGCCGATCCAGAGATTGGCGGTGCGGTCGAACTGCCGGCCAGGCTCGACCGACCAGTCGGCCTCGAGCACCACTTTCTGCCACGGACCGGGACACGCCGAGGGAGGCGCGTAGTCGAACAACTTGGGCGAGAAGTCGGCGAACCTCACATCAGTGAAGAGCCGCGTGCGGCAGGGCCTCGTGCCTGGGCG
>VBHC01000221.1:295-3097 GCA_005889535.1 Chloroflexota bacterium
ATGAGAATGCCGAGACCGAACAGCAGAGATCGGGATGTCATGGTCCCCTCCGGGCTCAGACGATCGTCGCGGTCGGCAGCGACGCGCGCGCTAGTTCTGTTCGGCGGAGCAGGACTTGTAAATGCCACTGGCGCGCGAGATGTCCTGCAGCACCGCTTCGCGCTCGCTGGTCGTCGGGTAGTCCGGGTTAGCGAGCGTCGCCTTCGCCAAGGATCGTGACTTCAACTCCGATGACCACTTCATCGCCGGCGTGGATGTCCATCGCGATGGCACCGCGCTGCGCTTCACAGCCATCGGCGTCTGCCCAGACCCGCGCTGCTGTGGACCGCAAGCGGCGCTGTGAGCTCACACCGCTCAGGAGGACTTCGTCATCACCTCCGTATACCGCCGCTGCATCTCCTCGGACGACACATCCTCGATGTGATGCCCGATCAGCCACCGATGCCCGAACGGGTCGCGCAACGTGCCTGAGCGCTCGCCGTAGAATTGGTCGCTCGCTGGCCGTACCACCTCCGCCCCCGCCGCTACCGCGTGCGCGATGAACTCGTCGGCGTTGTCGACATGGAGGTGGATGGTCACCGGCGTTGCCGCCAGCCCGTCAGGGCCGCGGATGCCGAACTCCGGGTACTCATCCGAGAGCATGAGGATGGTGCCTCCGAAGGCGAGCTCGGCGTGGCCGACGCGCCCGCTCGGCTCCACGAGGCGGAACTTCTCCTCCGCGCCGAACGCCGCCTTGTAGAACTCGATCGCCTTGGGTGCATTCTTGACTGCGATGTACGCGAACAGCTCGTGGATCTTCATCACGGCCTCCTTGGTCGCTGGACCCATGCGCCGAGCCTGCCAGCGCGCCCCCCTGCCGTATTGAAAGGATTTGACCTAGCGAATCGGCACATGGTGTGTCAGCGTCGGCGCGACCCTGCGGTACTCGCCCGGGGTCACGCCTACCAGCTCGCGGAACTCGCGATTGAAGTGCGGCTGGTCGCTGTAGCCGGCGTCGAGTGCCACCTCTATCCAAGGCGCTCGAGGCCGCGCGGCCATCCTCCGCAGCGCACCCTGAAAACGCAGCACACGGCAGTAGCGCTTGGGCGTGAGCCCGACTGCCTTGCTGAAGAGCGCAATGAACCGGCGATGGCTGTAGCCGGTCTCCTTCACCACGCTGCCGACGTCGGAGGTGGTGGCGAATTGCTCGAGCGCTTGGGCGATCGCGGGATGAAGGCCGTGCACGCGCGGCAGCCGTGCGGCCAGCATCGACTCCAGGACGTCGAGCTGTTCCTCGAGATTCCCGGTGGCGCCGAGGCGATCCCGCATCCGCAGCGCCGTGGGACTCCAGACCTGTTCGAGCGGCGTGTGCCGCTCCGCCAGCTCGTCGCACGGCACGCCGAACAACACCGCCGCGGCTCCGGGGTGCAGCTGCACGCCGACCGAGCGCTCGCCGCCAAAGACCTCGCGAACGTAGAAGCTCGATCGCGCGCCGCCGCGCTACGGTGGCAGCGGCGTCTTCGAACAGCCGCAGCGGATGGTCGGAGAGGCGGAACGCCAGGTGCATCGTGCCCGTCGGCACCACCCGCTCGCGATGGGGCGTGGTCGCGAGGTCCTTGCCGTCGCTCGCCCATAGCATCCTCACGAACGGGCGCAGTGCCGGTTTCGGCATCCGACGGATCAGCATGCGCGGCCCTCGACCGCTTTGTAGCACGAGCCGACGGGAGCTTTCGTCGCCACGGCAGGTCAGGTCCCTTGACTCCCGCGATTCACCAACGCGATCGCCGAGATCGCCAGGAACATCGACAACAGGATCGACGTGGTGAGCTTCTCTCCGGCAACCCACCATCCGAGCAGCACCGCCACGATCGGATTCACGTACGTGTGGGTCGCAACCAGGGTCGGCGGGAAATGCTTCAGCAGCCACGCGTACGCGCTGAACGCAACCAGCGAGCCAAAAAAGATCAGAAAAAGCAGCCCAAGCTGCGATTCCACCGAGACGCGGCTGATTTGGAGGACATGATGTTCGCCGCGCACGAGGCCGCCGGCCAGCAGCATCAGCGAGCCGCACAAGAGCGGCAGAGCGGCGTTCAGTGTCGAGCCGTTGGTTGGCTGGAGCTTGCGCGCGTACACGATGCCGAACGACCAGGCGATCGCGCTGATCAGCACCGCGACCAGGCCCAGGAGAACCCCCTGCCCGGTCGACACATCCGGCCGGAAGAGCACCGCAACGCTCGCCACGCCCAACGCCAGTCCGGCGTAGGTCACACGGCCCGGGCTCGGGCCCAGCCTCAGCAGGGGCAGCAGCAGCGCCACGATCGCCGGCTCGATCGCGATCACCAGCGCCGCAGCGCCGGACGGAACCTTCAGCTCCGCCCAATGGAGCAGCCCATGGCTGAGGAAGAAGAAGAGGAAACCGAGGACGACCCCGGCGCGCCATCCCTGGCGCGTCGGCCGCTCGCCCTTCCACAATGCCCACACCAAGAGGATCGATCCGGCGATCAGATGCCGCGTCGCAGCGGTGAACAAAGGAGGGATCGATTCCACCGCATAGCGGATGGCGAGGAAGGTCGAACCCCAGATCACGTAGATGGCAAGAAAAGCAAGAATCGCCTCGAGGCGAGCAGGCCTGGTGAAGCGAGTATCAGCCATGGAGCCTGTCCATCTATTGGTCCGTCGAGGGCGGATCACCCAAATCTGCAAGAGGGCGAATGACCTGGACCCGCGCTCTCCCGCAGCTCGGTCGGCGTGGCGTCCGGGCTCGTGGTTCGGTCGTCATCGTGGCTGAGCTGACCGCCGCGAGAACCGCTGTCGGATCGCGGA
>VBHC01000052.1:0-16985 GCA_005889535.1 Chloroflexota bacterium
CGACGCCGCGATGCTGACGCAGACGCTGCACCTTCAGCGCCGCGCGCTGTTGACCCTCTACCGCGACCGCGTACGGGCGTTGGCGCGTGATCTCAGTCAGTCCACCCGGCTGACGTCGGTCAGCCCGGAGTTGACCGCCTCCATCCAGCGGGACGAGACCGAGCTCGAGGAGTACGCGGCGACCCTGAATCCGGGCACGCGTGAGGAACCATACCGGCGCAAACTCTCCTTCATCTGGCGGCGCCTGGGGGCAGCGCTCGACCAGGAAGCCGCCGCCTATCGGTCGGCGGACCAGCTCGCCGCCGACCTCGATCTGCTCGATGCCAGCCTGCGGGATCATGGCGATCGAGCCATCGCTGACGGCGATCTTCTCCGGCTGCGTCGACAGGTGCAAGTCTTCGGATTCATCGGTGCTCGCCTCGATGTTCGCCAGCATCGAGCCGTCGTTCGCGCCGCGGCCGATGAGGTTTTCCATCGTCTCGGCGCCGACACCCGCCACCGGCGATCCGCCACCCTCAAGCCGCCGCCGATTTCGCTGGTGGCCTCACGCTGGTCCCCAGACACCGGCAACCTGCTGGCGACCCTGTCGGCGATGGCGGAGGCGCAGCGCCTGGCGCCGGGATCGGCCCAGACGCTGATCGTGAGCATGACCGAGAGCGCCGAGGATGTCCTCGAGGCATTATTCCTGGCGGGGCTGGCCGGGCTTCACGAGCTCGCCAGCGATCCACCGCGCAGTGAGCTCGATATCGTGCCGCTCTTCGAACGGTTGGATGCGCTGGAGCGAGCGCCGGCCACGGTGGACGCGCTCCTCTCCGACCCGGTCTACCGGCGTCAACTGGATGGTCGCGGCGGAATCCAGGAGGTCATGCTCGGCTATTCCGACAGCAACAAAGAGGTTGGTTACCTCTGCGCCGCGTGGGCACTCGACCGCGCGCATGAATTGATCGCGTCGGTGGTGGCCCGGCACGGACGCACGTTGCGGATTTTCCACGGCCGCGGTGGAACTGTGGGGCGGGGCGGTGGACCAACGCACGAGGCGATCCGCGCCCAGCCCGCCGGCGCCCTGGATCCGAAGATCAAGATCACCGAACAGGGCGAGGTGATCCATCGAAAATATGCGCGCCCCGAAACGGCGCGGCAGAACCTCGGCCTGGTGCTGGGCGCGATGCTGGAGCACTCGCTGATGCCGGCCGAGGCCCGGCAAGCGAATCCGGTCTGGCGCGAGGCGATGGACATCATGGCGGCGGAGAGCCGCCAGCGCTACCGCACCCTGGTCTACGAGGACTACGGTTTTCAGGCCTATTTCGAGCAGGCGACCCCTATCGAGGAGATCGCTCAGCTCAACACCGGCTCGCGGCCGGTCAGTCGGGGCGGCACCCTGGCGGTCGAAGATCTCCGCGCCATTCCCTGGGTCTTCGCCTGGATGCAGAACCGACACCTGCTGCCGGCGTGGTACGGCGTCGGCGCCGGCTTCTCAGACTTCAGCCAGCGATCCGGCGGACTCGAATGCCTGCGCGATATGTATCGAAACTGGTTGTTCTTCCGCTCGCTGGTGGACAACCTGCAAATGGTCCTGGTGAAGGCGGACATGCGGATCGCTCGACAGTACGCGACGCTCGTCAGTGACGAGCGGGAGCGCGACCGGTTGTTCGCGCTGATCGAGGCGGAGTTCCGGCGGACGCACGATGCGATCCTCGAAATCACGGAGCAGCGATCGGTTCTTGAGCGACAGCCGCAGCTGCTGGCCAGCCTTCGCCTCCGCGATCCGTACCTCGACCCGATGAGCTATTTCCAGGTGCGGTTGCTGCGCGAGCTTCGTCGCCTTCCCGCCGACGATATAGGTCGTGCCGCCCACCTCCAGGCCGTGCTGCGAACGATCAACGGGATCGCGGCGGGCCTGCAGAACACCGGCTGAGCCAAGGGATTACGGTTCGGCGGGCGATCGGCTGCGCCGGCGGCGGCGCCGGGGCGGTGCGGCGGGTGGCAGGGCGCGCGTGTACGTCCCCAAGACCTGTAAGAAACTCGCGGCCCGATGGGCGGCGCGCAGCGCGGCCGCCACCGGTTTTTCGGATCGCCCGCCATCGACATCGAGGTAGAAGAGGTATTCCCATGGCGGGTCGCGGCGCGGCCGCGACTCCAGCTTGCTGAGGTTGACGCCGAACTCGTTGAAGCAGGCCAGCAGGCGATAGAGAGCGCCGGGCTCGTTGGGCACGGCGCAAACGAGCGAGGTCTTCTTGCCGTAGCGCGGTCGCTTGATCCGGGGAGGCCGCGGCCGTTTGGCTCCGCGCCGGCTGATCAGGAAGAAGCGGGTGATGTTTTCCTGGACAGTCTGGATCCGCTCCGCGGTAATCGTCAGTCCGTAGAGCTCGGCCGCGCGCCGTCCGGCGATGGCGGCCTCCTCCGGCCGGGCGTCCTGCTGCACCTGGCGGGCGGCACCCGCGGTGTCGTAAACCGGAACCGGCTCGAGCGCCTCGCGGACGATGAACGCCTCGCACTGTGCCAGTGCCTGCGGGTGGGAAAGAACCCGCTTCAACTGCCGGCGATCCGCCCCGGGCACGGCCAGCAGGCAGTGATCGACCTGCAGCGCCACCTCGGCGGCGACCAGCGATCGGTACTCGAGCAACAGGTCATAGGTCTCTAAAATGCTGCCGGCCTGTGAGTTCTCCACCGGAACCAGCGCAAAATCGATCGTCTGGTCGGCGACCCGATGGAACGCATGCCGCAGGGTACGAAACGCCTGGGCCGTCGCCATTGGAAAGGTGGCGTGCAGAGCCTCCTCCGAATAGGCGCCCGGTTCCCCCTGGTAGCCGATCGTGATCTCGCCCGCGATCTCGAAACTTTAATCGAGAGCCTTCAGCGGCGGCCACGCCTGAGACAAAGGCCGTAGCGGCTGGCGAGCGATCCAGATGGCCTGGCCGAATTCATCATTCCGTAGCCCATAGGCGTTCCCGATGGTGCCGGCCTGCTGGATGTCGCCGAAGAACTGCTCGAGGTAGGAGCGTGGATAGCCAACCACGATGACCGTCGACGGGTTCATCCGATCCGGGGCCCAGTAATAGTAGGTAAGGTGCGCGCAGACGACCGGCGGCAGGCCGTGCCCATAAAGGTCGAGCGCCCCGGCCTCGCCGTAATTGCTGGCCAGGATCATCACCGATTCGCGGTCCGACGGCGGCAGCCCGTCGTACACGGAGGTGACCTGCTGGGTGAGCTCCGGCCAGCCGTACATATCCGCGAAATCCTTGCGCACCTTCCAGAGCGAGGAGTTCGCCATCTGCTGGGCGGAGAGGATCGGGAGACCGAGGGGCAGCAGGATCAGGGTGACGAGCACCGCACCCGCCACGACGGTCCGTCGAAACCACGGGCGGCGAATCGCGCCGACCAGCCAGATCGCACCCGCCGCGTAGATGAGCGGGTAGATGGGCCCGGGATAGTACGCCTTGCCTCCGGCGAGAAAGAAGAGCAGCTCGACGGCGATCACCGTGGCGGCGGCGGCGCGGAATCGGTCCTGCCGCCACAACCACACGACGCCCATGACCACCAGGGGAACGAGCTGCGGACCAACCAGGAGCACCTGTTGTACCCAGTACAAAACCGGACCGTCGGTATTGCCACGATGTTGGAGCGTGTACGCAACGCTGTCCCAGTTGTGACCGAGCTGCCAGGCGATGTTTGGCAGCAACAGGAGGACAGCGAGACCGAAGCCGAGCCATGGCCATCGACTGGCGAGGAGCCGCCGCTGCTTGGTCACCACCAGACCGATGAGCATGGCCACACCCAGCCCGATCACCGTGTATTTCGTCTCCAGGCCAACTCCGAAGACGAGCCCGAGCAACAGCCACTCACGTGGATGCGCCCCCCGCAGGAGTCGCACGAACAACAGGCAGGCCATGGCCCACACCACCTGGTCGAAGCTGACGGTTTGGAAGAGGATGTTCGTGCCGACGAACTCCGGCGAGATCAGCACCGCAAGCCCGGTCAGCCCCTGCGCCAGGCGGTTGCCGCCGAGCTCCCGCGCGATCAGCGCCGCGATGACGATCACCGCCGCGCCCGCAAGCACTGTCAACAACCGCAGCCCCGGCAGCGACCCGGGAAAGATGAACTGATCCAGCCGCGCGAGGAGCGGGGTGACGGGTGGATAGTCCACGTAGCCGAGCGACAGATGGCGGCTCGACGCCAGGTAATAGAGCTCGTCACGATGCCAGCCGTAGCGGTCGGTGACGGCCATGGTGATGCCAACCTTCGCGGCGACCAGCAGGGCGATCGCGTAACCTTGCCCGTAGAGATTTCTCATGAGTTCAGATCAGCTAGCGGGCGTCACGCCGGCCGATGAAGCGTTTGTAGCAGCTTTTCACGCTGACCAACTTTCCAACCAGGGTTTCCATCACCGGGATCACCTTCGGCTGGCCTGGATCCAGATCCGCCGCCTCGGCCTCGAACGGGCATCCGACGATGTCACGAGCGGGATCCGGCATTTCGCCGCCCACCACGGCAGCGCCGAACGCTACAACGAGACGATGACGAGATTCTGGTTGCGGGTAGTCGGCATCGGGATCCGCCGTCATCCGGAACTGACCTTCAATGAGTTGCTGGCCGCCGAGCCGCATCTGCTCGACAAGGGCTTGCCT
Organism: Chloroflexota bacterium; assembly: GCA_005889535.1. Lineage (GTDB taxonomy): Bacteria > Chloroflexota > Dormibacteria > CF-121 > CF-121 > CF-13. The sequence continues at coordinate 4,626 of VBHC01000052.1, forward strand.
CTCCGGCACTGGTCGCGGGAGCGGATGAACCGTGACGACGCGAAGCAGCAGTGGATCGAACCCGACCTGCGTCCGATGCCCGCCCTATAGGGTCGCCGTGAGCGAGCTGAGCCGCGCGGTTCAGGCCTTGCGGCGGGTCGCCCTTAGCTATCCGGAGGCCGTCGAAGACTTCCCCTGGGGCGATCGGACCATCAAAGTGCGGGGCAAGATCTTTCTCTTCCTGGGTCAGGACAAGGAAACGCTCAACCTCACAGTCAAGCTGCCGGAGAGCGCCGACGCCGCCCTGGGCTTACCCTTCACGTCCCCAACTCGCTATCGCCTGGGGCGCAGCGGCTGGGTGTCGGCGCGCTTTCCGAAGCATTCGGAGATCCCGCTCGATATGTTCCGAGACTGGATCGACGAGAGCTATCGCGCGGTCGCGCCGAGCTCGCTCGTCCGCACGCTGACCCGATGAACCGCTGATCCGACTCGAGTGGGACCTGGCGGCACGCCGCTCATAGGATCAGGCACAGGTCACCGAACTCGTGCCACAGGTATCGCTCCGCAATGGCCTCGCGGTAGGCGCGATCGAGCAGGGGTTCGGCAAGGAACGCTCGCAGCAGGTCGAAATGACTGGCCTGCGGCTCGTGGAATCCGGTCAACAGCCCATCGACGACCCGCAGCGGAGACCCCGGGCCCAATCGGAGTCGGGTCCATCCCTCCATGGCGCGTGCGTGGCCGTCGTGTCCGGCAGCTGTTTCAAGGGCCCGCACCACCGTCGTGCCCACGGCAATCACGCGCGGTACCCGGTTGACGGCCTGGGCGGCATTCGGGGGGACGGCAAACCATTCTTCGAACAGCGGATGCTCGGCATCGACTGCATCGTCCTGGAGCGAGCTCAAGCCTGTATGCAGGAGGATGTCGCTGAGGTCGATACCCTGGCGGCGCAGATCGAGTAGCAGCTCCCAGCTCAAGGATCGTCCGGCCGAGGGTGTTTCGGCAGAGCCCGGCTCGTTCGCATAGACGGTCTCGTAGTGCGATAGCGGCACCGGCTCTGGAACGTATGAATACCGGATCGGCTCGCCGCTTCGGAGCATCCGCTCGATGCCCTCGCTCAACGCGTCGATGCGCCAGAGCAGTGGCAAATCGGCACGCCGGCCTCGCACAACGGTATCGGTGCCGGCGACGGACAGACGCTCGCCGACGCGCAGGGCGACGTTTGCATGCGGAGGGTCCGGGTTCACACAGAGCACGTGCCATTCCTCGGCGTGACGCACGCAGAGCCGCAGTTGCACAATCTCGCCGTTGCTGCGACGCGCCGCGACGGCGGCCGGAATGGTGCGGCTGCGGTTGACCACCAGGAGATCACCCGCGCGCAGGAAGCTGCCCAACTCGGCGAGGCGGGCGTGCCGGATCGATTGGGCCGTCCGGTCGATGACCATCAGACGCACGCCATCGCGGCGCAGCCCACGGAGCTCGGCCGGGAGGTTGGCGCGAAGCTCCGCCGGCAGAGACGGCAGCGGCCGGATCGGGCTAGCGACCAAACGCGGCGGCCTCCACCCGCTGCCCGACCGGTGCGGGCTCAGGCGACGCCACCAACTGGATGAATGCGCGCGCCACGTCATCGGGTCGAGCCAGCTCGCAGGGGTCGGCGTCGGGCATTGCCGCGCGGTGCATATCGGTGTCCATATCACCGGGATCGACGGCGTACATCCGAACACCGGTGCCCGCCAGCTCGGCGATCCACGTCCGGGTGAGCCCTTCGAGGGCAGCCTTGGAGACCGCGTAGGCGCCCCAGCCCGGGTAGCCGGTGATGGCGGCGTCCGAGGTCACGTTGATGACGACGCCATGGTTTCGCAGCAGCATGCCGCCGATCAGAGCCTGGGTGAGTCGAAACGGCGCCGTGACGTTGACCTGAAGCACGTCGTCAAAGGCCGCCGGCGGATAGTCGGCGAGGTAGGGAAGAGGTGTGGGACCGAGCTCCGAGGCATTGTTGACCAGGATGTCGACCCGGTGAAACCGGTCCAGCGTCACGGCCACGAGCCGCGCGAGGTCGCGGGCTGAACGCATGTCGGCCTGAACGGCAAGCACATCCGCGCCGAGCCGGGCCACGGCGCTCGCCACCTCGTCGAGCGCGGGCGCTCGCCGAGCACACAGAGCAAGCGCGGCGCCCTCGCGCGCGAACGCGATCGCCAGTGCCCGCCCCAGGCCGTGCGACGCTCCGGTGATGAGCGCTACCTTCCCCGCAAGCCGCGTCGCCTCCAGATCACCCATACATCCATCCTGACGCGACCGCGCCGTTACGCCATCGGGCCAGCGACGGAGGTCGGTCTCGGTCTTTGGACGGAACCCCCTCCCCGACCCTCCCCGCGAGGGGGAGCCTTAGCCGACGAGGCCGCGACGGACCGCCATCAGGGCGGCCTGGGTACGGTCACTGACCCCCAGCTTCTGCAGGATGTTGCTGACGTGGGTCTTTACAGTCTTCTCCGAAAGCGAGAGCCGGCGGGCGATCTCCTTGTTTGGAAAGCCTTCGGCCAGCAAACGCAGCACATCGCGTTCGCGTGGCGTGAAATCCGCAAAGCTCGCCGGCCGCGCCGTGTGCTGAACCAGGCGGGCCGCGACCTTGGGATGGAGGGCCGACTCGCCTTGATGTGTCTGCCGAATCGCCCGGACGAGCTCATCGGGTTGCACGTCCTTGAGCAGGTACCCGGCGGCGCCGGCCTCTAAGGCGGCGAACAGGTGGACATCATCGAGGTAGCTGGTCAGGACCAGGATGGCCGCGGCCGCAACTGACTGACGCAGCCGCCGGATCGTGGCGATCCCATCGGTGCCCGGCATCACCAGGTCCATCAACACGACATCAGGCCGCAGCGTCGCGGTGAGCGCCTCCGCAGTCGCGCCGTCGGTCGCTTCGCCGACCACCTCGACCTCGGGCTGCAGATCGAGGAATGCCCGCAATCCTCGCCGCACTACCGCGTGATCGTCGACGATGAGCACCCGGATGGGTGCTGTCACGGCGAGCGCCGTCGCCGCTTCGGCAGCGTCAGCCGGATAATCGAGCCTCCCCCCGGGCGGCTCTCGATCGTCAGATTCGCGCCCATCGCATGGGCGCGCTCGCGCATGGCGTGTAGACCGACGGTGCGGCGGGTGCGCGACATGGCCTTGATGTCGAAGCCCGGACCCTCGTCGCTCACGACCAGCCGGGTGGCGTCGGCTGCGTGGCGCAGGTCGAGCCGAATCGGGACCTGGCCGGCATGCTTGACGGCGTTGTGCAGCGCCTCCTGGGCGATGCGCAGAATCCCGAGTTGCTGGTCGGGCGGCAGCCGGTCGCCTTCATCGATGCGTGCCTCGATGGCCGCCCGGTGGATCCGCCGGAGTCCCTGCACGTGGTCATGCAAGGTCGCCGCCAGGCCATCGCGCTCGAGGCTTTTCGGACGAAGCGCCAGCACCAGGCTGCGCATCTCGTCGAGCGCGCCGGCCGCTTGCTGCTGTACGTGGGACAGATGCTCGGCCGCTGCCGCGGGATCGCGTTCCACCCGGTCCGCAGCGGCCCGCGCCTCGTACACCAGGCTGAACAGCGTTTGCGAAACGGCGTCATGCAGTTCGCGCGCGACCCGGCTGCGCTCTTCCAGCGTCGCCAGGTCCTGGGCATCCGCATAGAGACGAGCCGTCGTAATCGCCACGCCGGCGTGGGCGGCCAGCATCTCGACGAGTCGCTGATCTTCGGCGCTAAAAACTCCGTGCCGGGTGCCCGAAAAGAAGAGGTTGCCCAGGACCTCGCCGCGGTAGCGAATCGGCACCCCAAGAAATTCGACCAGCTCCGGATGTTCCGCGGGATACCACGAGAATTTCGGATGCCGGCGGATATCGCGGGATCGAATCGGCTTGCCATCGGTGACGAGCGAACCAAGGACCCCGTGGACGCGCGGCAAGGCGCCGATCCGAGCGGCCCGTTGCTCCGAGATGCCAACGGTGAGAAAGCGGCCAAATCCACCGTGACGGTCCGGGATGCCGAGCGCGCCATACCGGGCGCCCACCAGGCGGGCGGCCGTCGTGAGGATCTTTTCCAGCACCCGATCCAGGTCGAGGTCGCCGGCGATCGCCAGGGCCGCCTCGTTCAGGGCCGCCAACCGCTGCGCGCGCCGCGCTAGGTTCGATGGCTGTGGCATCTAGGTCCGGGCGAGCGGCGTCTCCTTCAGCGGCGGTCGCGGGATGCGGCCGTGGACGATCTCGAAGCCGGTCGTATTCGTCACGACCTCGACCTGGTCACGCTTCAGGCGCAGCTCGGCCGCGCCCTTGCCGGCGCGCAGGTTCTTCAGGGTCAGGTCGGGGAGCCAGTCCGGCAAATCGGGATTGATGTAAATCGTGCGGCTCTGACCGGCCGTATGAATCCCGCAGAGGATGGCGATCAGTCTGAAGACCGCCGCCGCCGACCAGGCCTGCGGCACGTTCGTGCCGAGATAGGGCACCGGATACGCGCCGGGCTCACGCGCGACTCCGGCCCAGAGCTCGGGAAGACGGTACTGCTCGAAGCGCTCGGCCGCGGCAAAGATACCCTCGGCAATCCGCTGCGCCTCCGTATGCCGGCCCGCTCGACGAAACCCTCCGGCGATCGTGGCGTTATCGTGCGGCCAGACCGATCCGAGATGGTACGAGTAGGGATTGTAGGAAGGATGGTCGCTGGAGAGCGTGCGCACCCCCCACCCGCTCCACATGTCGGGCTGCATCAGCCGGTCGACAACTCGCTCGGCGCGATCAGGCGGCACGATTCCGTTCGCCAGGCAATGACCGGCGTTGGAGGCCACTGAGCGGATTGGCCGCTTGTTGCCATCCAGCCCCAGATAGTAGGTACCCTCCTCCTCCCACCAGAAGCGCTCGTTGAACTGTTCGTAAAGGCGGGCTGCCCGCTGGCGCATCTCCTCGGCACGCTCCGGATCGCCCCACATCTCAAAGGCCTCCGACATCCGCAACAATCCATCGAAGGCGTACCCCTGCAGCTCACAGAGCGCGTGGGGAAGCGGCGCGATGCTGCCGTCCTCGTGCCGGATGGCGTCGTGCGAGTCCTTCCAGCCCTGGCAATAGAAGCCCCGCGGCGAGCGCGTCTTGTATTCCTGGAAGCCGTCGCCGTCACGGTCGCCGTGCTCGAGCATCCACTTGAGCGCCGCCTCGGCGTGTGATCGGTAGCGATTGAGGATCTCCTTGTCGCCCGACCATTGGAACGCGTAGGAGAAGACGATCAAGAAAAGCAACGTCGCATCGGCGGTGCCGAAGTAGGGGGCGAAGGGCAACAGCCCGAGGCTTGCCAGTTCGCCGTAGCGCAGCTCGTGCGGGATCTTACCCGGCTCCTTGTCCTGCTCGGCGTTGTCATCGGTCGCCTGCACCCGCGAGAGCCGGTCGAGCGCGCCAAAGGCGAACTCCGGAAAACCGCTGATGCTCTCCATCGCGACCACGAGCGTGTCGCGACCAAACAACGTGACGTACCAGGGGATACCGGCGGCCGGGATGAACACGCTGCGCCGAACGGCGAAGTCCGCCATCCGAAGCGCTTCCATGTCGGCCACGGCCTGGCGCCAGATGGAGGGAAGATTTGGATGGCTGGTTTCGATGTCGACCGGTGGGAGTTCGCCGGTCGCCATTTCCGGGCGCCGGGGGTGCACCGCGCTGCAGGGGAGCACCCGAGCCCGATGCCCGTCGATGACAGGCAGCCATTCGACGCAGGTATGCCAGCTCTCCTTGGGGGCGAGTGCGATGACAAACTGCATCCGGCCGTTGGCAAACTCCGCGTGCGAGCCGGAGCGCTCGACCATGATGACCAGGTCCCGCTTGAACGTCCCGTTGGCATACGTAGTGCGCAGCTCCGCAGCCTTTTCGTGCCAGGAACTCTGCAAGTCGCCGCGACGGACGAGGCGCCGACGCCGGACATCGAAGATATCCGCAAAGTCCGATTCGATCGCAACCTCGAGGATCAGCCGCACCGGCTCGGCCGCGTAGCTGATGAGGTCGTAGTCCTCATGGATGCCCTCGAGGATGGTGCGGTCCAACCGGATACCGATGGCCCGTTCCTCGAGGATGACATCGTGCTCGGCGCCATTGAGGGTGCCCGCCAGCGGCAGCTCGGGGCTGGTGAACTCCCAGCGGGCGGAGAAGTGGTCGAACGGGCTGGCGTCGAGCAACAGAGGCACCCGGCCGTTGATCGTGAGGGAGTACCCGGATACGAAGCGGGTATCGCGCGCGAAGAACCCGACGCCGGCCGTCGCCACCATGGTGGCGTTGGCATCGCAGACCAGGAACTGATGGTCGTGGTTGATGGTGATGGTGGGTGCGCCGTGGGTGACAGGCATCTGCGCTCAGGGAAATCTTAGGGATCGCCGCTGGTAGCGAACGGGTCTTATCGAGGAATGATGGGCGTCAGCCCGGGATCGTCGCGCTCGGAATCGGCATAGCTATTGATATAGGTATGCCGCTCGACGATTTGATTCTTTGCCAGCTCCAGCCGGGCCGCACTGTCCCCGAGCCGGCATTTTCCATAGTGGTGATTGCCACCGTCCCAGAAGGTGCCGACAGTCAGGTTGCGGCACGACACCACCTTCATCTCTGGCGTGGCGATCGACCGGCGGTGCCGAAGCGCCACCTCTTCGAAGACGGCGCATTCGCTGAAGCCTTCGGGGAAGGGGCGCGGAAAAGGACAGGCATCGCCTGGGAGCTTCCCCATCACTTTATCCACACCACGTTCGCACCTTCCGTGTCAATGCACCGAGTTGCGCAAAAATTTGCGTTGGATCTCCAATTGCTGAGCTCGGCTACGCAGAGTCACACGTTCTAGCCTTTCCGCTCACTGATCTCGAAGAGGTGACCGTCCGGGTCGCGAAAGAAACAGCGGACTTCCCACGCCGATTCGTGGGGCTCGGTCAGGAACGCGGCGCCGCGGGCGCGCAACGTCTCATACGCATCCCGGCAGTCCGGGACGCGGATCGTGATGCTGTGGCTGATCTTCGATGGATCTGCTGGTGGGACAAATGCCGTGCCGGGCTTGTCGGGCGTCTCACCGCCCGGCGTCACCACGAGCAGCCAGGCGCCCTGGAAGTTGAAGATCGCCGAGGTGCCGCCATACTCTCCGGTCAACGTCGCCCCCAGGACGTCTCGATACCAATCCCGGGACCGCGTGAGGTCGCGAACGACCAGGATGTGGGTCAGTTCCATGCCCGGCGCTGGAAACGTCCCCCTCGGAGTCATCAGGCTTCGCGGGGTACCAGCTGCAACGTGGCCGGCAGGACCTCGGGCCGCTGGATGGCGAGCATGTGCTGGTCGTTTAAGTACTTGCGCCGAAAAAGCTCTGACACGAGGGTGATCTCGGCCGTCGTCGCCGGCACCGCCTTAACACACACGCGCTCGTCGCTGAGCGCCATAGCCCCATCAGGGTTGGCGAGCAGCCGCCGGTACCAGTTGCCCTTTGGTCCGCGGACCGAGCGAACGTACACCGCCCTGGTCGCCTGATCGACCGCGACCCAGACGGTGGTCCGATGTAAAAGGGCATCAGGATGGTCGCGCGTTTCGATCTTGATCGAGTAGGCGTCGGTCAGCCGCTGCAACAGGGTTGAGGCGAAGGCCGTCGGCATCCTACGACAGGCTGGCGACTGGAGCGACCAGGTGGTAGCGATGCTCGGGCCGGCCGGGCGAACCGTATCGCATCACGACCTCGACGCGCCCGAACTGCACGAGGTGGTCGAGGTAGCGCCGGGCGGTGACTCGACTGAGACTGGCCAGCTCAGCTACCTCCGCCGCGGCCAGGTCATGGGCCGCCTCGTGCAAAATCCGAATAACCAGCTCGAGGGTTGGTCGGGACAATCCCTTTGGCAGCGTCTCCGAGCTCGCATGCCTGAGGATGTGATAGAGCGTGTCGACCGCGTGCTGATCCGCTTCGGACAGCTGCGCCAGCCGCTGACGCATGGCGGCGTAGCTCTGAAGCTTCTCCTGTAGCGCAGCGAAGCGAAAGGGCTTGATCAGGTAATGGACGACGCCGCCCTGCATTGCCGAGCGGAGGCTCTCGACGTCGCGCGCCGCGGTAATCGCGATCACGTCAACCCTCGGCGTCCCTGTCTCGCGGATCGTGCGCAGCACTTCCAATCCGGAGATGTCCGGCAGATAGATGTCAAGGAGAACCAGGTCGGGCCGCGTCGTGGCGATCAGTCGCAAGGCGTCCGTGCCGGTTCCGGCCTCCCCGACGACGATAAAGCCGGGAACTTTCTCGACATAGGCGCGATGCAGGGCCGCGACGCGGAAGTCATCGTCGACGATCAGGGTGCGGATCATGTCGTGACCACCGGCACCGGCGTGGCGGCCAGTGGCAGCCGGACGGTGAAAACCGCGCCGCCGTGATTGACGACCGTCACCGCTCCGCCCCGCCGGGCCGCCACCTGCTTGACCAGTGCCAGTCCCAGTCCCCGCCTCGACCCCGGGCCCGCCAGCTTGGTGGTGTAGCCCTCGGAAAAAATCCGCTCGTTCTCGCCCACGCCGATTCCGGGGCCGGAATCGTGCACCTGAATCACCACGTCACCGCCCTCCTTCCGGATCGCGACTTCGACCCAGCGGGGACCGCCATTCGGCGAGGTCGCCGCCGCATCGAGCGCGTTATCGATCAGGTTGCCGACTACCGTGATCAAGTCGCGTGGATGGCCGGCATCGCCGTCTAATCGGGTATCGGGCGACAGCCGGAACTGAATCCCGCGCTCGGCGGCGACCGCCGACTTGCCCAGCAACAAGGCCCCGAGAACCGGATCCCCGACGCGCTCGAGCAACGATTCAGTCAGTTCTTGGGAGACCGATGAGGACTCGGTCGTAAGCTGCATCGCCTCCTCGTGACGGCCGAGCTCGATCAGGCCGGCAATCGTGTGCAACCGGTTGGAGAAATCGTGCGCCTGCGCCCGGAGGGCCTCGCTGACGCTGCGCGCATTGTCGAGTTCGCGGAGCAGGCTCTCGAGCTCAGTTCGATCGCGGAACGTTGCGACGTAACCGATGGTCCGCCCCCGCACCACCACTGGCATCCGGCTCACCACCAGCACGCGATCGGCCGCCAGCACGACCGCGTCTGCGCCGGTGACCTCGCCGATCAGGACATCGCGCACCCGGCCGGCCGGCAGCACGTCGAGCAGTCGCTTGCCTTCAATCCCGCCTGCTAGCCGCAGCAAGCGTCGGGCCTCATCGTTGATCAACGTGATTCGTCCCTCGAGGTCGGTCGCGATCGTGCCTTCTCGAATCCCGTGCAGGCTGGCTTCGCGCTGTTCGAGCAGCCGTGCGATCTCCTGGGGTTCCAGGCCGAAGGTCTGGCGCTTGAGGTGCCGAGCCAGCACCAAGGAGCCGATCACACCCAGGCCGATCGCGACCAGCAGATAGGAGGCCAGCAGCGGCAGGTCATCGAGCAGCTGCCGGCCAGGCCCGAGCGGCGTCTCGAGGAAGCCGACCGAGACGATGCCGATGACTCGGCCGCTGCCGTCGAAAATCGGCGCCTTGCCGCGAGCGGAGGGGCCCAGGGTTCCCTGCTGAATACCCATGAAGGTTTGACCCTTGAGGATGGCGCTGGGATCCTCGTCGATTGGCTTGCCGATCAGTGCCGGGTTCGGATGCGAATAGCGGATTCCGTTGGAGCCCGCAATCACGACATAGCTGGCACCGGTTGCCTTGCGGATTGCTTCGGCGGTTGGTTGCAACGTGCTGGCAGGGTTAGATTCCTGCAGCGCATTGGCTACGGCGGGCATCCCGGCGACGGACTGCGCGACGTTGAGCGCGCGCTTCTCGTAATCCCAGTCAAGCCGGTTCCGTTCGACGACAATCGACACGACGGCGCCCATCAACAGCGCCCCCAGGATGATCGCCAGCTGAAAGCCGAGGATCCGCGATGCCAGGCTGAGATGCAGTCGGCGCACCGACCTCATCGTATCCCGTCCTTGCGCCTGAATGGCGCGACCACAATGACCAAAACGGTCGCAAACTCCGCAAGGCTTTTCAGCGGCCGATCGGCCGGTTTACGGTGCTCTCCATGGCGGGAGCCGCGATCGAACTGCGCAACGTCACCAAGCGGTTCGCTACGCCGAAAGGCGGCATCTTCACGGCGCTCCGCGATCTCACGATGGAGGTTGCGCCCGGTGAGTTCTGCGCCGTCGTCGGGCCCACCGGCTGCGGCAAGTCGACCACCCTGGCGCTGATTTCGGGCCTGGAGCCACCGAGCGTCGGTGAGGTCCGGGTCGAGGGACGCGCTGTCAGGGGTATTCCGGACGGCATCGGCTACGTCTTCCAGACCGACGCGGTCTTTCCCTGGAAAACGGTGCTCGAGAATGTGGCCGCCGGGCCCCGCTATCACGGGACTCCCGGCCGCGAGGCCCGCGACCGGGCAAGAGAGTGGATCACGCGGGTGGGGCTGGCCGGCTTCGAAGACCGGTATCCCCATCAACTTTCCGGCGGCATGCGCAAACGCGTCGGCCTGGCCCAGAGCCTGATCACCGGTCCGAAGATCCTCCTGATGGACGAGCCGTTTTCTGCCCTCGACGTGCAGACCCGCACGCTGATGGAGGACGAGCTGCTGGCCCTCTGGGCGTCGACCTCCGCCTCGGTGGTCTTCGTCACTCACGATCTGGAAGAAGCGATCGCGCTCGCCGACCGTGTCTTCGTGCTGACCGCCGGTCCGGGCACCGTCAAGGGGAACTATGCAGTCGACCTGCCGCGCCCCCGCAAGGTCGCCGAGATTCGTTTTCAGCCACGCTTCACCGAAATCTACGAGGCGATCTGGAGCCAGCTGCGCGATGAGGTGTTGGTGAGCTATGAGCGTCAAAAGCACGCGGCCGCGGTCTAGCGTGAGCGGGCAAAGCCCCCAGTCTGACCCTCCGCCGCAAGCGCGGGAGGGAAATCGAAATTCGAGCGACCTCGCGGCCCGGCGGTCAAGCGCTGCGCGCCGGCGGCGCCTGAACATCTACGCGCTGCGGGTGGCCTTTGCCGTCCTCTGGATTGGCAGCTGGGAGTTGACCACCAGCCTCAACTGGGTCGACCCATTCTTCTTCGGCCATCCCTCGGGGATCGTGGTGCGGCTCTGGACCTGGATCACGGACGGGACAGCGCTGGGTCCGCTCTGGCTGCAGGTCGCCGTCACGATGCAGGAGACCGTGCTGGGCTTTCTGGTGGGCTCGGTACTGGGCGCCGCGTTTGGCATTCTGCTGGGCCGGGTGGCGCTGCTGGCGGAAATCCTTTCGCCCTTCATCAAAGGAGCGAACTCCATCCCGAGGGTGGTGCTCGGCGGGCTGTTTGCCATCATGTTCGGCTTAGGACTGAGCGGCAAAGTCGCAACCGCCACGGTACTCGTGTTCTTCGTCGTCTTCTTCAACGCCTTTCAGGGTGTTCGCGAGGTTGACAGGAATCTGATCGCGAATGCCCGCATCCTCGGCGCGGACAACCGCCGTATGACGGCCGAGATCATCATCCCGTCGTCGCTCTCCTGGATTCTGGCGAGCCTGCATATCAGCTTCGGCCTGGCCATTGTCGGCGCGGTCGTCGGCGAGCTCTTCGGAGCGACCGCCGGGGTTGGGCAGCTGATCTACAACGCTCAACACACCTTCGACATCAACGGGGTCTTTGCCGGCATGCTCCTGCTCGCCGTCATGGCCCTGGTGGCGGAAGGCATTCTCACGGCGATCGAGAACCGGCTCATCAAGTGGCGACCCAGGCAACTCAGCGGCGAAATTCCGATTTAGGGAGGAGAAACGAGCAATGCACGGACTCAGTCGTAAGGCGTTCGCGGCGGTGGGAACCATGGTGGCCCTCAGCGCCTGCGGCGGTACATCGAATTCCCCGTCGACCGGTGGTTCGACCCAGTCGGTTGATATCAAGATGATGGTGGGCGGCCTCAACAAGCAGATCTACCTGCCGAACATGCTCGCGAAGCAGCTGGGCTACTTCGACGCGGAGAAGATCAATGTGACGCTGGTGGACGAAGGTTCGGGGCAGGGGACCGAGCTCGAGGTGGTCGCGGGTAATGTCGACGCCGGCTCAGGCTCGTACAGCCATCCCGTGGAACTCAACGCGCTCGGCAAGAAGATCGAAACGATCTGCCAGTTCGGCATCGCACCGGGCGAGGCTGAGATGGTGGCCAGCAAGAAGGCGAGTTCCATTACGTCGGCTGCCGACCTGAAGGGGAAAAACCTCGGCGTCACCGACATCGGGTCGGGCACCCATACGCTGACGATGGCGTTGCTTGGTAAGGCGGGTGTCTCGGCCGACCAGGCCAAATACGTTGCCGTGGGTGCCGGTGATACCTTCATTGCCGCAATCAAAAACGGCACGATCGACGCGGGGATGACAACTGAGCCCACCATCACCCGCCTGCTCCAGACGGGCGAT
>VBHC01000052.1:17005-18886 GCA_005889535.1 Chloroflexota bacterium
TCGACCCGGGCTGCGCTTGGTGGAGACTATCCATTCATCGGAATCTTCGCCAAAAATGACTGGGTCAACAGCCATAAGGACGTCGCTCAGCGGCTGGTCAACGTCTACGTCAAGACCCTGAAGTGGATGAAGGCCCACAGCGCCGCCGAGATCGCCGCCAAGATGCCGGCGGACTATCTGGTTCCGAGTAAGGACCTATACGTCACCGCGCTCCAGAACCAGCTCTCCATCTTCGGCACCGATTGCAAGATGCCGTCGGCCGGGCCGCAGACGGTGCTGAGCATCGAGCAGAAGTATGTCTCGACCTTCAAGGGCAAGAACGCGAATCTCGGCGAAACCTACACGAACGAATTCGCCAACAAGGCGAGCTAACGCTCTAAGGAGCCCACGCCCTAACCCTCCCCCGCGAGTGGGGGAGGGGGAAAGGGGCGATGGCGCGTATCGTTGACGCACCACCCGGACACAGAGGAGGGAGTTGATGGCATCGAACACCGGCGTGCGCACCGAGTTGTATCGCGATCAGTTCGGGGTTCTCCTGGAGGACCTCAGCAACCGCATGCTGGAGCTGAAGTGGCTCGACGGCAGCTCCGCGATGACGGATGAAGACTTCAAGGCCTGGCTCGATCGGTTTTCGACGGAAGCCGAAGCGCGTCGTCAGCCGCATCTCGCCATCGACGTCCGCCATTTTCGCCATCGGCCTGGACCCGAGGTCGGAGCCTGGCGCGACGAGCACGTCATTCCGCGCTATAACCGTGCCGGCGTGATCAAGTTCGCGTTCTTGCTTCCCGAAGGTTCGCCCGGAGCTGGCGCCTCACCGGCTCCAGAGCCGCCCGGTAAATTTCCGACGGGTTACTTCGATCAGCCCGCGAAGATCGAGGCCTGGTTCAAGACTTAGCGGACGCGTTCCCGACCCGCGAGGCCTGCCGTTGGATATCGACCTCGCCCGCATGCACCCGGATGTGTGAGATGCATGGGCGCGCCAGGATCTGCCAGGTGGGTTTTCCTACGAAGTCACTGACCTCCGCCCACACGGGGGGCGTCAGATAGCGGGGCTTGACCCGTTGATGGGCTTCGAAGTCTGGGACCCGGTCGAGGTCGCCGTCGCTCTGCTGCTTCAACCAGTCGAGCGCAGCGGGCTGCACCGCGCCGAGGTAGTCCCGAACCTGGTCGCGACTGACCAGGTGTGCAACCTTGTCGGCTTCCTGCGACGTAATTCCGGCGCCGTACACGAATTCGGACGCATGAAGGTTTCGCCATTCCGGTCGATCGGCGACTTCAGGCACACCCTGGATCGCGCAGTGGACGCCCCAATCGATGGTCCTAAGTGCATGCCAGAGGGTGAACCCGGGCAGATTGGTCCCGGGAATGGCGCGGGCGGTCCACTCCTGTTCGCTCAACATGTCCAACCGCTCGCGCAACATATTGAATGACCCGGCAAGTTGCATTGCAAGAACGTCGCGTCCGGTCATGCGATCTTCCGAAACATGTTCGCACAACCTAACATGATCGGCGGAGGTGCAGGCATGCGGACCAGGGATGTCGTTTCCGGGGCGGCCGCCGGAGTGATTGGCGGATACGTCGGGACCAAGGTGATGAATCCGGTCACAACCAGGTTGCAGGAGCTCGCACCGGAGGCCGATAAGCAACGCGAAAAGGCGGTGAGCCCCGGGTCGCCCTACAAGATCGGCGTTCGAAAAGCTGCCAACCTCGCCGGCGTCAAGCTGGATGACAAGCAGGTGGATGCCGCGGCGTCGGCTGTTCCGTACAGCGTCGGCATTGCCGGCGGGCTGCTCTACGTCGCGTTGCGACGCATCGCACGTATGAACCCCGTGCTGGCGGCGGCGTTTTCGGGAACGGCGCTCTTCCTACTGGTCGACGAAG
>VBHC01000101.1 GCA_005889535.1 Chloroflexota bacterium
TAAAGCCGACCTGGAGTGCCGCCAGCATAAAGACTAGGAGCCACAGGAGAAGCGCGATGACCAGAGACCACCTCAGCCCGGTTGCGGTTCGCCGGACTTCCGCCGCCATGACTAGGCCGGGGTCAGGGCCGCGATCCGGTAGGCCTGCACGGAGGCGTGCCGCCCCTTGACCTGAGCCGGGGGAAGCGTCTCCGCCTCAATGGATTTGCCCAGCGCTCGATAGGTCGCGTCGCTCAGGATCGTCTCCCCTCCTCGCGCGAACTGCTGCAACCGCTGGCACAGATTGACGCTGTCACCCACCAGCGAATACTCGAGTCGCTCATCCGATCCTAGCAGCGCCGCCGCGACCTCCCCGGTGGACAGTCCGATGCCGAGCTCGAAGGCGGGAAGGCCTTCGGCCGCCCATCGGGTGTTGACCTCCGTCTGGGCGTCATGCATGGCGCGCGCCGTGTCCAGGGCGCGCTGCGCATGACCGGCCTCCGGCAGCGGCGCCCCGAAGACAGCCATCACCGAGTCCCCCACGAACTGCATCACGGTCCCTCCCTGCGCCAGGATGGCCCGGTTCATTTCGGCGCGGTGCTCGTTCAGCTGGCGAGCGAGGACTGTGGGATTCGCATCCTCCGCGATCGTGGAGTAACCGCGGATATCCGACATCAACACGGTGACCATCAAGGTCTCGGTCTCCCCGATCCGCCGGCCTTCCCGGCGCAGCTTCTCGGCGATGCCGGTCGGCAGCAGCCGACTCAGGCTTTCGCCCTGCTCTTCGCGGTCGACAATCGCCTGGTGCAGCAACTTGAGGCGGCGCAAGGCTCCGCCCGCGCCGGTGCTCGCCGCCTGGGCAAGCTTGAGGAACAGCCGCTGCAACCCGTCGTCGACGTCGGCCGGCGTGGTCCGACGGGCCACCGCGATCGCCTTGATGGGCTTGCCTTCGGCCAGCATCTGGAGCAGCTCTTCCTCATCCGCGGAAAGGTCAGTACCCTGAGTGACCGGCCGGACCAGCGCCTCGACGATCCGGGAATCCAGCATCGAGCCGCCGGTCGTCACCTCACGGATCGCCCGAAACAGCTGATCGCCGTCGGCGACCCGGTCTTTCAGTAGGTACGCGTAGCCGGCCGCACCCTCACTCAACAGGGCGATCGCGTAGTCCGGCTCGTCGTATTGCGAGAGGACGACGATGCCGGTGCCGGGGTGCCGCTTTCGAACCTGCTTCGCCGCCTCGATGCCCTCGCGCTGGAAGGTGGGCGGCATCCGGATATCGGTGACCACCACCTGGGGCGCCGCCCGCTCCGCCCCCGCCACGAGTTCGTCGTAGTCGCTGGCGACTCCCACCACCTCCATGTCGGCGGCAGTGCCGATCAGGGCTCGAACGCCCTCGCGCACGATCAGGTTGTCATCGGCCAGGAATACGGAAATCTTCTGGGCGGGCATGCCCCCATATTTGAGCGGCAGCCGACCCAATTGGTCAAGGGAGGCAGCCACGAGATTCTCTGGGATGCTGACCCGCCGCTGGCCGACAGGTAGGCCCGCTCGACGAATCGCCAGCGCAGGCTACCCTGAGGGTGCAGCCGTTCGCGCAAAGAGGAGGATTGGGCCGTGCGAATCGAATCATCTGTCACCTCGGTATCGTGGATACCCTCCGAAGCGATCGGCGGGATCATGCGAGCGCCCTTCGACCTGGGTCCGATGCACTATGACAACCCGCCCGCCGACCAGATCGATGACGTCCAGGCGCTGGCACGCTCGGGTGCCGTGCGCTTCATCAACCACCAGCGGGCCTGGATCGAGGTCGAGAACGGCTCGATCGTCGCTCAGGGCCAATCCGGTCGGGGCTGGATGGGCCGAACCAAGCTTGGCTTCGGCTCGCGAATGCTCCTCTATCCCACGATCGCCATGCCCGATCTCCGCTCCGAGCCGACGTCGAGCGGCCGATCAGTTCGGTTCGTCCAGACCACGGGCGGCCGTCCGGCGATCCCGTTGCCCCGCAAGCTGAACCGTCCCCCGTTTGTCCAGATCATCCCGCCGATTGTCTGGACGACACTGGCGCTGAACCTCCAGGCGGATGGCTCGGCCAGCCACGAGGTCCTGGGCGCCAGCCCCTTCCCTCGCCATTGGATCTACGACGCCTCCGGCAGGCTGGTCAACAAGGTCGCCGTCACGGATTTCGACAAATGGTCGGGAGACATCTTCGGCGAGCGCACCCCCTGGGGTCGAGAAGACTCGCCGGCTTTTGTAACCGAGGTTGAGAGCGCGCTCGAGAGGGAGCTCTCCACCCAGATCATGCGAGCTGGCTCCAAGCCGCAGGTTCGCAAAATGCCCGCTGGATCGACGCTGGTCGAGCAGGGCCAGGCCGGTGCCGAGTTGTTCCTCCTGCTCGACGGCGTGCTTGCTGTCGAGGTCGACGGCAAGGCGATCGCCGAAGTCGGGCCGGGCGCCATCCTGGGTGAGCGAGCGTTGCTCGAGGGCGGACTTCGCACGGCGACCCTGCGGGCGGTGACGCCCTGCCGGGTCGCGGTTGCCACCGCCGACGAGGTGTCCGAGGAGGCGCTGGCGGAGCTCGCCAAAGGCCACCGCCGAGAAGAAACGTAGACTCGCCGAGTGCGGGTCTTTATCTGCGGCGTTCGCGGATCCACGCCCTCACCCGGTGGCGCCTTCGTCCGATACGGCGGGAACACCTCCTGCGTGGCGCTGTCGCGCGACGATGGACCGCCCACGCTGGTGCTCGATGCGGGCACTGGCCTGCAGCGGCTCAGCCCGCTGATGAACGGTCGGCCGTTTCGCGGATCCATCCTGCTCAGTCACTTGCACTGGGACCACACCCATGGCCTGCCGTTCTTTGCCGCCGGTGACCGGCCGGATGCCGAGGTCACGCTGCTGATGCCCGCCCAGGGTGACCCGGTGAACGTATTGGCGCGGGCCATGTCACCGCCGCATTTCCCGATCAAGCCGGCGGAGCTGCGCGGAAAATGGCGATTCCTCGGCATCCAGGAGGGCCCACGATCCATCGAGGGCTTCGAGATGGTGGCGCGGGAAATTCCGCACAAAGGCGGGCTGACCTATGGCTACCGGATCAGCGCCGGCGGCGCGACCCTCGCCTACCTTTCGGACCACAGCCCGATCGTGCTCGGCCAGGGCCCTGCCGGGGTGGGCGTCTACCATCCGGCGGCCCTCGAGCTCGCCCGCTCCGTCGACCTGCTGATCCATGACGGCCAGCTCCTCAAGGCGCAGTTCGCCGAGTGGGCGCCCTTCGGTCACTCCGCCGTCGAGTACGCGATCGGCCTCGCCGAAGTGGCCGGTGCCAAGAAGCTGCTGCTCTTTCATCACGACCTGGCGCGCACCGACGACGAAATCGATGCGATCGTGGCGTCGCACCGGGACAGCCGCATCCCGGTCGAGGCCGCCGTCGAAGGCATGACCCTGGATCTTCCCTGAGCCCGATGCCAGAGCGCGGGCCGGATGCCGTCGTGATTGGCGCGGGCCCAAACGGTCTGGCGGCGGCGATCAAGGTGGCCCAGACGGGCAGGTCGGTCATCGTCCTCGAGGCGGAAGAAACGATCGGTGGCGGCACTCGCTCGGCGAACCTGACGGTTCCCGGGTTCATCCATGACGTCTGCTCCGCGGTGCATCCGCTGGCTGTGGGCTCCTCCTTTTTTCGCAGCTTGCCACTGGCGCGCCATGGGCTCGAATTCATCCATCCCGAAATTCCACTGGCTCACCCGCTCGACGACACCACCGTTGAGTTGAGTCGCTCGGTCGAGGAGACCAGCACTGGGCTGGGCACCGATGCGTCCGCCTACCTGCGTGTGATGCGGCCACTGGTGCGCAATGCCGACTTCTTGATGAGGCAGTTCTTTGCTCCCTTTCGGGTGACACCAGAAATGGCAACTCACGCCCCCCTTCTCGCGCGATTCGGCATGCTGGCCATCCGCTCCGCTGTCGGGCTGGGCAACGCCATCTTCAAGCAGGCACCGGCACGGGCGCTCCTCGCCGGACTCGCGGCACACGCGATCCAGCCGTTGGAGAACCTCTCCACGGGCGGTTATGGATTGATGCTTGGCGTCAGTGCGCACGCCTACGGCTGGCCGGTCGCGCGCGGTGGCTCGCAGAAAATCGCCGACGCGCTGGTCGGCGAGTTGCAAAGCCTGGGCGGCCGGGTTATGACGGGCCGCCGCGTTGGATCGATCGCCGATCTGCCGCCGGCTCGCGCCTACCTCTTCGATGTCACGCCACGCCATCTCGATCAGCTCACCCGGTTTCGATACGGGCCTGGCGTCTTCAAGCTCGATTGGGCGCTGGACACACCGATCCCCTGGCGCGATCCGCGATGCCTGCGGGCGGGCACGGTTCACCTTGGCGGCACCCTCGACGAGATCGCCGCCTCCGAAGCCGCAATCGGCAAGGGCCAGGCCCCACAGGCTCCCTACGTGCTGCTTTCGCAGCCCAGCCTCTTCGATGCTACCCGGGCTCCCGCGGGCAAGCACACGGTGTGGGCATACTGTCACGTACCAAATGGCTCGACGGTCGACATGACCGATCGAATGGAAGCGCAAATCGAGCGGTTTGCGCCGGGCTTTAAAAACCGGGTGCTCGCTCGTAACGTCATGACGCCCGCCGATGTCGAGCGGCATAACGCCAACTGCGTCGGCGGCGACATCAACGGCGGCAGCGGCGATCTGCGGCAGTGGTTTCTCCGGCCCACCTGGCGGCGGTACGCCACCCCCAACCGGCAGATCTACATCTGCTCATCATCGACCCCGCCCACGGGCGGCGTCCACGGCCTCTGTGGCTTCTTCGCCGCGCAGACCGCCCTCCGCCGAGCGTTTCGCTAGTGACTCAGCGACGTCGGGTGCTGATCCTAGGCGGCGGCCACGCCGGCGTGCGCGCGGCCCGCATGCTGCTCAAGCAGCGGCGGCCGGCGGACCAGCTCGACATCACGCTGGTCAGCCGGGAAAACGTCGAGGTCTGGCACGGCTTGATGCCGCAGATCGTCTCCGGCGTGCTCCAGGCGCAGCATGTGCTGATCCCGTTGCGCGAGATCCTGCCGGGGGTGACGATCTACACCCGCGAGATCGAGTCGATCGATCCGGTTCACCGGCGCGCGGTCCTCAGCCTGGGCGGCGAAAGCGATGAGGTCACCCTGGAGGCGGACTACGTCGTGATCGCGGTCGGCTCCGTCACCGACCTTTCGCGCTTTCCCGGCCTGACCGAGCACGCGCTGCAGACCAAGACCATCGGCGACTTCATTCACCTGCGCAATCACCTGATCGAGATGCTGGAGGCCGCCAGCGTGACGACGGATCCCGCCGAGCGGCGGCGTCGACTCACATTCGTGGTCGCCGGCGCCGGTTACGCAGGTGTCGAGATCGCCTCCGAAGCGAACGAGTTCCTGCGGGCTTCGCTGCGCTCCTATCCCATGATTTCGCCGAGCGAGCTGCGGCTCATCACTGTCGACATCCTCTCGCGGGTGCTCCCCACATTCAGCGACCGGCTGGCCGATCGGGTGGTCGAGCGGATGCGCCATCGCGGGATCGAATTGCGACTCGGGGTCGGCGTCAAGGAAGCCACGGCCAGCGCGGTCGTCCTCACCGACGGCACCCGGATCGAAACGCGCAGCATCGTCGCCACCGTCGGCATCGGTACGAACCCGCTGGTGCGGACGCTGCCCATCGAGCTGCAACGGGGGCGGATTCCCTGCGACCCCTTCTGCCGGGTGCCCGGGTGGTCCGGTGTCTACGCCGTTGGCGACAACGCCGCCGTCCCCGACCCCGGCAGCGGCCAGCCGTTTGGCGCCATGGTCATGGTGGCATTTGGCGAAGGCGAGCAGGCGGCGCGCAACATCCTGGCCGACGTCCGAGGGCAGCCGCCAGAGCCGTGCCATCCGGCGCGCTTCGGAGAAGTCGCCTTGCTCAGCCGTCGCTACGGGGTCGCCCAGGTTCGTGGCGTCGCATTGCACGGCTGGCCGGCGTCCCTCGTTTCCCGCGCCCTGTTCCTTTCGTTCATGCCCACCTGGCGGCGCCGGCTGGCCCTGATGCTCCACTGGATGGGAACCGCCGTGCTTCCCGACAACCTCACGCCGTTACCAATCGGCCGGAGCAACACGGTGGTGCCGATGCGATTCGGCGCCGGTGAGAGCATCGTCCGCGAGGGCGAGCTGAGTGGACGGTTCTACATCATCACCGCCGGGGAGGTCGAGGTCCTGCAGCACGTCGACGGCGGGGAGCGGCCAATTCGCCGGCTTCACGCCGGCGACTATTTCGGCGAGCTCGCGTTGCTCGGCGACCGGCGCCGGACGGCCACAGTGCGCGCCGTGACGGACACCAGCGTCTTGAGCATCGCGCGTCAGGACTTCACGGCGCTGGTCGAGCACCTCCCCGCGCTACATGACGCCCTCGAGCGTCTCCCTCCAGTTCGTTAGCCCAGGATGATGCGAAGCGAGCCCTTCTCGATCCAGATCGACGACGATGTCCTCAGCGACCTCCGGGCACGCATTCGCAACACGCGCTGGCCGGACCCCGCGCCCGATGTCGCCTGGGAGCAGGGCACCGATCTTGGATACCTGAAAGGGCTGCTTGGCTACTGGGCCGACGGGTTCGACTGGCGCGCACAGGAGCGTCAGCTCAACGCGTTCGCCCATTTCCGGGCCGATCTGGACATCAAGATCCACTTCATCCACGAGCGAGCCCGTCGCGGAAGGGGCATTCCCCTGATCCTGACGCACGGCTGGCCAAGCAGCTTCATCGAGTTACTGCCGCTGGTTCCGTTGCTGACCGATCCACAGTCCCACGGTATCGACGGCGCCGCGTTCGACGTGGTGATCCCGTCATTGCCAGGCTACGGATTCTCTGAGCGGCCGGACCGGACTGGAATCAACTACCGCTACACCGCTGAGCTCTGGCACCGGTTGATGCGTGGCCTCGGATACGAACGCTACGGGGCGCAGGGTGGCGATTTCGGGGCTGGTGTCGCCACGTTCATGGCGCTCGATCGCCCCGACCAGGTCATCGGCGTCCACCTGAACAATCTCGAGATCGCGCCCTATACGGGCCGGGGTACGCGGCCACTGTCTGAGGAAGAGCAAACCTATCTAAAGCACAGCCGTGCGTTCTGGGAGGACGAGGGGGGTTACAAGGCCATCCAATCCACCAGACCACAGACGCTCGGCTACGGGCTCAACGATTCGCCCGCCGGGTTGGCGGCGTGGATCCTCGAGAAGTGGCGTTCATGGGCCGATTCCCACGGCGACCTCGATCGCCGCTTCGCTCGTGATTTCCTTCTCACCAACCTGACGATCTACTGGGCGACGCGGACCATCACCTCGTCGATGCGTGATTATGTCGACAACCGCCGGTATGGCATCACGCTCGGGCCCGATGACGTCGTCCAGGTGCCGACCGGGATCGCGGTGTTCGCCAACCAGTTCGCCGACGAGGGCACGCCGCCCCGCGCGTGGGCCGAACGGCTTTACAACGTGCGGCGCTGGACCCCGATGCCAGCCGGCGGTCACTTCGCGGCCGCGGAAGAGCCGGAGCGCCTGGCGCGCGACATCGCGGTATTCTTCGCCGAGCTGTGAATCTGGCCGGGCGAGTCCTGCCCTCGTTGCACCTGCCGAGTACGGCCGGCACGGATGTCGTGCTGTCCAGCCTCGGCAACCCGCTGGCGGTGCTGTATCTCTATCCGATGACCGCACGGCCTGGTGTGCCGCTCCCCGAAGACTGGGATCTCATTCCTGGGGCGCGGGGGTGCACGCCGGAGGCCTGCTCCTTTCGCGACCGCTACGCCGATCTGCAAGCGCTCGGCGCGGACGTGTATGGGTTGTCGAGTCAGAGCACCGAGTACCAGCGTGAAGCGGTGGATCGACTCCGACTTCCATTTCCGCTGCTCTCCGACGAAACGCTGGCGCTTGCCGAGGCCCTGTCGCTCCCAACCTTTACCGCCGGCGGGATGCGTCTCTACAAACGCCTGACCATGCTCATCAGGGCCGGGAGGATCGATCGTGTCTTTTACCCGGTGCCCTCCCCGGCTGAGCATGCGGACGAGGTTATAGCAGCGCTGGGGCAGCAAAACCCGGCCATGTAAACGTAAGCGCGGCCTCCGGCATTGCAGGGACAGAAACAGAGCAAGGAGGTCGAGGCAAATGCGACTCGTCGTCTCGTTTTTGGCCGCTACCGGGCTGGCCCTTGGTGGCGTTGCGGCGTGGGCGGCGCCCGCCACGTCGTCAACCAGCAACATCGAGCTGCCGGTTTCCGGCAGCGTTGTGAATCCATGTACTGGCGAAAGTGTGGCCTGGCAGGGCACGGCGCACTTCGTCGTGCACCAGACTGTGACCTCGAATGGGCGCGAAACGCTTTCCGGCCACGTCAACTTCCAGGGCATCCAGGGGCAGGGCAGCCTTGGGAATACCTATCAGGTGACGAACACGGCGAATTTCGAGCTGACCGCAAGCGGAGATTCGGCTCAGAACGAATTCACGACGACCGCGGCGTTTCTCTTCGTCAGCCAGGGGCCCGCGCCGAACTTCGACAGTCACACGACCTATCACGTCACGTTCGATGCCAGCGGCCAGCCAACGGCCGTCGTCACACGGAACGAGACCAGCTGTCAGGGCTGAGTAGCTGGAGATGGATGGGCGGGAACAGGCATGGATCGAGCCGATGGTCGTGGCATTCAGCCGTCCCGCCTTTCAGTTGGCGGCGGCCCTGGTGAGGGATGGGGGCATCGCCGAGGAGATCGTCCAGGAGGCGTTTCTGCGGGCGCTTGTAAGCCGCCGCACCCCGAGGGAAATGCCGGAATTCCGGCGCTGGCTGTATCGCATCGTGCTCAACCTGGTGCGCGAGCACCATCGCCGCCAGACGAGGTGGCGCCGGCTCCCCTCCCGGCCGGAGCCCGTGCTCGACCCCGAACGCGAGGCTGAGCGCCGGATCGGCGACGCCGAGATGGCGGACGCGCTCCGCCATCTCAGCCCTCGGGAACGCGAAGCGATCTATTTGCGGTTCTTCGAGGACGCGGCGTACGAGGATGTGGCGGCGATCATGCGGATCGCTGACAGCACCTGCCGCGTCCTCGTCCATCGCGCACTCGACAAGCTTCGACGGCACCTGACCA
>VBHC01000102.1 GCA_005889535.1 Chloroflexota bacterium
CGGCACGACGAAGGTGCAAACAGGCGCGAGCGCGGCCGACTGATTCATCGAACATCGACTAGCGGGCACCTTTGCCCCGCACAAGCAAGGCATTTGTGGAACGCCGTTATCCGGAGTTTGCTTGAGACGCACGCAAATTCGTAGTTGGTGACGTGAGCGAGTTAGCTCAATCGTACGAACGTCAGTGCTAGGTCCTTCTCCCAGGCCGCTCCCTCTCGTGACATTTCACCCTTGCCGACCATCTTGTTGCCGTCGTCTTCAATGGCAATGGTGAAACGCTGGGAAAAACTGGGCTCGTCCCGCCACCACTTTAGCTGATTTCCTGTCATGGTCACCTCGTATTTTCTTGAGATGCCACGTTCATCAAAGTAAAGCATGGAATATTTCTTAGCCACATCATCGCTGCCGAAAATGGCGACACCGCTCGGAACGTTGGGGTCGTCAATCTCTGAATGCATGATCAAGTACGCGCCACCCTCAAGCCAATCAAATGATGTGCGGCCATGAAGGGTCCTATCGGGAAGGTCGGGATGAGACCCGGTGGTTTGCCACTCGCCCACCAAAACCTCAAAGGATTTGAGTGCTGGGTTTGGTATTAATGCTGGACTTCCGATTCGGCTGGTCAAGTGCTTCCCTCCACGATGCTGAGCGACGGTCCGCCGACCATTATCCGATAGTCGGGCTGCAGTCTTCGCAAGGATGGAGTAGGCGGGAATACCAAGTAAAGCCATGTCTCCGAGGGAGTGAATTGCGCCCCGAGTCCGTTCGGGGTCGCCACCAATCGCTAGCTGTAACCCTTGCATTGGTGCATTCGCGGTCCCCGGCGGGGCCCTCATCTAGGTCCGTCAGAGCATTGACGAAGTCAACCTACCGGATCTGACAAGGACATCGACAGTCTCCAGGGGCGCTGGTCAGCGGCGTTTTTGCGTGGTCTCGGCGCCGACCCGTGCTGCCTGGCGGCGACGAGGTCTGGCTGCGGGGGCCATATAGCGCTCGGCCCACTCCCCGAGCCTGAGCAGGCCGGGGCCGATCGCGCGGCCGCTCTCCGTCAGCTCGTAGACGACGCCGAGTGGAGGACCGTCAAGCACGGTCCGGTTGATCAGGCCAGCCCGGGCCAATTCGTTGAGACGGTCGGACAGCATGCGCTCGCTGATTCCCGGGATCGTCCGAGCCAGAACGGCAAAGCGGGCGGGGCCCTGGAGCAGCAACCCGAGGATCACGCCGGACCAACGCTTTCCCAGCAGAGCGAAGACTCGCGTCAGACGGTCATCACACTCATGCGTGTGCTCGGTCAGATTGCGGTTCATGCGGGTCCAGTCTAGCGCGACGGTTGATTACTGTAGTGACTTGCGAAAAGTAAGCTCGCCGTGATACGTTGGCCAAGGCAATCAAAATTGGCAGGAGGCGCTAAATGGGGACCTGGAAGTTCGATCCGATGCACACCCAAGTCGAGTTTTCGGCGAAGCATCTCGGAATGATGACCGTTCGTGGTCACTTTGCCGAACTCACGGCATCCGGGGATCTCTACCCTGACCAACCGGAACGCTCGTCCGTGACCGTCACCATCAATACCGCAAGCATCCGCACCCACAACGAGCAGCGGGACAACGACCTTCGGGCCTCCAACTTCCTGGAGGTCGACAAGTTTCCGACGATCACGTTCAAGAGCACCAAGATCGAGCCGAAAAGTGCGGACCGGGGGACGCTGACCGGTGATCTGACGATCAAAGGCGTGACCCACCCGGTGACGCTCAATGTCGTGAAGTACGGCGAGTTCGATGATCCGATGATGGGCCACCGGATCGGTTACGCGGCGGAGACCAAGATCAATCGCAAGGACTTCGGTATGCGCTTCGACATGATGCTGGACGGAAAATTCGTGGTCAGCAACGACATCCAGATCAACATCGAGGGCGAGCTCGTCGAAGCCAAGGTGAAGGAACCGGCCGGCACGAGCGCGTGAGGGCCAATCCAGCCGAAGTGCTGGGTTTGCTCCTATCAGACTAGACAGCGATGACTGGCTGCCAATCCCGGGCTGCGTCCCGTGGACGCACCGGTCGTCCGAACCATTTACGAGCTTGAGCTCAGGCGCGCCTCGCGCATAATCGGCTCGAAAAGTTCGACGGGATTGCCGGATGGATCGTCGATCAGAACTTGTTTGCCGCCAACGCCAGTGACGATATCGTTGCGGAAATGGACTCCTGCCTGTCGCAGCCGCTCGGTGGTCGCTGCAAGGTCGGAGACCTCGATCGTGAATCTGTTCCAACCTCCAGGTTCAGGCAGTTTGCCATCGGGCATCGCCTGTCCTCCGCCTCCTGGTCCGCCTCCTGGCTGGCTCAGCACCAGCCGTAGATCGCCACGTGAGAGCATCGCAAAGCTGGGAGCGGGATGCATCTCTTCGCGGAAGCCAAGGTGTTGACAGTAGAACGCGATCGCCGCTTCCACGTCATTGACGATGTAACGGACCTGAACAGTGGCCATCGCTTCCCCTTGGTTTCTTGGTCACTCTGGGACGGACGAAACGACGATCGACTGCGTTTCGGCCATCTGGGAATCGCCGGCGCCCAGACCAAAGGCGCCTGCCGCGGGAGATGGTACGCCTTGAACTGATTCGGATATCGTGGAGCTGGATGTGCCCGAGGCCTTCACCAGGCGCCCAGTCGAAACCTCGACCCAGCTCGTAATCGAGCCGGTCGTTGTGCCTTGCAGGTGAACCACGGGATTGAAGCCCGGCGGTAACGAGAAGCCCGAAGCGCCGGGCGGCGGACTGAAGCCCGGCGGCGGCGTAGGCATTCCAGGTGGCGGGCTCGCACTCGCCTCGGCCTGGGCTAGTTTCCTGGCGTCGATGGTCGTGTCCATCGGTGCCTTGAAGCGGCTTTCGATCACGGCGACGCGTTCGCCGTTAACCGAATCGAAGCGAAGCAGTTGGTTGTCCCAGGTAATCTGTCCGGCCGACCCACCCGTAGGACCCGGGATATTCGTCTCCTTCGTCCAGTGATCCCCGGGCTTGACCGGGCCGGCAGGAAGAACGGGAACGATTCCTCCCAGAGGTCCGGGATTGGCAAACGGAAGGCCGGCTTGCATGGAGCCGAGCTGGTCCGCCCCAAGGCCATTCACCGTACCGTCCTTGGCGATCTGCACAGTGAACGCTGGAATAGTGCCAGGGATTGGCAACGAGGTTGCTCCAAGCTTTCCAGCGAGCTGGTCAACTGTGACCTTTACTGTGGCGACGCCTGCTGGATCGACGGACAGTACTTGATAGGTCTGGCGCATCGAGATGTCCATGGCCATCGTCATGGCCATGCCCGGCTGCGCGCTCTTCATTGACCCAGAGGTATGAACGGTATACCGGTAGGTCGTCCCGGGAGAAAGGGACATCGCGAGCCTCACCTGTTGCGGATTCGGGCTCTGTGCATGGGCGCCGCAGGCCGTCAAGATGACTGCTGCCGCGATGCAAATCGCGTTCCGGCCCGGCACGATCACATCATGGCCTCGCCGGCAGCGACTTGGCAACGCTTCGTATTGATCAGGACTGGTGGTATTTGCGCCCCGGACTCCGCTCGGGGTCGCCATCCAGAACAATCCCTTGGACTCAGGCCGCGCGTCCGAGCACCATGGCGGCGCCGGGATAGTCGGCAATCCGCTCGGCCAAACCGACCGGCACGTGCGGCACGCCGGCGGTTCGGTTCAGGAACATCCCAAGGCCGATGAAACCGACGATCCCTGCACCATATGACATAAAGCCCAGCCATCGCACCGTCCTCACGAGGGTCGGCCCGAACAAAATCATGGCCACGTCGAATGTTGCGTTCATAAAGCAGTGCAATGGGGAGCAGAGAGGCCGCAGAGATAATGCAGGGCATCGAGACGCGGCGACAGACCGGACACAACACCAATTCATGTCTGCGATCGTCCGGCGTAAGGCAGAACGGCCCCTGCGCAGAGGCAGGGGCCATTCCACTGGTTTAGAGCTTCGTTACTTCTTGGCGTACGTCGCTGCGCCCTTGAAGTCGAGCATGATGACAGGTTCGGCACCCACCACCCAGGCATCGTGTCCAGCTGGGGTGAAGATGGCATCGCCCGGACCAGCCTCATCCTCCGTGCCGTCCTCGAGTTTCGTTTTTAACCGGCCGGAAACAACATAGCCGACATGCGTCTGCTGGCACAAATCGGTCCCGACTAGCGGTTTCACAGACTCAGACCAGCGCCAGCCTGGCTGCAGCTCGAACCTGCCGATCACGGCCTCCCCAACGTTAGCGATGTCGATCTTGCCCTTGTCAAATCTGCGCGTTTCATCGGGCGACTTTAGGTTCTTACGGACGCCCTGCTTGCGAATCGCGGTCCCTTCAGCCATCTCCAACCTCCTCTACAAAAAACCGACCCCCCTCCGCCGATACGCTCCGGCGCGCCTGCCAATCGAACGTTCGATGGCGAACGACGTCGCTGAGTCTAAGCTTTTGGTCCGCCTCCGGCCGCTTGACAGGTCCACATATTGGATGTATGTTGCATCCAATTAACTATGGCACCACGGGCCTACCGGATGACGCGTCGCGCCGCCGCGAATGCCGAGACTCGCCGGCGGATCGTGGACGCCGCGATCGCTCTTCATGCCGAAAAAGGCATCCTCGGCACGAGCTGGCCCGACATTGCCAAGCGGGCTGACGTGGCGCTCGGCACGGTATACCGCCATTTTCCCGGCCTCGATCAGCTGGTCCCGGCATGCACCTCCGAGAACGCGCTCCGCGTCAGGCCTCCCGGAGTCGGAATCCTGGCCGGCCTAACTCGTCCTGAGGATCGCATCGGCCGATTCGTGCAAGAACTCTTCGCCTTTTACGGACGGTCGGCGCCCTGGACACCGCGAGCCGGCATCGACCGACAGCAACTTCCGATTCTCGATACCATCCTCAGCCGTCGCGAAGCCGGACTACGCGCACTCGTGGAAGAGACGCTCGGGCCGCTCCGACGTCGG
>VBHC01000041.1:0-6178 GCA_005889535.1 Chloroflexota bacterium
CGCGCGCGGGAGGTCGAACTCGGCGCTGCCGCCGACGCCGGCAAGACGAAGACGATCGCCGCGGCCGATGCCGAGCGCGTGAGGCTCGAAGCGACCGCCCATTCCGAACAGACAAGGATGGTCGGACTGGCCGAAGCCGATGCCACTCGCGCAAAGGGGATGGCCGAGGGAGAGGCGGTTCGTGCCCGGGGAATGGCGGAGGCCGAGGCCATCAAGGCGCGGGCCGATGCCCTCGCCGAGAACCAGGATGCTGTTATCGGGCAACAGCTCGCGGAGCGCTGGCCCGAGATCGTAGAGGCGGCGGCCAAGCCGTTTGGCGGAATCGACCAGCTCATCGTGCTCAACGGCGCGAAAGGCCTATCCGAGACCCTCGCGCAAGCTCTCAGCCAGGGAGCGACCGGTCTCGATCTCGCCCGCCAGCTGCTGGCCGGGAAGAACGGGAAGCGCCGGAACGGTGCCGTCCAAACCGAGACCGAGCCCGTGGCCGCGACCGATAAGCCGGCATCCGACCGCTAGTTGACGGGGGCCGGGCCCGATGGAGGGCCCGGCCCCGTCCTACTCCTCGCTGGAAGGGGGCGGTTTGAGCGGCAGCGGCGACCGGCCGAACCGCTCCTCCAGGAATCGCCCATTGGACAGCAGGCGGTCCGAGTCGCGACGGTGGACGTCGTCGGCGACCTCATTCATTTTGCTCTCCAGCAGCGTCAGCTGATCCAAGAGGATCTCTTTGGGCGTCTTGCCCTCCTGCACTGGATGCAACGTTGCATATGCCCTCGGCAGGCTGAGGTAGGCCTCGAGCGAAGTGGGAAGGTAGTTGGTGGCGGTGCGCTCGAGGACGAACAGCTCGGGCGACCCTGGTCCGAGATTTCCGGAGCGGGGGAGAATTCCGATGATGATTTGCCGGATCTTCAGCACCTTGGCCATCACCTCCGGCGGAACTTTGCCGGTGATGATGCGGACCTGGGTATCGAGCGCATGCTCCACGTCCTTTGGGTCAAAGCCCGCGCTCAGGTCGATCTTCTTGTTACCCGGCGTGACAAGCGCCCCGATCAGGTAGAGCCCTGCCACGATCACCGGCCAGACGGCTCCGATCATCCCGGTGAAAGACAGGCCAAGCCCTACCAGGGCTAGCAGGGAGCCGACGATGTTCTTGCGGCTGTACAGGTACCGCATCAGGCCATCACTCATAGGTCACTAGTATCCCGAAGGAGCCCAAAGGCCTGCGCCGTTATGACTAAGGAGATGGCCGAAACGCACGCAGAGCAATCGGGCTGGTTCGATTGGCTGCAGGACGAGAAATTCCTTGTCGCGGAGAGCGCCGACGATCTGGTCGTTACCTCGGTAGGCGTCTTGCAGCTGAATGGACGCTTTCTCTACCTCAAGCGGGCGACTGATCTGGCCGACTTCACCACTGGAGAAAGAAGGATTCTGGAAGCGCTGACTCGGCAAGGGGACACCGTGTTTGTCGCCGTCGGCCCGGATCCAGGGCACGTTCGCCTCTCGTACCGCATGCCCAACCTGGAATATGCAATTGCATTCGATGCCGACGGCCTTCGCGCCCTTATCCGGCAATGGTTCGTCTGGGCGAGTACAGAGAGCGCCGCGTAGTCTGCGCGGTTCTCAGGTAGCACCGCTACAGAAAGCGATGTCTCTCATTCAGATGGGCTGCTATTCGAGAAAGGCGAGCGTAGCCGCGGCGAATAGTGGCGAGCTAAAGATGTTGTAGTGGGTGAGGCCCGGCAGGATCGCGAGCGCGTGCCCGCCCGTTGGCCGGCCCTCGTCCGTCCAGCCGCCGTCCCTGAGGCCGCCACCGAGCAGTTTGAATACCTCGACATAGTGGCTCGGCGGCGCCATGTCGGCATCCGCAGCGACGACGAGCGTCGGCACCTGGAGTCCACGGACCTCTTCAGTGAAGTCGTAGCCCTTCGACATCGATTCGCCGATCTTGGTCAGTAACCGAGGGAAGTCCTCGGGGCGGGGCGCGACCCGTTGGTACAGCTGGTACATCGGCGTGGCTTTCATGAACTCGGCGGCGGCCGCATTCACCTGGCCTTGCTGGGCCCGCATCTCCGGATAGATCGCGTCGGCCCGGATGTTCGCTGAGACGGCGACCAGCCGCCGGATCTTCTTCGGGTACTTGAACGCGGTTTGCCACGCGACGCCACCACCGAGGGAGTAACCCACCACGTCCGGGCCAGCCAGCTCGAGGTGGTCGATCAAGGCGGCGATGTCGCCGGCCATCAATCCGGCGTCGATCGGTCGATCGATGTCAGCGGTACGCCCGTGTCCTTGCAGGTCGACGGCGACGACCTGATGGCGCTCTGCGAGAACTGGAAGAACGGGCCCGAACATCTCGCCTGACCCCAGTCCACCGTGCAGCAAGATCAGCGGGCGCCCGGCCCCGTGGGTCTCGTAGTAGAGCCTGATCCCGTTGACCTCGGCGTACTGGCCGGCGCCCTTCACCTCGGTTGTCCAATCGGTCTTCATGGTTGTGCGCCTCCTGTGTTCGATGGAAACTGCGTGCTATGAGCCTGTCGAGCGCGGCACGAGTTTGATCGTCGTGGATCGCGCCTGAGGGGTCAGCACACTGTTGAGAATGCTTCCGGCATAGCGCTGGTATTTGGTCCGGTAAGCAGCGTCGACCTGGTCGTCGATGTCGTGGTCGGCGTCCATGAACGTGACGTCCTTCTCGACGCCGCCGGCCCGGATGCGGCCTTCGTGCTTCTCCTGCGCGCCACGAAACCAACCGCCCATCGGCCCCTTAACGGATCGGACGTAGAGGTTGTCGCCGTCGCGGACCACCCAGATGGTCACTGGTTTTCGCAGTGTGCCGTCGGGCCGGAATGACGCGATCTCCAGCTCTTCTGCGCCTGCAACCTTGGGGAGCTCATCCCTCGTCCACGTGTTCATAGCTAGACCTCCTTTGCTCCGATCCGTAAGAGTGACTTGATCGCGCGGCGTTCGTCCATGGCAGCGTAGGCCTCCCCGATGCCATCCAGGTCGGTCTCGAAGTCGAAGACGCGTCCAGGGTTGATCCGGCCTTCGACCACGTCATCGAGGAGCTCGGGGATGTATCTGCGCACTGGTGCGACGCCGCCGCGCAATCCGATGTTGCGGAAGATCACGGTGTCGATCGGCACCTCGACTCCATGAGGGGCACCGACAGCGCCAACGATCGAGCCGATTCGCGCAATGGCGAACGCGGTTGCCATCGATTCCCCGGTGCCGACGCATTCAACTGCGGCATCGACCCCGATCCCATCCGTCATCTCCTTGATCGCCTCGATCGCCGCTTCACCGCGCTCGGCGACGATGTCGGTAGCACCGAATGAGCGGGCCAGTTGCTGACGCGCCGGATTGCGACTGAGCGCGATGATCCGGGCCGCGCCAAGACGGCAGGCGGCGATGATGGCACACAGCCCGACGGCGCCGTCGCCGACAACGGCGACCACGCTTCCCGGCTTGACCCCCGCGCTCATAGCGGCGTGATGGCCAGTGCACATCACGTCCGACAGCGTCAGCAGCGATCCCATGGTTTCATCCGAATGACCGGAGCCGGGGACGCGGACCAGTGTGCCGTCGGCGAAGGGGACGCGCACCGACTCGCCCTGGCCTCCGTCGATTCCGTGATTCCCAAATGAGCCACCGTTGGCGCAGTTCGACGTCCATCCCGCCTGGCAATGGACGCACGTTCCATCGCTGTAGGTCAACGGGGCGATCACGAGATCGCCCGTACCGATGCCACGCACCTCTGGGCCGACCTGCTCGACCACGCCAATGAACTCGTGACCGATTGGACCAAGTGCATGGGGGGACTCGCCCCGGTAATACCAGAGGTCGGAGCCACAGACGCACCCCAGCACAACCCTGACGACCGCATCGGTGGGCGCCGCAACCGTGGGATCGGGCCGGTCAGCGACCTCGATGTGGTGGGGTCCGAGAAAGGCTGCAGCACGCATGGCTAGGCACCCTCCGGCTTGGGCGCCGCCGCGTACTCCTCGTCGCTGACATGAGCGCCCCACGTCGCGCTGTTGCCTTGGTCGTCGACTTCCACCATTGAGAGGTGCGTCATAAAGCGATCCGGGGCAGCGCCGTGCCAGTGATCCTCGCCCGGCTCGAAGAACACGCGATCGCCGGGGCCGATTATCTCGATTGGTCCGCCGCGACGTCGCGCGCGACCGACGCCCTCGGTGACGTAGATGGTCTGCCCGTTCGGATGCGTATGCCAGGCTGTTCGCGCGCCGGGCGTGAAATGGACGCTGCTGGCGTTCAGGCGCGAGACATTTGACGGAGCAGCGACGGCGTCGATATAGACCGCGCCCGTGAACCACTCGCTCCTGCCTGCCATCGTCTCGATGCGGTTCCTCGTGACCTGCATGCTGGTTCTCCTCGCATGATCGGCAGCAGCCGCCTGTCCTCGCCAACGCGGCCTGCCGTCGTGGATCTAAGCGCTAGGCGCTAGCGGATGTTGACGTTGCCGCTCTGCAGGGGCTCCTGTCCCGATATATATCCGTCGCTAACGATGATCCCATAGCTATCGTTCTTGCCCCCATTGCCGCCATCCGTCACCGTGATTAGGAAGATGAAGTCGCCCGTTCCATCAACGGTGGCATGGCCGTAGATCATCGCGGTCGGGGCCGCTGGAGTCGGGCAGACCACTGCCAGTAGTGAGGTGGAATCGACTTGTTCCGGTTCGAGCGGTCCGCGGTCCTGGTACGACTCGTGTCCGGAAGCCAGTCCATTGGCGACATGCACCTCGCCGTTGAACGTGCCCCGGTCGCCGTTGATGGCGGTGATCGAGCCGGACGAGGTGATCTTGCAGGTGCCAGAGCTGGCCGGCGGAATCCAGAACTTGGTGGCTACCGCCGATGGCTCGGGTGGAATCGCCGTCAGGTCCTGCACCCCGTTGCCGTTCGTGTCTGCAAAGGCCTTGAGGCAATGCCCTGGGCCTGGTCGGCACTAGTGCCGCCCAGGTAGGTGGAGTAGAGCAGGGCAGAGCCGGTGGCATTCAGCTTGGTGACGAATGCGTCGGAGTTGCCACCGCCATAGGTTGTTTGCGGCGCGCCGAGCGTGGTTGGAAAGCTCGTCGCCGGTGGCGGTCAGACAATGCTGGGTGCCGACGGGATTGACCGCCGTTGTCGGCATAAGGGTGAGGGTTACGGGCGGTCCGGGAGTCCAGAGCTTGGTGACCGGGAGCGCCATCGGCTCACCCGTGTCCTGGGTGCCGTTGTTGTTGGTATCCGCATAGGCGCTGATTGTGTCGAGACCCGCGACCGTCCCGATATAGGTGAAGGTCGCCTGGCCGGCCGTGTTGGTGACGCTCGAACCGCTGGTCGGATTCGCGCCGGTCACGGTGAAGCGTACGGTCACCCCCGGCACCGGCTGCAGCGCAGCGTCCCGCACGGTGGCGGTCACCGTATGCGAGGTGCCGACCTGGTTGATCGCCGTCAGCGGCATCAGAACCACCGTGGTCGGGGAGCCGACCGTAATCAGCTTGGTGATGAACGCATCGCCATTGCCGGCATAGGTCGACTGGGCCGCGCCGGGGTTGGGGACGATCGGGAAGTTCGCCGAATAGGTCCCGCCGGTGACATAGGTGCCGGTTGGGTCGACAGCGACCGCAAAACCGAACTCGTAGCTGGTTCCACCAAGATACGTCGAATACAGGCGAGCCGTGCCGGTGGCGTTGAGCTTCGTTACGAATGCGTCGGTTGGGCCCTGGCGAGTTGTTTGGTATGCCCCCGGCGTCGTCGGGAAGTTGGCTGAGTAGGTGAAGCCGGCGGAGGTGGCATTGCCCGCCGTGTCCACGCTGATGCCGAAGCCTTCGTCGTCGGCGCTTCCACCGAGATACGTGGAATAGGCGAACGGCGCTGACCCGGCGGCGTTGACCTTGGTCATAAAGGCGTCGTGCGACCCGCCGCCATAGGTGGTCTGGGCGGCGCCAGCGGTGGTCGGGAAGTTCGTCGAGGTGGTAAAGCCGCAGAGATACGCGTTGCCTGTGGCATCGATGGCAATGCCCTGGGCCTGGTCGGCACTAGTGCCGCCCAGGTAGGTGGAGTAGAGCAGGGCAGAGCCGGTGGCATTCAGCTTGGTGACGAATGCGTCGGAGTTGCCACCGCCATAGGTTGTTTGCGGCGCGCCGAGCGTGGTTGGAAAGCTCGTCGCCGCAAGGCCGGCGATG
>VBHC01000041.1:6233-9994 GCA_005889535.1 Chloroflexota bacterium
TTCGCCACGAAGACGTCGCAGCTGCCGATGCGGGTCGTCTGGTATGCGCCGGGCGTGGTCGGGAAGTTGAGTGAGAAGCACGTGGTGCCGGTGACGTAGGCACTGCCCGTCGCGTCGATCGCGATCGCGAAGGCTTGTTCGCCACCGTTTCCACCCAGGCGGGTGGAGTACAGCATCGTGGTACCGGTCGGATTGAGCTTCGTCACGAAGGCATCTTGGCTCATGGGGACCGTCTGGAAGGCGCCCGGTGTGGTCGGGAAGTTCGTTGACGCGGTCGTCCCCGCCACGTACGCATCGCCGGCCGAATCGACGGCGATCCCATAGCCCTCATCGAAGGCGCTTCCGCCCAGGTAGGTGGAGTAGAGAAAGCTGGTGCCGGTGGGGTTCACCTTCGTCACGAAGGCGTCGTAGCCACCGCCGTAGCTCGGCTGTGCCGCGCCGGGGTTGCGAACGATTGGGAAATTGGTCGAGCCCGTGAAGCCGGTCACGTAGGCGCTTCCCGTAGTGTCTATGGCGATTGCCTGCGCCTGCTCGAAGTCGCTGCCCCCGAGGAAGCTGGAGTAGACGAGACCCGGATCGATAACGAGCGGCTGGCCGGCATCGTAGTCGCCAACCTTGAACCCATATCGGCTGCCGCCATCGACAACGAAGCGACTGGGAACGGAGACCTTCCGGCCCGCGATCTGCTGGTAAGTGTCAGGCCGCTGATCGGTTAAGGTGCCGAGGCTGGTCCGAATCAGAAGGTTGCCGTCCCGATCGACCGAGATGCCCCTGGCGCCCGCGTACAGGAAGCCGATATCGGCGATCCGGGCACCCGGCTGGACCATGAGCTCGTAGGTGAGCGACCCCCCTTTGCCCTCGAAGGCCAGGTCGATGCCCGGCCACAGGTCTCGGTAGACCAGCTCTTGATACGTGGGCAGATCCGTCCGCCAGCCGGCCGGATCGGTGCCGACCAGGTAGTTGACTTTCCCGGGGCTTTCTTGTCGCGCCTCGAGCATGGCGCTTCGGCTGGCGCCGGCAAACGTCAAATCAACAGCGTCGCCCTGCTTTTGGGTCACGAACGAAAGCCGCGCCCCGGTGGGCGCGAAGGCAAAGGTGTAGCCGGAACCCTGGGCCGCATAGCGAACGCTGCGATCCATTTGGCCCGAGTTTGGAACGAAGGAAAGCGGCAACTGGCCATAGCCCTGCCGAGCGGCCGCTTTGTCGTGCATCGAAGTCTGTGTCGACGCCACTGCCCGAGCTGGCGTAGAGGGTTGACCCGGCGCTGCCCGAGGCGTCAAGCCGAGCGCGGGCATGAGCGCCAGGCCGGAGAGGAGTGCAACGCTCAGCCGAGCCGCGCGGCTACCGGGTCGAAGTCGGCTACCGATCAGTTGGAACGCGCGAACGATCCCCGCCGGCTGATTCGACCCGGACATCTCTCGATCCCTCCTGTGTACGCGCAGATGCGAACCCGGATGGCTCTCACTGATTCCCCTTGCCGCGAAGCCGGCTGCCTCCAGTCCATTGAACACAGCGGACTATCGAGTACCGACGACCTGCTTACTTAAAGTAGTCTCGGAGATTTCTCTTTGTCAATGAGGCAAACGGTGACCGTCGCGCCCGCGCGTACGAACTGGCGACAAGCCCAGCTGGCGAGTTCCGGCTCTCTGTAACAGTGAATCTAGGGAGCAAAGTCTGAATCACTGGCTCACGACGTGGCGCCAGGCATGGTAGCCGGGACGTGTCGCGCCCTCGACGACGAACGCGGCAACAAAGAGAATCGGCCCGACCACACCGCCGGCGGTGTGATGACGATCAGGCATCTGGCGCGCTATCGGCCTTTCCGCCGGGGCCAAAACCGGCGAGTGCAAAGAAAACTAATGCCATGAGCTGGGCGAGCACCGAGAAAATGACCAGGCTGGGGATCGAGATCTGATAGAGAATGCCCATCAGGGCGCTGCCAGCGAACCACGCCACGCCAAATCCGGTGTCGAAGAGGCCGAATGCGGTCGCCCGCCGTGCCGGCTCGACGATGCCGGCCACAAGGGACAGTAGGACCGATTCGGTAAGCGCCATGCCGATCCCCCAGAGGATCATTCCAAGAAGTGCCGCGGCCGATCCGCCGAGAAAGACCAACGGCGCGAAAAGCGCGGCGACGATGACGGCACCGAATATGGTCCTCGCTTGATTGATGTCAAAGAGCCGCCCGAGGATCAGTGCGCCTATCGCGCCAACACCCATGGCGACCGCGTAATACAGCGGGATGAGGGTCTGTGCGACGACGTGCGTCTTCTCGAAGTGATAGCCGATCAGCGCGAAGTCCGCGAAGCCAGCGCCGATGCATCCTGCTGCGACCAGGTAGAGCCAGTACCGCCTACTCAGGCCTCGGCCTTCCAGCGGATGACCGGCCTCCAGGTCTCGCGGCTGAGGGAAGAAGTGTCGAGCGGCGACGATCGTGCCGACGGTGATTACTGCCGGAATGACGAGAACGGCATATCCTTGGCGGTATCCGCCACGCAAGAAGAGCACGAGCGCCATCATGAGAGGCCCGATGGTTGCTCCGGCCTGATCCAGCGCCTCGTTAAGACCAAACACCCATCCATGACCGATCCGCTGGCCGGCGTGGGAGAGCATGGTAGCCATTGCCGGTTTGCGAATTGCGCGACCAGTGCGCTCAGTAATGATGAGAACGGCAGCGAGCTGCCAGTTTCCCGCCAGCGCCAGTGCCGGCACCGCTGCCATGTTGATGATGTACCCCGCGATGGCCGCCAACCAGTAGCGACCCGTGCGATCAGCGACTAGGCCAGCGATCGATCGCAGACCGTATCCGAGAAGTTCGCCGAATCCCGCGGTGAAGCCGACGACTGCTGCGCTGGCTCCGAGCGTGGCCAGGAACTGCCCGTTGACGCTGCGCGCACCCTCGTAGGTGAGATCGGCGAAGAGGTTGGCGGTGCCGACGATGAGGACGAATCGGAGCGCGTTACGACGCAGTGCACTCACCCACTCATTGTGCCGGGCGTAGTCCATTGACCCGCCAAGCCAAGCGGCTGCGGGGAGAGGCCCTGGAGGTAATCCTTGATACGGTTGACCTCCTGACAGGGAACCGATCCGTTGTCCTGTCTCAGTCAATCATGATTAACCCGGAGGGATGAAGTGCTTCTCGAGAACAAGAACGCTGTGGTCTATGGGGCGGGCGGTGCAATCGGCGCGGCGGTCGCCGGCGCTTTCGCTCGCGAAGGAGCCCGCGTCTTCTTGGCGGGTAGAACTCGTGCCACACTCGACAAGGTCGCCAGCGAAATCTCAGCCCTGGGCGGCATCGCAGAGGTGACCGAGGTCGATGCGCTGGACGAAGGCAAGGTGGAAGAACACGCCGCAACCATCACCCGAAAGGTGGGTGGCTTGGATATCTCCTTCAACGCGATCAGTCATGGAGATGTCCACGGCAGCCCGCTGCTCGAAATGCCCTTCGAAGACTTTGCGAGGCCGATTACGACTGCGGTGAGATCGCAATTCCTGACCTCGCGAGCCGCCGCGCGGCGGATGGCCACCCGCCGATCGGGCGTCATCATGACGATAACTGCCACGACAGCGCGCCAGGCCATCCCCGAGATTGGTGGCACTGGAGTCGCATTCGACGCCATGGAAAGCCTCTGCCGCCAGTGGGCGTGCGAACTCGGCCCCCTGGGAATCCGCGTCGTCTGGCTGCAAACAACAGGAATCCCCGAGGCGTTTCATGATCCTGGCGGCGTCCAGCCTGCCTACGGAACCGGTCATCCGATGAC
>VBHC01000042.1 GCA_005889535.1 Chloroflexota bacterium
GCTTCGTGGTTGGCGCTACCGCGCCGGCCGAGCTGCGCGATGTTCGCCAGATTGCGGGCGGCCGGCTGCTGCTGGTACCCGGGGTCGGCGCCCAGGGAGCCGACCTGGGCGTCGCGGTGCGGGCGGCGTTGCGTTCCGATGGGCGGGGCGCGATCGTGCCGATGTCGCGTGGCATTCTGTTTGCGTCGGCCGGCACCGACTACGCGGATTCGGCGCGGGCGGCAGCGCTGCGCTATCGCGACGCCATCAACGCGCTGCGACCGGAGCCCGCGACGACGCGAGGCTAGCGCGTGCCCGGGATCGTCGCCGGCGCGCTGTGCGCGCATCCGCCGATCCTGCTGACGGAGGTCGGCGGCCTCGAGTCGCAACACGTGCGCGCGACGGCGGAAGCCATGCGCGAGCTCGATGTCATGCTGGCGGGCCATCGTGCCGATGTCGCGGTCGTGATTTCCCCGCACAGTCCGTCGAGCATGACGTCGTTGCCGGTGCGGCATGCCGCGCGGGTCGCCGGAGACCTTGCCCGCTTCCGGGCGCCGCAGGTTCGGGTCGAGGCGGTCGTCGATACGGCGCTGGTCACGGCGCTCGTCGTGGAAGGTCAGCGAGCCGGCTACGCGTTGACCTGGGCCGAGGATAGCGACCTCGATCACGGTGTCGTGGTGCCGCTCTATTCACTGCCCAGGACCATCGCCAACAAACGCTTCGTGTTTCTCGGTGTCAGCGGTTGGCCGCTCGCCCGTTTCGTCGATTTCGGCGCCTGGCTCCATCAGAGCCTGCTGGGTCGGTCGGTGATTCTGCTGGCGTCGGGTGATCTGTCGCATCGATTGACGCCGGACGCTCCATACGGCTTTCGT
The DNA here is from genome assembly GCA_005889535.1 of Chloroflexota bacterium. Taxonomy (GTDB): domain Bacteria; phylum Chloroflexota; class Dormibacteria; order CF-121; family CF-121; genus CF-13. The sequence goes on from VBHC01000042.1 coordinate 852, forward strand.
CCGGAAGGCCCGGTTTTCGATCGTCTCGTGATCGATGCGTTGCGCGATCACGACTGGACACGAATCGAAGGTATGGATCCGGACTTGATCGAGGAGGCAGGCGAGTGCGGCCTGCGCCCGCTGGCCATCCTGCTTGGTGCGGCGCGGGCGGCCGGCCTCGCTTCGAAGGTCCTCAGCTATGAAGGGCCGTTTGGCGTTGGATACCCGGTGGTCGCGTTCGCGCCGACGGCCGGCGCTGTCGACATCCAGGATCTTGGACGCCGGGCGATCGAGACCTACCTTCGCTCACGCCAGCTGATCGAACCGCCGCAACCGATTCCCGCCGTCCTGCAAGAGCCGTCCGCGCTCTTTGTGACCTTGCGGAAAGGCCGTGAGCTGCGCGGCTGCGTGGGTAGCCTGCGGCCAACGGAAGCGACGGCGGCACACGAGTTGATTCGGTACGCGATCGCCTCCGCGGTTCGCGATCCGCGATTCGAACCCGTTCGGCTGGACGAGGTACGCCACCTATCGATCAAGGTGCAGCTGCTGGAGCCGGCGGAGGCGGTGACCGACATCGCCGCCCTTGATCCCAGGCTGTACGGCATCATCGTCCGCTGCGGCGAACGGCAGGCGCTGTTGCTGCCGGGCATCGACGAGATCGAGACCCCAGAACAACAGTTGCGCGCCGCCTGTGACAAGGCCGGCATCGACCCCCTCGCCGCCTTGCAGATCGAGCGTTTCCGCGCCCGCACCATCGAGTGATCGCCCTGCTCGCCAACCCGGACCATTCCCGGCACCGTGCCGAGGGGCATCCCGAACGTCCAGAGCGCGTCACGGCGATTCTGGACGCGATCGCCGCCGACCGTGGCCTCACACCGGAGCCGGCTCCCTCGGTACCTGATGCGCTGCTGCATCGCGTCCATGACCCGCAATACGTCGCGATGCTCGATCGCGCTGCGGCCTCGGGCGGCGGCTATCTCGATCCCGATACATACATCACGCCGGATTCGATGGTGGCGGCGCGCACCGCGGCGGGAGCCGTCGTCGAGGGGGTCGATCGCGTTCTCGACGGTCGAGCCCAGCACGCGCTGGCCGTCGTGCGTCCACCAGGACATCACGCGGAACACGCGCGCGCCATGGGGTTCTGCCTACTCAACAACGTGGCTATCGGGGTCGTGGCGGCGCGGGCCAGGAACGTTAGGCGAATCGCCGTCCTGGACATCGACGTCCACCACGGCAATGGAACACAGCACAGTTTCGAGAATGATGCCGACATCTTCTACGCCTCGACCCACCGCTACCCGTTCTACCCGGGCACGGGGAGTGCCGCCGAGCGCGGGAGGCATGACAACGTCGTAAATGTGCCGCTTGCGGCCGGCAGCGGCGATCGCACCGTACTCAGTGCCTGGGAGAAAAAGATCGGTCCGGCGCTGGCGGCTTTTCGGCCTGAGCTCATCCTCGTGTCGGCCGGCTTCGATGCGCACCGCGACGATCCACTGGGGGGTATGGAGGTGACAACCGACGGCTACCGGGCACTGGCCGGCCTCATCAAGGCGTGGGCCACCGAATACAGCCGCGGGCGATCGGTGTGGGCGCTCGAAGGTGGCTACGACCTGCGCGCTATTGGCGATTCGATGGTGGCCTGCATAGACATCCTGGCGGATCGCGGCTACAATAGCGGCTCGCCGGACTAAGTCTGGGAGGCAGGAACCATGGCGAAGTCACGCGACAAGGGGAAGCGCGAGGTAAAGAAGAAAAAGAAGGAGAAGGCTCCGAAGGGCGTACCCCCGCCGTTCAGCAGCACGACCTTCACTCCACGGCGCGAGCCCGGTATGCCGGGCCCGGCGGGAGCGCCGCCGGAATAGTTCGTCAAGCAGCGGGCGCCCTTGCGGCGCTGCTGCTCCTGGTTTCCGCGGTGCCGGCGCGCGCGGACGATCCTGGCACGCTCGCAGATCGACTGGCAAAGGTCCAGCAGGAGCAGGCGCGCCAGCAGCAACGGTTGAGTGCGCTGCAGGGCCAGCAGGGCGAGCTCCGGCAGACACTGGCGGCGCTCCAGGCGCAGCTGGCGCAGAGCAATGCCGACCTGGCTCCGATTGCGGCCAAGGCGCAGGCGATCGAAGCGCAGCTGGCCGAGGCGCAGCTGCAGTTCTCTCACGACCAGCTCGCCTACCTGCAACATTTGGCCGCCTTTCAGGCGGACATCCGCAAGCTGTACGCGCTCGGCGGGATCCGCTGGCTCGAGTTCGTGTTCTCGGCACGCAGTTTCGACGACCTGATGAACCGCACGATCTACTTGCAGCAAATCTCGGTCAGCGAGCTGCAGCTGGCCCGCAGGATCCGCGCCGAACGCGATGCCCTCGACGCGCAGCGGCAGTTGCTGGCACAGGCGCGTGCGGAGCTTGCCCCCCTCCTCAACACGTTACAGGCGCGCGCCAACGCGATCGCCGGCCAGGTGGCAACCGTTGCCAGCTATGACAACCAGCTCGACAGCCTGCGGCGTCAGACCATCATTCGACTGGCCGGCCTGCAAAGCCAGAGCCGAAAGCTGCAACAGGCCCTCGATGCCTACGAAACCGAAGCGGCGCAGGCGGCGCTCCGCGGCGCCGGCGCCTCCTATGCGGCGAACTGTCCTGCCGCAGCCCCGGCCGGCTCCGTGCGGTTCTGCGGTCACGGCTGGGGTCACGGCGTTGGCCTCGGCCAGTGGGGCGCCAAGGGGATGGCGCTCGCCGGGCTGAACTATCGGTTCATCGATCAGCATTTCTACACCGGCACCACCTGGTCGAGTCTTGACACCCGCAGTGCGCCGATTCACGTCGCGGTCCTCTGGGGAGCGTCAAGCTATCGGGTCCTTCCCAGTGGTCCGGCCCAGCTGATCGCTGGCAATCGGGTCACCAACCTCGCGGCAGGCCAGGCGGTCTCGCTGGTTCTGAGCGGCGGTCTGCAAAAGGTGGTGCCAACCTCAGCCGCCACGCGGCTGACCGTCTATGGGCCGTCGGGACGCTATCACCAGTACCGGGGCACGATCGTGGGTCAGCCAAGCGGCGGCCTGCTCTACGTCATCAACGTGCTCCCGATCGAGGATTACCTGCGCGGGCTCGGCGAGGTACCGTCCAGCTGGCCGCTCGAGGCGATCAAGGCCCAGATCGTCGCCGCCCGCTGTTACGCGCTGACCCACCTGGGCAGCACCGCGCTCTACGACGTCGATGACACCACCCAGTTTCAGGTTTACCGGGGCGTCGATAGCGAAAGTGGCTCGCAGAATGCCGCGGTCGACCAGACGGCCGGCCAGGTGCTCATGTACGGCGGCCGCGTCATCGAGGCCTTCTTCTCGGCGTCGGATGGTGGGCATACCGCCAACGTGTCGGACGTCTTCGGCGGCTCGCTGGCGACCTATCCCTACTTGCGAGGCGTCCTCGATCCCTGGGATATCGTGGCCCCCCGTCATACCTGGTATACGGGCATCTACACCTGGGCGACGCTGGAGCGGGTCTACTTCAGCAGCGCCGATGTCGCGACCTACGGTCACCTCAAGGGGCTGGATCTGCGCGACCGCGATGCCTCAGATCGGCTCAATACGGTCGGCTTGATAGGGACGCGCGGCGTCAAACGCGTCGGCGTCTCCGCCTTCCTGCACGCCTTCAATCGCTCGACGCTGACCGGGCACGACGTCCTCTGGAACGAGATGTTTGGAACGCGGCCCTCTCAAGCTTGGCCGTACTGGTGATATCTGGCCGCAGCCAGGATGGGCAGTCGGTCATTCAAGCGGCGCCCGCGTCGTCGCCGCGATGCCGCAGGCAAATCGGCACGGGCCCAAGGGCAGTCAGAGTAGACTTCAAGGCGCTGCGATCATACTGGGATCGAGTTCGGCGGACTAGGTTGGCGGCGGAGGGGCGGAATGGCGGTGCTGCGGGCGTGCAGAGGGCACGGAAGCCGACTGAGATGCGCATTGGCCAGCCTTCTCTGGGTCTTCACACTTGCCATCGTCTCGTGCGGCTCGCCCGCAAGCCAGGCACCCACCCCCACACCCGGTAATGTGCTGCGTG
>VBHC01000118.1 GCA_005889535.1 Chloroflexota bacterium
CAGGACGAGTCGGCGCCGCCCGCCTCCACGCTGTATGTCGACTGGAATCCCGAGCTCAAAGCGCAGCACGCGGGCGTCGACATGACCGCGGCCCGACTGACACTCACACCGGCGATGGGCGAGCAGGTGATTCCCATCAGCGATCCGAACGTGGTGCTGCCCGACAACCACAAGCCGTTGCCGGCCGGGCTGTGGTACCGGGTCCCGGTCTTCCACGGCGCCCGGGCGATCGCGGACATGATCATCGGTTTTCAGAGTCGCATCGAGCCGCTGCGCCAAACCGAACAGGAACTGATGCTGACCTACGCCGAGCGCGCCGGCATTGCGATGCGCAACGCCCACGCCCTCGACCAGGCGCAGAAGTTGTCGGTGACAGACTCCGTCACCGGCTTGCCCAACCACCGGTATTTCCACACGAGGTTCGACGAAGAGCTCGAGAAAACCAAAGATACCGGCGGATCGATCACCGTGATGATGATCGACCTCGACCGCTTCAAGGTCTACAACGACAGCTTCGGCCACGCCGCCGGTGACGTCGCGCTCAAGGCCGCGGCGCGCACCATCTCGTCGACCATGCGGCGCGAGGATACCGTGACCCGCTACGGCGGCGAGGAGTTCGTCGCCATCTTGCCGGGCGTCGACATCCAGACCGCGCCCATCCGGGCCCAGGAGATCTGCGACACCCTGGCCAAGGTCTTCATGTACAACCCCAAGACGATTTTCGCGCCGCTCACCGCGTCGGTCGGCTGGGCCACCTACCCGGTCGACGCCAAAAACCGCGACGAGCTGCTCAACCGCGCCGACCTGGCGATGTACATGGCGAAGAAGCGCGGCCGTAACTGCATCTGCGGCGCCTGCGAGCTGGAAAGCGTGGCGGCCCTCGACTCGGTGCTCAGCGAGGTAGTCGCCCAGCTGGCCAGCGCCGACACCGTCGGCCCCGGCATGGTGGCCACCCTGGAAAAGCGGCTCGGCCAGATCGCCAACTCGAGCCACCTGGAAGAGCTCGCCGAGGGCATGCTCTCGCCGAACAGCGAGGCCACCCTCGAGGCGCTCAACGCGCTGGCGGCCTCGATCGACGCCAAGGACCCCTACACCAGCGGCCACTCGCAGTCGGTCGCCAAGCTCGCCGAGGACCTGGGCGACATGCTCCAGCTGTCGGCGGCGCACAAGAACCAGCTCCGGCTGGCCGCCATCCTGCACGACGTGGGCAAGATCGGCGTGGTCGATAAGGTGCTGCTCAAGGAAGGCAAGCTCGACGAGGACGAGAAGCTGATCATGCGGATGCACCCGATCCTGGGTGCGCGCATCCTGCAGCCGATCAAGGCGTTCCGCCAGATCCTCAACGTCGTGCTGCACCATCACGAGTGGTACGACGGCAGCGGCTATCCGGATGGGCTGGCAGGCCAGAACATCCCGCTGCATGCCCGCATCGTCTCGGTCTGCGACGCCTACCACGCGATGACGTCGACACGGCCCTACCGGCAGCGCCGGACGCCGGAGTTCGCGCTCGCCCAGCTCGATGCCGGGAAGGGGACGCAGTTCGACCCGATCATCGTCGACTACTTCATCCAGATGATGCGCAAGCGCCAGGCGGAAAATCCGGAGGCCCTCGAGGCCGACGTGCACGACGACCATCCGGGCACGCCGGAGGCCGAAGCGGCGGCGAGCTGATGGCGCTGGACGCGAACGGGCATCCCGTCTCGCGGATCGCCCAGCGCAAGCTCGAGCACCTGCGGCTTTCCCTCGAGGCCTCCGTCCAGTCCACCCGTAGCGCGGGCTTCGAGCGCTTTGCCTTCACGCATCAGGCGCTCCCCGAGCTGGACCTGGACGCTATCGATCCGTCGACCAGCTTCCTGAAGAAGCCGCTCAAGCTGCCCTTCCTGATTTCGAGCATGACCGGCGGCGCTCATGCCGCGGGTGACATCAACCGCCGGCTGGCACTGGTTGCGCAAAGCGTCGGGATCGCGTTCGGAGTCGGCTCCCAGCGAGCCGGGTTGACGCACAAAGATCTGCGGGCGACCTACCAGGTGCGCGGCGTGGCGCCGGACGTGTTGCTCTTCGCCAACCTGGGCGCGGTCCAGCTGAACTATGGGATGCGCAAGGAACAGTGCCTGGAGGCGATCGAGATGATCGGCGCCGATGCGCTCGTGCTCCACCTCAACCCGCTGCAGGAAGCGCTTCAACCAGAGGGTGACCACAACTTCCGAGGGTTGATCGAGAAGATCGCCGTGCTCTGCAAAGAAATGCCGGTACCGGTGATCGTCAAAGAGGTCGGCTGCGGGATCTCCGGGCAGGTAGCAACCCAGCTGGCGCAGGCTGGCGTGGCCGCCATCGATGTCGCCGGCCTGGGAGGCACCAGCTTTGCGCGGGTCGAGGCTTTCCGCCGGGAGCGGCCCGAGGAGGTCGAGCTGGCCCTCGCCTTCTCCGAATGGGGCATCCCCACGGCGGACGCGCTGGTCGCCACCCATCGAGCGGCGCCACAGCTGCCGTTGGTCGCCAGCGGTGGTCTGCGGCACGGGCTCGACGCCGCCAAGGCGATCGGGCTGGGAGCGGATCTGACCGGCTTTGCCCACGCCGTCCTGGCGGCGGCATCGGAAGGCGAGGAACCGGTCCGGCGTCTGCTGGACGGTTTTGCCTGGCAGCTTCGGGTCGCCATGTTCTGCGCCGGTGCGCCCACCATCGCCGCGCTCAAAATCAGCCCGCCGATCGAAGTTCACTGATGGCGAAGACCAAGCCCTTCGCCAGCCGCACCGACCGGCTGCAGGCCATGAACGCAGCCCTCGACCGCGAGCTGGGACGCCTCTCGCAGCAGGTCGGCTCCAGCCAGAGCGCGCTGCTCACCGAGATGGTCCAGTATCACCTCGGCCTGCGCAAGTCCGGCGACCGGCCGGGCAAGCGGCTTCGGGCGAACCTGGCGTTGCTCACCTGTGAGGCCTTCGGCCGCCGTTATGCCGATGCGCTCTGGGCGGCGGTCGCCGTCGAGCTGGTGCACAACTTCTCACTCGTCTTCGACGACGTCCAGGACCACGATGAGCTCCGACGCGGGCGGCCTTCCGTCTGGAAGGTCTGGGGCACCGGCCAGGCGATCAATGCCGGGGCGGCGCTCGAGGCGCTGGTTACCCGGGCGGTGGTCGATCTGCTGCCGGCGCGCTACGCGGATCGCACCAGGCCCGCGCTGGCACTCCTTTCCGAGACCATGCTCGGGCTCTGCCGGGGCCAGGTGCTGGACCTGCAGTTCGAGCAGCGAGTCGACGTGGGGGTCGACGAGTACATGGAAATGATCGGACTCAAAACCGCGGCGCTGTTCGAGTGCGCCGCGCGGCTCGGCGGCATCGCCGCCGGCGTGGGCGACGCGTCACTCGAGAAAGCCGGCCGGTTCGGCCACCACCTCGGCCTGGCCTTCCAGGTGATCGACGACATCCTCGGCGTCTGGGGCTCGGCCAGCCAAACCGGAAAGCCGCTCGGCAGCGACCTGAAGAATGGGAAGAAGACGCTGCCGACGCTGGTGGCGCTCAAGGGCGGCGCGGCCGGCAACCGGCGGGTGCTGCGATCGCTGCTCACCCACGCCCGGTTCAACGCGGCGGAGATGGAGACCGCGCGGGCCATCATCACTCAGTCGAGCGCGCTGGCGATCTGCCGGCGGCAGGCGACCGAGCATCTGGCCGAAGCGCGATTGCAACTCTTTGGCATGACCGACCGCCCAAACTGGGCCGTGCGGGCCCTCGCCGAGATGGTCACCACCCTGGAGTCAGGACTGGTTTAGCGCGTGTCTTGCGTTCGCGGGGGGCGCCGTAACGGCGTGGCTGGCACAATAGTCCCAGGAGGTTGGGGTCAACGGCGATTCCGTCGCGTGCCCCGCGGGTCGTGACATATCTCATGTGGATTTTGCTCGTGGTCCTCGCGGTCGGTCAGCCGGCGGCAAAAGGTCCGGCGATGGCGCCCAGCGAGGTCCTCGGCGTGCATGCCAATGCCGATCACGCCGCCTTGCAGGGCAAGGTCTATGTCGCCCTGGGGGACAGCATCAGTGCCGGCCGCTTCGCGACCGCGCCGGACGATACTTTCCCGGGGCTGGTGGCCGAGAAGCTCGGCATGAACCTCGACCTGGTGGCGCGCAGCGGGGCGAAAGCCGCCTGGGGTCTCCAGCAGCTCAGCACCGTCCAGGCGGCGCAGCCGGCCCTGGTCACGATCGAGCTCGGCACCAACGACGTCGGCTTCTACACGCCGGCAGCCACCTTTGCCGCCCAGTACGACGCCATCGTGAACGCCGTCAGCGGGCCGCACACCCGGGTGCTGTGCATCGGCAGCTGGCTGCCATCGACCTCCATTGACGCGATCATCGCGGACACCTGCGAGCGCCATGGTGGAACGTTCGTCAGCCTCACCGGCTTCTACCAGGTGAACGCGTTTCACGCCCAGGACGGCGGATCGAGCTACCTGGGCCGCACTGATTGGTTCCACCCCGGCGACCAGGGGCACGCCGCGATCGCCGCTGCCGTCCTTTCGGCGCTGGGCGCCGCCCCGCCGCCCATCGTCGGCCCGCTGCCAGCACCGTCAGGTTTCCCGGACGTCATCCGCACCCACCCGAAGTAAGAAAGCACTCCTCCCTTACCCCTCGAGCACCTCACCAATCTTGAGCGCCAGGTGCAGTGCAAGCCGCACTTCAGCGTCGCGCAGGTCGACCTGTAGCAGGTCCTCGAGCCGGCCCAGCCGGTAGAGCACCGTGTTGCGGTGCAGGTGGAGGCGATCGGCGGCGTCGGTCGGGCTCCCGTTGGTCGCGAGATAGGCGCCCAGCGTCTGCAACAGCACCCCGCCGCGATCTTTGGCGCGTAGCCTCGCCAGCGCCTGGTCCCTGAAGTCGCGCAACTCCGGCAGCGGCTGCAGCGCGTAGAGCAACCGGTACAGGCCCAGTTCGGAAAAGGCGGTCGCGCTGTCGGCACCGAACAGGCGGCGGCCCATGCTCAGCGCCTGCTCTGCCTCGCGGGCTGCCGACGCCACCTCGGTTACCCCCGATCGGACGGCACCGTATCCGACCGCCACCGCCGTCCCCGTGGCGGCGCGCGCCGCCCGGTGCAGCTGCTCGATCAGCGACTTCGGTTCCGGTGCCCGGCGCCCGGCCAGGCTGATGAGGGCAACGGTGATCGCCGCGCGCGCTCGAACCAGGGCGCTGACTCGCATCGTGGCAAGCTGTCGCTCCCACGCGCCCCGGATCCTCGCCCCTTTCCCGGCGTCCGTCGCATCGGCGGCCATGACCAGGTACGGGGCCTCGACATCGAGCCCTTTGCGCCTGGCCCGTTCGCGCGCCGCCTCATGCGAACCCGGCCGGCCGGCCGTCAACGCATCGAGCAATTCTTCCTCGGCCTCGTCGCGTGCGTCGCGCGCGGCCCTGGCCCGCACCAGCTCGATGGCGCAGGCATGTGCCGCCCGTCCAACAGCCAGCCGGTGCATCTCGCCCAGCTCACCATCTGACCCGAGCAAGGAGAGAAATCCGGCGATGCTGCCCTGGACGAGGATCGGGGCAATCAAGCGCGCCCGGCCGCCGACGAGCGATCGCAGCGCCACCGGAGGATCGAAGGCGCTGAGTGGCACCTCCCGCAGCCACTCGTCGAGCGCCGGCCGCTCCGCCGCGATCGCGGCGGCCACCTCCACCGGAAGCCGCCCGCCCGCGCCAACGTAGTCGACGCGGGCATCGTGCTCGAGCACCACCGGGATTCCGGTCAGGTCATGGAGTCGGGCGAGCAACGCTGGCAGGCCGCGGCCGGCCAGGGCCAGCTCGCTGAGCTGGCGGTGAAGGTCCTGCGCCCGCTCGTGCAGCTCCGCGCGCCGGTCGACGATGTAGCGCAGCACCTGCTGCTCAACCTGGTCGAGGGCGAGCCCCACCGGGAGGGCGAGCAGCGGCAGGCCGTGGGCGTCCGCAACCCGCCGCGCGTCGACGGATACGCGCCCGCAGACCGCGGCGCCGGCGACCCCCTGGCCGGCGAGCGACTCCAGCAAACTGGCCAGCGTGAGGCGGCCGTCGACCGCGGTCAGCACCTGGGGATCGATCAGCAGCAGCTCGCCGCCGCGCAGTGGCATGAAGGCCGGCGGCCGCGCGCGCAGCGAGGTGCACCAGACCACTTCGCGCCGCATCCCGGCGGCACCGGCGGCCATCTGGGTCTCCCTGGGTAGGGCACCGTGCCACACGTCGTCGACAGTGACGTGGGGATGTGGCGGGGCAGCCGGAGTTTTGGAGCCCATGGTTCGTGCGCCGCGCCCTAAGTAGCTGCGACGGTCGCCATTATCCCACAGGCTCGCCCCGCGGCCTTAGACGCGACGCACAAGACCCTCAGGCGGAGCGGATGCGCCGTCGGCTCGGTCCCGCCGGCTTCCTGGCGGGTCGGGCCCGCTCTTTAGCAGGCGTCTTCTTCGAGCCATTCCCGGCTGCCGCGTCGGCCTTTGCCGGACCCTTCCAGAGCGACTCCAGGTCGTAGTACGACCGCTCGCCCGGGAGAAAGACGTGCACGATGACACTCGCGTAATCGAGGACAACCCAGGATCCGTCGTCGTATCCGGCGATGCGCAGGGGCCGCACCCCTTTGCTCTTTGACGCCTCGATGATCGAATCGGTGATGGCGCGGACCTGCCGGTCGGTGTCCCCTTCGCAGATCACGAAGTAATCGGCGATCGACGTCTTCTGCCGGATGTCCAGGCGGACGATCCCCCGCGCCTTCTTGTCTGCAGCCGCATCCGCAATGAGCCGGCTGAGCTGAAGGGGGGTCACCGCCCTCATTATCCCAGTTGGCCGGGATCAGCCGTCAGGCCTGGTAGAGCCCATGGACCCGGATGTAGCCGGCCACCTGGGCGGGCACCAGGTCATCGATCGATGCCCCACGCCGCAGTCGGTCGCGAACCTGGTGAGCCGCGATGGCCGGCGTGTCGAGGTGCACCAGCCGAGTGCGGGCCGGGCTGAAGCCAAGCTCCTGCAGGGTGGAGAGGGCGATGCTGGTGTCGGGTCGATTGAAGATCGTAAAGCTTCCCTCCTTGAGCAGCGCGTCCGCTTCGTGCCATCCGCGGATCTGCAGCGCGGCGTCGGACCCGAGCAGCAGCTCGAACCGCTGCGCCGGGAAAGTCCTGGCGAGCTCGCGCACCGTATCGATGGTGTAGGAGATTCCGTTCCGATCGACTTCAATCCGCGAAGCGAGCAATCCCGGTTGCTCCGCCACCGCGAGCTCGACCATCCGCATCCGGTCCTCGGGACTCGCCACCGGAGCGGCGCTGCGGTGGGGCGGATGCGCGTTCGGTACCAACCAGACCTGCTCCAGGCCGACCTCATCTCGCAGCTGGCGAGCGGCCGCGAGGTGGCCGTTGTGCACCGGGTCGAAGGTCCCGCCCAGAATGCCGATGGTTGCGGCTTTGGCATCTCCCTCGCGCCGTGCGGCGGAGGGTCGGGGTGCCGGGTCAGCGCTCGGGATCGTAGAGAAACTCCGCGTCGGAAATCCGCACCATCTCCCCGCCGCGGGCACCATGCCGCGCCAGCGCATCGTTCAGCCCCCAGCGGTCGAGCATCCGCTGGAAGTGTGCGAGTCCGTCCGGATTGGTGATGTCCGTCATGGCGAGCAAGCGCTCCAGCTGGTTTCCCGAGACGCGAAAGCCGCCATCGATCACCTCGATGGTGAAGGGCTCGGCCGAGCTCGGCCCGCGGTAGACCTTGAGGGCAGGCACCGGCTCGGGAGCCGCACGCTTCCGCCGCTCGAGCATCCGCCAGGTCGCCCAGAGCAGGTCCTGGACCGCATCGCCGGTGGCGGCGGAGATAGGAAATGACCGCCGGCGAAGCTTGACGAGCCGCTGCCGGAATGCGAGCACCTCGGACGGCTCGCTGACGGCGTCCATCTTGTTCAGGGCGATCAACTGGGGACGGCGGGCCAGCGAGGCACTGTATTTCTTCAATTCCACGCGCACCTGCTGGTAATCGTTCCAGAGCTTGTGCTGGTCCCCCGCCGAGGCGTCGATGACATGGATCAACACTCGTGTTCGGTCCACGTGGCGGAGGAACTCCAAGCCAAGCCCGGCCCCGGCATGGGCGCCCTCGATCAGGCCGGGCAGGTCGGCCATGACGAAGGTGGCATCCTCCGCCAGCTCGACCACCCCCAGCACCGGCTCCAGCGTGGTGAACGGGTAATCGCCAATCTTGGGCTTGGCCGCGCTGGCGGCCGACAGGAGCGTCGATTTGCCGGCATTGGGAAGGCCGATAAGACCGGCGTCCGCGATCAGCTTCAGTTCCAACCACAGCCAGCGAGACTCGCCTGGCTCACCGAGCTCGGCGAAGCGCGGAGTCTGTCGGGTGGAGGTCTTGAAGCTGGCATTCCCCCGCCCGCCGCGTCCTCCCCGCCCGACGACCAGCCGCTGATTGGCACCGACCAGGTCCGCGATCGTCGTCCCCTCCTCGTCCTTGACGAGCGTGCCCGGTGGGACCTGCAGGAAGAGGTCGGCCGCGTCTTTCCCATGGCGCCGGCTGCCGCCACCGCGGCCACCGCTGCCGGCGACGAAATGATGTTTGAAGCGGTAATCCTGCAGCGAGTTGAGCTGCCGGGAAACCTCGAGAATGACATTGCCGCCGCGACCGCCGTTACCGCCGTCGGGGCCGCCGCGTGGCACGTACTTCTCGCGCCGGAAGCTCAACGCGCCGGCGCCACCGTCCCCCGCCTTGACGAAGATCTTGGCCCGGTCGATAAACATCAGCGGTGCCCCATCAGCGTGGCCTTCGCCGCATCATGGACTCGCCCCGGCATGACCGGAGCGCCTGGCGTGCTAGACCGCTTCGGCGAGCACGGACACCTTCTTGCGTCCGTGGCCGGTCCGCTCAAAGCGGACCACGCCGTCGACGAGAGCAAACAGGGTGTGGTCACGCCCCATGCCGACGTTGGTCCCCGGAAAGATCGCCGTCCCGCGCTGGCGAAGAAGGATGGTGCCGGCGTTGACCGCCTGCCCGGCTCCCGTCTTCATCCCCAGACGCTGGCCGACGCTGTCGCGTCCGTTGCGTGAGCTGCCTGCGCCTTTCTTGTGTGCCATCTCTTACTCCTGCGTGGTCGTTTCCGCGGCCGATGCGGCCTTGCGCCTGCCGGGTCGAGCCGGTCGGGACGCGCTCGCGCCGTCGGGCGCCTGAATCGCGCCGATGCGCAGCTCGGAAAGCTGTTGCCGGTGCCCGGTCTTGCGCCGGTGCCGCTTTCTCGCCTCGAACTTGAAGACGATGATCTTGTCCCCCGCCCGGTGGGCAACCACGGTCGCCTCCACCGCCGCCCCGGGAACGAAGGGCGTGCCGATCATCGGCTTGTTGTCGCCCCCCACCATCAGAACGGAGTCCAGGCGCACGGTCTGACCGACATTGGCCGGCACGCGGTCGACCAGGATGCGGTCACCTTCCGACACCTTGAACTGCTTTCCGCTCGTGGCAACAATGGCAAACATGACTAAAGCGCCCGCGGGCGCGACACCGTAGTTTATCACGCGATCTGTTCCGGCCCCTGGTCGACGTGGTTCTCGTAGAAGCGGGTGATCTCGTTCTGGTCGTAGACGTCGAGGAAATCGACGTAATGCCAGGCGACCAGCGCGATCTTCTTCTGCATGCCCTTCGTGTAGGGGGTCATCACGATCTTCACCTTGCCAAACTGCGGCTCGGCCGGAGCCAGGTTGGTTACATAGTTCTGCAGCTGGTTCTTGAGCGTGGTGCAGTCATTGCCGCTCGGGCAGTTGTAGAGGATGGCGATGCCGCCGTGCTCCAGGTTGTGCACGAACTGGCCCTCCACCAGGGTGTCGATCGTCTTCCAGGGCACCGGCGCGTATCCCTGGACGTTGTAGTGCGGCCCGGAGGTGGGCGGGTAGAACTTGTAGGTCGGAGTGGTCGAGGGATCGACGTGCGTCGCCGGGCCTTCGTCGGGAACGGCCTGCCCGACAGTGCCGCTGACGGTCTGGAAGGCCAGCCGGTTGGCATTCTGCTGCTGCGCCTGGTGTTGCAGAGCCAGCGCGACCACCAGGATGGCGATCGCCGCCGTGCCCAGGATCCCGCCGATGATGTACAGGCTGCGGCGATCGCGCGCTCGCTGGCGGGCCGCCGCTTCCTCCCGCTGCTGCTGGCGCAGTGCCTTCAGCTCCTTCTGCGTTCTAGACACTGGAGCTCATTGTCCCAAACACGGCTCAGCTGGCCGTGATGGTCACCGGCGATTGGTCCGAACCGCCCGTGATTTGCGCGTTGCTGCTGTTTCCGGAGACCACGTTGGGATGGGGCCCGAGCGAGGCCCCGTTGACGTTCGCGGTGAAGGTGATCACCAGGGTCGCGCCGTTGAAACCGCCCGCCGGGATGATGAACGGGCCCCACTGGGGCGTCGCCGAGCCAGCCGCCGGCTGGAGCCGCGAACCGGCATTCTTCCCGTTGATGACGATGCCGTTGGTCGACTTGAAGCTGAAGCCCTGTGGCAGGGTGTCGGTGACGATCACCGCCTGGGCCGCGTCGGTGCTGTCGTTCTCGACAGTGATCACGTATGTCACCGCTCCGTTCTGCGGCGCGTAGGGAGACGTTGGTGCGACGGTCATCGTGATCGGCACCTTGGTGCTTTTGCCCACGGCTACGGGAGCCGTGTTGCCGATGGTTTGCGCCGGAATGTCTTTGACACCGGTGATCGCCGCCGTAAGGTTGTAGAGGCCGGGCGCCACCGCCGGCAGGACCCGGGCCGCAAACGTCAGCCGCAACAGCCCGGGCGCTCCGTTGACAGCCCCCGGGATATCCCATGAGGACCACAGTGGAAGCAGGCTGTTGGCCGGCGGGTCGACGGAGGCCACCCGGATGCTGTTGCCCTGGTAGCCCCCTGTCGTGTTGTAGAGGAACCCGGGGGCCAGGCTGACCGAAATCGCGACCCCCTTCGCCACCGCGGAGCCGACATTGCTCACCGAGATCACGTACGTCGCCAGGCTACCCGTGGTGACCTGTCCGGTGGCGGCCGCCACCGCGAGGACGAGCGACGGGCGCGGCTCCACCACCAGCCCGACCGCGGTGCCCTGGTCGATCTCCGCCGCGGTCAGGGTTGTGAGCTTGACCTGGTTGACGTAATCGCCGGGCTTGACCGCAGCCTGCACTTTGAAGTTGAGGACCAGGGCGCTCACGGTATTGCCGTTACCGGCCGGGATGGTCCAGGTCCCCCAGGTCGGGTTCCCTTGCGCCGCCGGCTCGCTGGTGGCCGTGCGGATCGCGTTGCCACCCAGGGTGGTCAGCTCGTAGTAGTGAAAGCCGGCCGGGAGCAGATCTTCGACGGTTACGCCGCGGGCGGGCCCGGCGCCCGTGTTGCGGATCGAAAGGGTGATGCCGGTAAAGGATCCAGGCGAGAGGTGGCCCTTATGGTCCGCGCCGCTGGGGGCATCGCTGCTCTGGGTGATGACCAGGCGCGAGTCAGGGCTCGGACCGCACGCGCCCAGTGCAGCCGGCAGGATCAGCAGCAGGCTAATGGCCAGCCGGCCGAATCGCCGAGCGGCCCGGCGCGAGCCTGGTTGTTGTGGTGACGTAGTGCTGCAACCCATCCGGATTCTTCGCCGGAAGCGGGATCCCGCATTCGCCCAGCAACCGTGTCAGCAGGCGCATCGGCATCCCGACGACGTTGTCGTAGGGCCCCCGGATCGAGGTGACCAGGCGGCGACCTTCGCCCTGTATAGCGTAGGCACCGGCCTTATCCTGCGCCTCACCCGACCGCACGTAGGTCGAGATCACCGAGGCTGACAGTTCACGCATCGTGACGTACGTGCGCGAAATTCCTTGGGCCCGGCAACCCGAACGCCCATCGATAACCTGGATTGCGGTGTAGACGAGGTGCGTCCGACCGGAGAGGGCGCGAAGGAACTCGGCAGCCTGGCGGCGATCCCTGGGCTTGCCGAAGACACGTCCATCGAGCACCACCTCGGTGTCGGCCGCCACCACCACGGCGCCGCGGGCCCGGCCGGCGACCGCCTCGGCTTTGGCCTCGGCCGCCCACCGAACGAGGCGGACCGGGCTGAGTGGCCGGGGCGGGTGTTCCGCGATGCCGGGAGTCATCGCGCGGAACCGTACGCCGGCCCGGCGGAGGATGTCGATGCGTCGCGCGGATGACGAGGCCAGCACAAGGCTGCGCGGTGGGGACGTCACGGCCTCAGAGGCGGAGCATCCGGAGCACCAGGGCCGGAGCGATGCCGCAGGCGATGGAGAGAATCGGGCCGACCCAGCGCAGCGAGGAACGGAGTCGCTCGGGTCCCGGCGCGAGCGCCGGCCGGTCAAGCAATGGCGCGAGCTGCATACCGGCGAGCATGCCGGCCGCCAGCAGGCCCAGCATCAGCGAGGCCTGGATCGCGCCGATCACCGCCAGCGTCGCCCCGGCGAAGGTCGCCGATGGCGGCCAGTTCGATCGCGCCAGGAGGATCAGCCGCCCGCTCCAGCCCGACGCCGGCCGTGTCAGACCATCGACGCGGACGATGGCGAGGTCGATCAAAAGGAGGACCACCGCGAGATCACCGAGCCCGAGCGAATCGCGCGCCCCGATCGCGAGGAGCAGCAGACCACCCAGCAGCCGGTCGCGGATGAGCTCGGGGCGCCCCCCGCCAATCAGGCTGCTGAGCAGGGGCTGGGCGATCAGCAGCACCGCGCCCAGGGCGGCAACCCACTGGAACCGCACCAGGTTGCTGGTGCTGAGCGAGCTCAGCAACAGCATTACGAGCAACGTGGTCGCGGGCAGCGTCAGCACGCGCAGCATCCCCGCCCTGGCCGCGAACAGCATCAGAACCAGGCCGACGGCCACGGCCACGGCCTGGACTCGGGCACTCCACGCCGGCGAGGCCAGGGCCTGCAGCACGGGGGTTAGGCTCAGCAGCCCGACCGCGAGCCAGGCTGGCCGCTCGGCATGCCGCTCCAGTCCGGTCGCGACAGCGACAAGCGCCGCGAGTGCGGCCCAACGCAGGCTGGGTGCTGCCGTGATCAGTGCCAGGACGGCCAGCAGCGCGGCCCACTCGATGCCGACTGCGCTCACGGCGGATCCGGCGACCAGCACGATGGCGCTGGCGAGCAGCACCGGTCCGCCGGCGTCGAAAGCCAGATCGTCCAGGTTGACCGCCCTGAGGGTCAGACCGGTTGCCGCCGCCAGCGCCGCCGCCGCGGCCACCAGCATCAGCACGCCGCTAAACGCCGGCCGAAACCGTCCCGGGATCCGGCCTCGCTCACCGGCAATCGGCACCAGTGCCATCGCTCCCGCAACCCCGGCCGTGAGCGGGCCGGCCGGCACGGCGACGAGGATGAGGACCGCCGCGGCGGCGACCAGGAGAGCCTGGCCCTGGAGGCGCTCCGGTTCGTCGGTCGGGCTCGTAAGCCAGGCAGCTCCAAGCGCACCCATAAGCCACGGCACCACGCTGAGCAGGATGGGGTTCTCCCCAACCGGCAACCGGGTGGCCAGGAAGAGCGCCACCAGCACCGCGACCGTGAGGGTGACGGCCCGCCGGGTCAGCCCCTCAAAATTGGACCGAACCCGCTCACCGGCGCGCGGCAACAACAGGGTTGCCGCAATCGGACCGATGGCCCACGCCGCGGTCGACGGATCAACCAGCAGCACGAGCGACCAGCCGCTGGCGGCCAACATGGCAATCGTGGCCACCTGGCGCCGGACGCCGGCGCTGCCGTACGCGATCAGCAGTCCGGCGGCAAAGAGGACGAACGGAAAATAGACGATCACGGCCGGGCCATCGCGAACGCCACCACCACGAGGAACGCCCCCCACACCAGGAATCGGCTCCAGGCGGGGATCGCCGGCGGGCGAAGCCGTGGGCGTGACGGCCAGCCGATCCGCCAGCCGATGACGTCGCGAGCCCGGCGCAGCGGCAGCCGATCGCGGATCCGCCAGGCGGCGAGGCCCAGCAGGGCTGCGGTCATAACGGACACCAGCAACGCCGGCCAGCCGCCAAAGCCCGTCGCAATCCCGAGCAGGCTCGCCGACACGGTTCCGCTGGGCACGAGCCGGACGGTCGCGGCCGCGGGCAGCACGATCGGGTTCATGGCAAGCATGGGGAAGGCGGCGATGACCAGGAGCGCACCTGCCCAGATACCGGCCGGGTCCAGCTGGATGGAGCGGATGCCCGCGGCACGGCTGAGTGCCGCGACCCCCAGCAGGACCACAGCCAGCGCGACGGGAATCATGCCAAAGAGGAGCCCACTGGCCGCCAGCGCCAGGCCCCCCAGCCACAAGGCGAGGAATCCGACCGTGCCCGGAATCATGGCCAGGTTCAAAAGCGTCAGGGTCTCGGCGAGGGATCGGCCGGCGACCCGAATGCTGACCAGCCCGGCGAGCGGGATGAGCAGGAGCCACAACCAGGTGCTGGCCACGGTCATCAGCGGTTCGCTGCCCGTCGACAGGCTGAGGGCGAGGGCCGCCTGGGCCGCGAGCAACGGCGCCGCCAGGCGCAAGCCGGCCGGCCGGCCCAGGGCCAGCACCGCGAACCCGATCGCAACCAGGGCGCCGCTGCCGAACAACGCGACCGCGGTTGGCCGATCCGGCAGCCGGCCGCCCATCAGCGCGAGCAGCCGCAGGAGGAGGTAACCGGCCGGCGCCACCCAGGCGATGGCCGGCTCGAAGGTCACGGCGGCTTGCGGTCCGCTGGAAACCCAGGCAAGCGCGCCGACCCGCACCGCGACTGGCAGGAGGACGAGGAGGAAGGTCGCCAGGCCGAAGGTGTCCGACGGCACTCCGGAAAACGCGCTGGTGCCGACGGATTGGATGGCGCTGGCGGCGGCGAGCAACAACCCGATGTCCGCAATCTGGACGCTGAGACGAAGCCCACGCCGACGTCGCGCCGTCTCGTCCAGCGCTCCACTCCAGGCCAGCGTCAGTAGCTGCAGGCCGATGAACAGCAAGAGCAGGTTGTCGGCCAGGATGACCGCGCAGGCCGCGGCGCTGGTGAGGAGCCAGCCGAACCACGGATCGCGCCGATCACCTCGCACCTGCTGTCGGCTCAGCATCAGCGCGGCCGCCGTGATCAGGGTGACCGCGGTGAAGGCCAGCGAGAGCCCATCGAGCCGGACTGCCAGGTCCGCATAGGGGAAGGTCGTCAGATACGGAACGTCGACGTGCTCTCCAGGGGCGAGCCGCAGCAACTCGACGAGCGCGATGATCCCGGCAATCCCCGTCGCGCCGGACGCGATCCAGCCGTTGACGTTGCGGCGAGGGCGCCACCGCACGATGGCCGCCGCGACCAGCAGCGCGAAAAAAGGCAGCAGCGCCTGTGCCGCGAGTGGCATTATTTCTCTAGCAGGTCAGCGGCCTTCAGGCCGCCTGTGCTATCGCGCGATGCGAGGGGTCGGGACGGATCCCTGGAGGGGAACTTCTTCGGCGCAGTAGGGACAGACGCTCCATCCCAGCTTGAGCTGCTTGTTGCACCGTGGGCAGAGTTTACTGAACTGGGTTTTGCAATGCGGGCAGAGGACGTACTGCGAGTCGATGGGTTCGCCGCAGCTGGGACAGGGTCGCAGCTCGCGCGCCGGCCCACCTGGCTCCGCCAGTGCCTGGGTCTCGAGTTCCAGGGCGCGGCGCTCGGCCATCGTCAGCGGCGGGCGGATGATCATGTAGATGAAGAGGCCGAAGATCGGCAGCACCAGGGAGAGCCCGGTGGCAAAGACATGGAAGAGCACGCTGTTCGAGCGCTCACGGGCGTCGCGGAAAGCCCAGTACGACAGGCTCAGCCAGAAAGCCAGCAGGTAAAACACGACGATGACGAGCAGCGGCTTCAGCGACGTCAGATTCGGCAATGCGCCTCCTCACCAATCAGGGATTTTGTCTCCGCTACCTTACCCTACTTCGGCGTCTTCACCCAATAGCCCCCGCAGCCGGCGGGCGGCCTCCTGGGCATGGGCGAGCCGGGCCCGTTCTCGATCGACCACCGCCGTCGGCGCCCTGGCGGTGAACTGCGCGTTGCTCAACTTTGCCTCGATCGTGTCGATCTCGCGCTGTCGTTTTTGCAACTCCCCGCGAAGCCGATCGATCTCCGTGCCGCCATCCGCCGGCAGGCCCAGCCGCACCGTGGTCGGGCCGACGACCACCACTGCCTGCGGCATGCCTTCCGGAAGTTCGCCGTTGAGCTCGAGCTGCGCGAGCGTGGCCAGGTAGCGCCGTCCCACCGGCTCGGCCAGGAGCTTTCGCGAGGACGTCACCTGGGCCGGCTGGCGCCGCGCCCGCGGATCCGACGTGTGACGCAGGTTGCGCACCTCACGCACCACGTCGAGCAGGTGTCCCATCTCCTCCATCAGGTGGCGGTCTTCGATCGTCTCGTCGGGCAATGGCCAGGGGGCGTACATGATGGTTTCGCCTTCGTGGGGAAGGCGCTGCCAGAGCTCCTCGGTGACGAACGGCATGATGGGGTGCAGCAGGCGCAGGGTCGTCTCGAGCACGTCGATCGCCACCGCCTGGGCCGTCGCCGTCGAGGCATCGCCGGCCTGCAGTCGGGGCTTGATCAGTTCGAGATAGTCATCGGCGAACTCATGCCAGGCAAATTCATAGAGGGCGTCGATCGCCGGCCCGAACTCGAATCGCTGGAAGGATTCGGTGACCAGCCGGGTCACCGCACTCAGCCGGCCGAGAATCCAGGTGTCCGCCGGCTCCAGGGTGGATTCATCGATGGGCATCGGCGAGGTGTCCGGCGGCAGCTTCAACACCAGCAAGCGGGTCGCGTTCCACAGCTTGTTCGCGAAAAGTTGATAGGACTTGATCTTTTCCTCGGAGAAGCGGATGTCCTGACCGCCGGTGCCAAAGTAGGCACACCAGGCCCGGGTCGCGTCCGCCCCGTAACGCCCGATCACGTCGAGCGGATCGACGCCAGTGCCCAGCGACTTGCTCATCCGCCGCCCGTCGGCGGCCAGCACGGTCCCGTGGATGAGCACGTCGGAGAAGGGGACGGCGTTCAGGAAGTGCAGGCTGGTGAAAACCATCCGCGCCACCCAGAGGTAGAGGATCTCTCGGGCGGTGTCCAGCACCTGCGTCGGGTAGAAGCGGCGCAGCCCCTCGGTATCCTCGGGCCAGCCAAGCGTCGCGTAGGGCCACAGCGCAGAAGAAAACCAGGTGTCGAGGACGTCCGGGTCCTGGGCCAGCTGCCGGTTGCCGCACTGCTCGCAGGCCTGCGGATCTTTGAGGTAAGCGACGGCGTGACCGTTGGCGCAGGTCCAAACCGGGATCCGGTGGCCGAGCCAGAGCTGCCGCGAAATGCACCAGTCGCGGATGTTGCGCATCCAGCGCAGGTACTGCTCGCGCCAGCGGTCGGGGTGGAATCGAAGATCATCGTTTTCCGACACCGCGATGGCCGGCCCCGCCAGCGGCTTCATCTTCACCCACCACTGCGCCGACACCATCGGTTCGATCACGGCGCCGCAGCGATCGCAGTGGCCAACCGAGTGGTGGTAGGGTTCGACCCTTTGCAGCGCGCCCTCCGCTCGCAACATTTCGACGATCCGCACCCGCGCCTTTGCCACGGGCAGCCCGTTCAGCTCGGGAACCTCCGGGATGTTCATCCGGCCGTCCAGGTGCAGGATGCTCAAGACGGGAAGGTGGTGGCGCTCGCCGATGTCGTAGTCCGTGACATCGTGGCCCGGGGTCACCTTGACCGCCCCGGTCCCAAACTCCGGATCGACAGCCTCATCCGCAACGATCGGCACGATGCGGTGCACGACCGGTAGCATGACCGACTTTCCGATCAGGTCCTTGTAACGCCAGTCGTCCGGGTGCACGGCGACCCCGGTGTCGCCGACCATGGTCTCCGGGCGAGCTGTCGCAACCGAAATGATGCCGCCGCCTTCGACCGGATAGTCGAGGTAGTACAGCTCGTCATCCGTCTCTTCGTACTGAACTTCGAGGTCGGAGATGGCGCTCTGGTCGCGCGGGCACCAGTTGACGATCCGCGGACCCCGGTAGATGAGGCCCTCCCGCCAGAGCTGGACGAAGGCGTAGCGGATCGCGTCCACGTAGGTCGGGTCCATGGTGAACCGATTGCGCGACCAATCCGCCGAGAAACCAAGCCGGCGCATCTGCCGCAGAATGGTTTGACCGGTGGTCTCATACCAGTCCTTCACGAGGCGGTCCCAGGCTTCCCGGCCGATTGCCTCTTTCGACGAGCCTTTGCGCGCCAGCTGCTTCTCGAGGACATTCTGGGTCGCGATCGCGGCGTGATCGGTCCCCGGCACCCACAGCGCCGCGTCGCCCAGCATGCGGTGCCAGCGGATGAGCACGTCCTGCAGGGCGTACATGGCGTGGCCCATATGCAGATCGCCGGTGATATTGGGCGGCGGCATGGAGATCGTAAAGGTCTTGCCCGTCAGGCTCTCACGCGGTTTGAAGTAGCCGCGCTGCTCCCAGGCGTCGTACCAGCGTTGCTCGACGGTCTTGGGGTCGTAGCGCGTCTCCATCGTGGCCACCTAGTTTACGGGCCCACCGGCCTTCAGGCCGCCGCGCTTTCGCGCGCTAGGGCGGGCGAGCGAGTAGGCTGGAGTCAGGCCCACGAGCGCAATGGAATTTTGCGCGAGTAGCCGCGGCGGAGGCCGGTGCGAGCGAGCAACCGCCCGCTATGTAGTGGGTAACCCGTACTAGTTCCCGTCGGCCGCCGCCGGCTCCTGGATCGCCGCCGGCTCCGTGAGCTCGGCACTGACGGCGGCATCGGACTTCGGCAGCAGCGCTTCGGCGATCACCTCGTCCATGCTGTTGACGTACTTGAAGATGAGCCGTTTGCGGATATCGACTGGAATGTCGGCCACGTCGGGCTGGTTGTCCGCCGGCAGCACGATGGTCTGGATTCCGATCCGGTGCGCCGCCAGCACCTTCTCCTTCAGTCCTCCGATCGGCAGCACCCGGCCGCGCAGCGTGATCTCGCCGGTCAGGGCGACGTCCGAGCGGATGGGCCGCTGTGCCAGGGCCGACACGATCGCCAGCGCCATCGAGATGCCTGCCGATGGACCGTCCTTGGGGATAGCACCCTTGGGAATGTGAATATGCAGGTCGAGCTTGTCGCGGAAATCGACCGGGATGCCGAGCGCCTGCGCGTTCGAGCGAGCGTAGGACAGGGCCGCTCGGGCGGACTCCTGCATCACGTCGCCCAGCTGGCCGGTCAAATTGAGGTTGCCCTTGCCCGGCATCGTGATCACTTCGATGGTCAGCAGCACGCCACCCACCTCGGTCCAGGCAAGCCCGTTCGCCACCCCGATCAGCGACTCCTTGTGTCCCTCGTCGGGCTTGTATTTCGGCGGGCCCAGGAGGTCATCAAGGCGGTTGGGTGCGACTGACATTCGTCGCGTTCTGCCGGACACCACCTCTCGCGCGACCTTGCGGCAGACCCCCGCGATCGATCGCTCGAGGTTGCGGACGCCGGCCTCGCTGGTGTAGCGATTGATCATGGTGGAGATCGCCGGCCTGGTGATCTCGATGTTCTTTTCCGTCAGCCCGTGATCCGTGAGCTGTTTGGGGATCAGGAACTCACGGGCGATCACCATCTTCTCTTCGGTCGTATACCCCGGTAGATTGATCACCTCCATGCGGTCGAGCAAGGCCCGGGGAATCGAGTAGTAGACGTTGGCGGTCGTGATGAAGAGCACCTCGGAAAGATCGAACGGGATCTCGAGGTAGTGATCCGAGAAGTGCTTGTTCTGCTCCGGATCGAGGACCTCGAGCATGGCCGAGGCCGGATCTCCGCGGAAGTCTGAGGACATCTTGTCGACCTCGTCCAACAGGAACACGGGATTGCGGGTGCCGGCCTCACGCAGGCCCTTGATGATCCGGCCGGGCATGGAACCGACGTAGGTCCGTCGGTGACCGCGGATCTCGGCTTCATCCGAAACACCGCCAAGCGACACCCGCACGAACTTCCGGCCCAACGCCCGCGCGATCGACCGACCAAGGCTGGTCTTTCCAACGCCGGGCGGTCCGATGAAGCAGAGGATCGGCCCTTTTGGCGACTTCGTCAGCTGCCGCACCGCCAGAAATTCGAGGATGCGTTCCTTGACCTTTTTCAACCCGTGGTGGTCTTCATCAAGGACCTTCTCGGCGGCGCGCAGGTCGGTGACGTCCTCGCTGCGCTCCTGCCAGGGAAGCGACACGACCAGGTCCAGGTAGTTGTGCAACACCGAGATCTCCGGTGAGCCGGGCGCCATTCGCTCCAGCCGGTCGACATCCTTGAGCAGGCGGTCTTCCAGCGCCTCGGCCAGCTCCAGCGCCCGGAGCTTCTCGCGGAGCTCATCGAGCTCGCTGAGCTGCGCCTCCTCCCCACCAAGCTCTTCCTGGATGACGCGCATCTGCTCTTTGAGGTAGAACTCCTTCTGCCGCCGGTCGATCTGCTGGCGGACCCGTTGCCGGATGCTCCGATCCATATCGAGGATCTCGATCTCGCGCTGCAGCACGCTGGATAGCTTCTCCAGCCGCGCGTCCATCTGGAAGGTCTCGAGCACGTCCTGCTTGTCGGTGACGCTGATGTTCAGATTGGAGGCGACGATGTCCGCAAGTCGCCCCGCATCTTCGACGCCGCGCACCGTCAGGTTGACCTCCGGCGGGACTTTCCTGTCGAGCTCGACGTAGCGGTCGAACAGGTCGACCACGCCACGCATCAGGGCCTCCACCTCAGACGACGGCTGGACCTCCTCGTCGAGCAGCGCCACCTCGACCTTGAGGTGCGGTTTGACCTCGACGAAGCGCTCGATCAGGGCTCGGGAGGCGCCCTCGATCAAGACCTTGATGGTGTTGTCGGGCAACTTCAGCATCTGCACCACCTCGCCAAGCACGCCGACCCGGTAGAGGTCGGCTTCCTCGGGATCCTCGCAGTCGGCTCGCCGTTGGGTGCAGAGAAACACCTGCTTGCCGTGCAACATCGCGTCCTCCAGGGCCGCAATCGAGCGCTCCCGGCCGACGTAGAGCGGAACGATCATGTGCGGGAAAAGGACGACGTTCTTTAAGGGGAGAAGAGGGAGTTGAAGGGTCGTGGCCGACGCGCCGGTCACCGACGCCAAGGATGTCCTAGGCCGTCTGCTCGGGCGCGATCTCCTCGAGCTCTTCTTCCGAGTACATCTCGGGCTCGTTGCTGAAGTTGACCGACTTCTCCGTGATGACGCATCGCTTGACCTCCGGGCGTGACGGAACTTCGAACATGGAGTTCAGCAGGATGTCTTCGATGATGCTCTTCAGCCCGCGCGCCCCGGTGCCCCGCTGCAGCGCCTTCTTGGCGATGGCGGTCAGGGCGGCTGGCTCAAACACAAGCTGGACATCGTCCAGAGCGAAAAACTTCTGGTATTGCTTGACGAACGCGTTCTTCGGCTCGGTGAGGATCCGGATGATGTCCGACTCGTCGAGGTAATCGAGGGTGACGGCAATCGGCAGGCGGCCGACGAACTCGGGAATCAGCCCGTACTTCAGGAGATCCATCGGCTGGAGCTGCTTGAGGATCTTCGTCGTCTCCTTACTGCGGTTGGCGTGGACTTCCGAGCCAAAGC
Organism: Chloroflexota bacterium; assembly: GCA_005889535.1. GTDB lineage: Bacteria > Chloroflexota > Dormibacteria > CF-121 > CF-121 > CF-13. Next base: position 21,482 of record VBHC01000118.1, read on the forward strand.
CGATCTGTTTGTGGCCGATCCGATGCTCGATCAGCCGCTCGAGCCCGTCGAAGGCGCCGCCGCAGACGAACAGGATGTTCGTGGTGTTGATCTGGATGAAGTCCTGGTGGGGATGTTTGCGGCCGCCCTGGGGCGGCACGTTGGCGATCGTGCCCTCGAGGATCTTCAGCAGCGCCTGCTGCACGCCCTCCCCCGACACATCGCGCGTGATCGAGGGATTGTCGGACTTGCGGGCGATCTTGTCGATCTCGTCGATATAGATGATGCCGCGCTCGGCCCGGGCGATGTCGAAGTCCGCGGCCTGGATCAGGCGCAACAGGATGTTCTCCACGTCCTCACCGACATAGCCGGCCTCGGTCAGCGAGGTCGCGTCCGCGATCGAGAACGGTACGTCGATGATCTTCGCCAGCGTCTGGGCCAGCAGCGTTTTGCCGCAGCCGGTTGGCCCGACGAGCAGCACGTTGGACTTCTGCAGCTCGACGTCGCCCGCCATCTTGCTGTGGGCGATGCGCTTGTAATGGTTGTAGACGGCGACCGAGAGCACCCGCTTGGCGTGGTCCTGGCCGACGACGTACTGGTCGAGCGCGGCGCAGATGGTTTTCGGGTTGGGGATCAGACCGCCCTTGGTGCGCTTCTGTGAGGTGGTCTTGGTGTCCTCTTCCAGTACCTCCTGGCAGAGGTCGATGCATTGATCGCAGATGTAGACGCCGGGACCGGCCACCAGCTTGCGGACCTGGGATTGGTCCTTCCCACAGAAGGAGCAGCGGGTGTGGCGGCGGCGATCCTCGCGTTCGTTCATCGCGAGGTTTTCGGACCTTCCCGTTCGGGTTCGGGTCGCGGCTCGGGCCGGCTGCTGGTGCTGCCGGCGGTGCTCAGCTCGAGGCGGCCATCCTTGGCCGCGGCAGCGACGTCGGCCGGGCGGGCGGTGCTGAGGATGATGTCATCGATGATGCCGTAGCTCTTGGCTTCCGCGGCGCTCATGAAGAAGTCGCGCTCGGTGTCCCGCTCGATCTTCTCGATCGGCTGGCCGGTATGCTCGGCAAGGATATCGTTGAGGGTCTTGCGGATGCGCAGGATCTCCTGCGCGTGGATCTGGATGTCGGTCGCCTGCCCCTGGAAGCCGCCCGACGGCTGGTGGATCAGGATCCGGGTGTTGGGGAGCGCGAAGCGCATGCCCTTGGCGCCGCCCGCCAGCAGCACCGTCGCCATGCTGGCCGCCAGCCCCATGCACACGGTCGAGACCCGTGGGCTGACGTAGCGCATCGTGTCGTAAATGGCGAGCCCGGCGGTGACGACGCCGCCCGGGCTGTTGATATAGATGTTGATGTCCTTGTCCGGATCCTCGCTCGCCAGGAACAGCAATTGCGCCATGACCACATTCGCCACCTGGTCATCGATCGGGGTGCCGATGAAGATGATGCGGTCCTTGAGCAGCCGCGAGTAAATATCGAAGGCGCGTTCGCCCCGGTTCGTGGTCTCGATGACCATGGGAATGAGGGCTTCGGGACGCCGGCTGAGCCGTTCGAAATTCATGGGGCTCTCCTGTCTCGCCATTATAGGGTTCAATTCTTACAATCCAGTCTTCCGCGTACTCACTTTTGAATACGCATTTCGGTCAGCGTTCTTTCTTTCCCCGCGTTTTCCGCCCGCTCCCCGACGCCGACTGCCCCGCGTGCTCGAGCTCTTTCGCTTCCGCAGGCGGCTCCATTGTATCGGAAGATTCTGGCGCCGCCACCGTACTCAAATAGTCAATGGTCTTTCGCATCAAAAGCTGGTGCCGAAAGTATGCCCGCACCGGGTCCGCGGTCCGCAGGTCGCGGGTGCGCCGGCTGACCTGCTCGTCTTCGGCGAGCGCATTGGTGACGGCGGCCTCGATTTCCGCCTCCGACACGGCGAGGCCCTCGCGCTCCGCCACCGTCTCCAGCGCCAGCTCGAGCCGGACCTTCTGCACCGCCTGTGGTCGTTGCTCGGCCTTCATGACGTCCAGCGAGTTGTTGGTGTACTCGAGGTAGCGCTCCATCTTCACGCCCTGCTCCTGCAAGCGCAGCTCCAGCTCCCGGACCCGGCGGTTGACCTCGCGGTCGATGAGCGCCTCCGGGATTTCGGCCTCCATCCGCTCGTCGAGCGCCTTGAGCACGTCATTCTCGAAACGTTGCTCGTCGGCCTGGTGCGCGGCCTCTTGCAGCTCGTCGTGCACTTCCTGCCGGAGCTCCGCCAGCGTCTGGCCTCGCCCAACCTGCCGAGCCAGCTCGTCGTCAAGCGGCGGCAGCCGGCGCTCCTTGATGGATTTGACGGTGACCCGGAAGATGACGTCCGAACCGGCCAGGTCCTTCTTCGGATAGTCTTGTGGGAGCTTCAGCCGGATATCGCGGCTCTCCCCGATCGCCTGCCCGATGAGCCCATCGGCGAGCCCGGGGATCAGGCGCTCCTTGTCGACCTCGAGTTGGGCGTCGGTCTGGCTTTCGCCGATCAGGACCGCGCCCGATTTCAGGATATGGGTGTCTACAGTCAGAAAATCCCCCGCCTGCACCGGCCGCTCGACGGCATAGAGCTCGGCGAACCGTCCGCGCAGGCGCTCGATCGCCTCCTCGACATCGACGTCCCCGATCTCGGTGCGAGGCCGCGGCACCCGGATGTCCTTGTACTCCTTGAGGGCAATCTCGGGCTTGACCGAGACGGTGGCGGTAAACCGCATGGACTGGCCGCGGTCGAACTGCTGCACCTCGACTCGGGGAACGTCGATCGGATCGAGGCCGGCCTCATCGAGGGCCGAGTTGTAGGCGGTGGGAAGCAAGAGATCGAGGGCTTCCTGGCGCAACGCCGGCCAGCCGATCTCTCGCTCGATCATCGGACGCGGCGCTTTTCCCGGACGGAATCCGGCGATCCGTACCCGCGGGGCGAGCCGAGCGTATGCCTGATCGATCGATTTCGACACCTGGTCGGCATCGACTTCGACCGAGAGCAGGACCTGCGAGCCAGGCTTCCGCTCAGTTTCCACCTTGACCGCTGCCACGGTGACTTACGCTACCAGTTCGGTTTGATTCCGAACACGGCCAAATGGGCGGGCGATCGTAAGGTTCGTAACATCTTTAAATTTCGCAGCCACTGGCAGACGGCTGAAGAATTTCGACGCCCTTGTCGCGGGCGCCGAAATTCAAGACACGCCGCGGGCCGGCGACCGGAAACGCGCGTACGAGGGGGAACTGCTGACCGGGGAGATGCGCGCGTACGCTGCTAATCCGGGCTTGACGCCGGCCCTTGGAGCCAACCCCTTTTCGGGGTTGGGCTTGCGGGCGAAGGGACTCGAACCCCCATGGCTTGCGCCACACGGTCCTAAGCCGTGCGCCTGTACCAATTCGGCTACGCCCGCAGGGCAAAGAGAAATATACCGACGTAAGATGCTGGCCGTAAGCAGTCTGGACATCGCACCCACCATCCGGGAGGCGAAGACGGCCGGCGCCCCGATCGTTGCCCTGGAGTCTGCCGTCATCACGCATGGCCTGCCGAAGGCGGCGGCGATGGACGCCGTTGCGCGACAGTGGGATGCCTGCACCAAGCGGGGTGCCACGCCGGCGGTGGTGGCGGTTTTCGACGGCTGCCTGCGCGTCGGCTTGTCGCTCGACCAATGCGCCAGTCTCGCGGACCGCACCGACGCGGCCAAAGTGTCGCCCTGGAACCTGGGTGCCGCGCTCGTATCCCCGGGATTCGGCGGGACCACGGTGGCGGCCACCATCGCGGCCGCGGCGAAGGCCGGCATCCGGATCGTCAGCACGGGAGGAATCGGGGGCGTTCACCCCGGCGATGCCCAGGATGTCTCCTCGGACCTGACCGAGCTCAGCCGGCAGGCCGTCTGTGTTGTCTGCGCCGGACCGAAATCAACGCTGGATGCTCCAGCGACGCTCGAACGACTCGAAACCCTTGGCGTGCCGGTGATCGGTTGGCGCTCGTCGGTACTTGCCGGGTTCCTTGCCACCTCTGCTGGTCCGCGATTGTCGGCCCGCGCCGACAGCTTCGATGAGCTCGCGCTGCTGTTGCGCCATCACTGGGACCTGGGCGGTGCCGGCGCCGTGGTGAGCCAGCCACTCCCGTTCGACCTCGCGATCCCCCGGCGTGACCTGGCGGTAGATGACACCGCGGCGCGTGGTCCGCAGCGAACCCCCACCGAGCTGCGCCGGCTCCAGGCACGCCTCGGGGAACGGGTCATCCGTGCCAACGTCGCCCTGCTCGAGCACAACGCCGCCCTCGCCGGCTCGCTCGCCGTCGCGCTGGGCCGGCTGCAACCCGCGGCGGAGGGCGCTCATGCCTGATTCCCCGGCGACCGAGGAACAGCTGCGCCGGCTGAAGAACACGGTGATGGGCGCCGGCCACCGGCTCTCTCAGATCGCCCGGTCCTACGAGCTCCATCCGGGCGAAGCGTCCGAGCTGGCGTCGATCACCCGCGAGCTCGAAGACGCGGCTGGAAGGCTAGAGCGCCTGCTGGCCGCCCTCCGGCGCGACCGGTAGCGGATCCGGCTGGAGCGCGCGGAACACGGCGGCCGCGGCGGCGATGGCGATGATCAAGAAGGCGGCCGCGGTGGTGAACAGGGCGATGACGATCAGCGGGGCGGTGTTGTGCCCCGCCGTCAGATAGAGCATCGCCGCCAGCGTCCAGAATCCGGTGAGCGCCGCGGCGAGGCGGGCCCAAACCGGGGCGGCCTTGAGATATCGCTGGTGGGTGCCGAGCTGCAGCGGGAGCCGTTCGGCCCACTCCGGCCGGAAGGCCCAGGCGAGCGCCAGCGCCGCCCACCCGGCGGCATTGAGCAGGGCGAACACGCTCAGCATCGCCCGCAGCAGGTCCACAGGCAGAGCAACGGCACCCCCCGGGCTTCCCTACGGCGCTGCGCCGGCCTTCCGCGAGGTTGTTACGCGAGCACGGCCCGCAGCCGGTCGGCCGATTCCTCGGCCAGCGTGTCGTTGATGAAAACGCCCGCGCCCGACTCAGAGCCCGCGAGGTATTTCAGCTTCCCGCGGTCTCGCAGGATCGGGTAGAACTCGACATGGAGATGCGCCTGCACCGGGGCCGGCCCGCCCGCCGGCGCCTGATGCATCGCCATCATGTACGGCATCGGTAGATCGAACAGGCGGTCGTAGGCGCGCGCGATCCGCTGCATCGCCGTCAGGAAGGCTTGCCGGGCCACCGGAGTCAGCGCCGTCAACGCCGGTCGGTGAGCTCGGGTGGCGATGTGGACTTCGTAGGCCCAGCGGGCATAACCGGGGACATACGCGACGATGCCGTTCTCGTCGATCAAGACCCGACGACGCCCCTTCCGCTCGTCGCCGATAAGCCGGCACAACAAACATCCGCCAGTCTGCCGACGCAGTTCCGCCGCCGCCACCGGCGGGACGAACGGGTACGCATAAATCTGCCCGTGGGGATGGTGCAGGGTGACGCCCACATGCTCACCACGGTTCTCGAAGATGAAGACGTAGCGAACTCCGCGGCGGGCCGCGAGCTCGCGATAGCGATCACTCCAGACCTCGGCCAACCGGGCCAGCCTGGAATCGGAGAGCGTGGAAAAGGAGCCCTCGTGCTCATCGGTGTAGACCACCACCTCACACGACCCGCCAGCCGGAGGCGCCGGCACCATGGCGGGAAAGCGATTTTCAAAGACCGCGGCGTCGAATCGCGCCGCGGGAATCTCGGTCGAGTGACCGGGCCGGGATGCGCAGAGCGGACAGTCGGCGCGCTCCGGCAGAAACGTGCGCGCCTGGCGGGACGCGGCCACCAGCACCCACTCGCGCCGCAGGGGATTCCAGCGGCGTTGATAGACACCGCTCGGCATCGAGGGCGCTTGATAGCCCTCCGGCGCCGGCGCAAAATCACCGTACAGATAGACATGGCGCCCGTCCGGTTGGACGATCTCGGTACGGACCGGGCGCGACATCGCGCCACATCATAACCAGCAGAAAGCCTACCGCTGCAATTTGCGCGTCGCGCGACGCTGTTCAGCACGGCGCGCCTGCAGATTGAGGTAAACAAGCACGCAAGCGCCCACAACAAATATGCTGCCGACGATTAGCGTGATCCAACGGACATGTAGCGCCGGAACCACCAGCCACGCCAGGCACCACGCTGCAAAGAGCACCGCAAATGCGGCACCAACGAGGTTCTGCGGCCGGGTCTGGGGATCCCTATCCACTACGTAGCACACTGCGGCGATCAGCGATGCGAAAGCAATGAGGCAGACGCCGCCGACAAACGCGAACCTCGAGTGCAGCGGAAAGGAAAGAATGAACCCAGCAGCGCCAAGCCCGGCGAGCCAGTAGTACAGGAACGTGACCCGGCGCATCGCAGTCATGCGGCAGCCATGTCACTACGACGCCGCCGGTTCTACGAACCGTCGCGCTCCGAACTACGGGAGTAAAAGAATGCGCCCAGGAGGATTTGAACCCCCGCGCCCGGGTCCGTAGCCCGGTGCTCTATCCAGGCTGAGCTATGGGCGCATTGCGGAAGCCCTATTTTAGAGCGAACGTCGCCAGCGTGCTGTAGCGAGGCGGGCCGGCGCCCAGCTGGCTTCGCATCAGGCGCACCTCGGTGACGGGAAGCGCACCCAGCTCGTGCTCGCGCCAGGTCGTCGACCACGCCTCCAGCCGGCGTCGCTCCGCTGCCCGCAACAGCCGGTGAACCCGGGCGAGCGTCAGGTGCGGGCGGAAGCGGCGTTCTTCAACCGGCACACCGGCCTGGCGAAGCCCGCCACCCAGGTCACGGTGGAGCGCAATCAGTCGAGGCAGGTCCGTGCCGACGATTCCGGCCCAGAGGACCTGCGCGCGGCCAAGGCTCGGGAAGGCGCCAACCCCTTGCGCGAGCAGGCGCATCGGCTCGTGGGTTTCAGCAATTGGGCCGAGATCGGAGGTCACCTCCTCGACCCGATCGATTGGAAGGTGGCCGAGGAAATGCAGCGTGAGGTGAATGCGTTCCACCGGGTTGACCCGGATCGAATCGCTCAGCGATGCCAGCCCGTCGAGCGGCTGCTGCAGCGTTGCGCGCAGCGCCGGTGAAAGATCGATAGCCAGGAAAACCCGCCAGCGCTCGCCCTCAGCCTCCGCCATGGTTACCGATCTTGACGGCGATCTTGCCGGCCCGGCGCAGCGTCGACTCGCGGTCGTCGACGAATTTCGTAAACCACGCTGCAGTGCCCTGCGGGCTGTAGAGGTCAACCGAGGGCGCGAGGACCAGGATGACCGCCAGGTGGACCTGGTCGGTGCGCCGCTCGAGCACGCTGGCAATCGTGAAGCCGCGATTCGTCTGGATGATGCCGCTGATCGCGCCGGTGGCCAGGGACTCTACTGCGGTCGCCAGGGCCGGCTCCGGAATTTCCGCCGGACGCAGCCAGCCGGCGTCGCCGCCGCGCGCAAAGGTTCCCGTATCGTCGCTCCAGCGGGCGGCCACCGAGGCGAAGGTCGCGCCCGATTTGAGCTCGGCCGCGGCGGAGCGGGCGCGGTCACCGGCCATCGCCCGCATCAGCGCCACCGCGGTCAACAGAGCGCGCTGGTAGGCGGAGAAGCTCTCGGCTGTGAACCCGTTGCGGCTGAGCGCCGCGTTGAATGCCGACGCCCCGGCCTTCGACCGCAGCGCCACGATCCTCGCCTGCACCACCTTGTCGCCGACCGTGATGCCGCGCTTCTCGGCCTCCTGGCGAACGATTTCTTCGCGCACCAGCTGCTCGATGGTGAAATCCTCGAGCCGCTGTGCGGGAGCCGGGCTTGGGATCGCCTCAGGAATGCCCGCGAATGGGTCGCGATGACGGCTGACCTGCAGCCTCGCCTGATAGGCCTTCATCGAAACATCGTGGCCGTCGACGACAGCGGCCGCCGGGTCCGAAAAGGGCGTCCCAATAGCGGGCGGGGAGCAGCCGCAAGCCACCGCGGCAACGAGTAGGACCAGGGTGAGGCGCGGCACGGCGATCGCCAATTACACCACGTTCGCCTCGGGGTGGAGTGACCCTCGACCAAAGCGATCGGGCGCAAAGAGTGACAGGTCGGCCGGCGGGGAGCCGCCCGCCATCCATGCCGCCAGCCAGTCGCCGACGACCGGCGCCATCATGAAGCCGTGGCCGGAAAAGCCGGCCGCAATCCATGCACCCGGTTGCAACGGTCCGATCAGCGGCTGGAAGTCCGGCGTGTTCTCGTACAGCCCGGCCCATGCCGTCTTCACCCGCGCCTCGAGCAGCGGCGGCCAGCGGCGCTGCGCGACCGCGGTGATGCGGTACAGGAAAGCCCAGTCCACGGACGTATCCTCGCCCGGCTCGATGTCGGGGTCGCTCATCCCGAACAGGACGCCGTCCCCCTCGGGATGAAAGTAGAACGACGTATGAAAGTCGATAGTCATCGGGCTATCCGGACGAAAGCCGCGGAGAGCATCGGTCATAAAGATCTGGCGCCGCGACGGCTGGATCGGCAGCGACAGACCGAGCATGGCCCCGACCCGCGCCGACCATGGACCGGCGCAGATCACTGTCTGTGGGCAACGGATCTCTTCCCAATCGGTGCGAACCCCGCAGACCGCGTCGCCCGATTTCAAGAATCCGGTGACCGGCGTCTCTTCGAGAAAGATCGCGCCGCGCGCACGCGCGCCGTTGGCGAACCCATAGGTCACCTCGTTGGGTCCGGCAATGCCATCCGTCGGGCAAAACGTCGCCCCGGACAGGTCCCCGGTTTCAAGTCCGGGAACGATTGCCCGCGCATCCGCTGGACTCAGCTCGACAACGTCCTCGACGCCCATGCGGCGCTGCAGCTCGACCGCGTCATGGAACCGCCGCCGCTCTTCGTCTGTCGTCAGCAGAAAGAGATAGCCGACCTGGCGGAAGTCCGCATTCTGACCCGTCTCCTCGACGAAGCGGGACAGGACGCGCTTGGCTTCCATCCCCATCCGGATATTGACCTCGGTCGAGAACTGCGCCCGAATGCCACCGGCGCAGGCCGCCGTGGCGCCCTGGCCGATCCGGCCGCGATCGACGACGATCACGCGGCGACCCTGCCGCGCCAGGTAGAACGCCAGGCTGCATCCCATCACCCCCGCGCCCACGATGGCGACATCGGCGTGCCGCGCCCGATCAGCTGTTTGCGCCGAGCTTCACCATCCCGATGTACTCGAAGATGAACTTCAACGCCGCCAGGCTGGTCACATGCCCGGTATCGAGCGGCGGGGCGACTTCGTCAACGTCGAGACCGGCGAGACGCACCCCGCGTAACTGGCGGAGGAAATCCAGCAGCTGGCGCGATGTCAAGCCACCGGCCGAAGGGACCCCGGTTCCGGGCGCATACGATGGGTCCAGCGAGTCGATGTCAAGCGAAATATGCAGCGCGTCCGAGCCGATCCGCGACCCGACCTCGTCCGCCAGCTGGTTACCCGTCCAGCGATGGGCGGTCGCGGCGGTGATCAGCGTAACCCCCATCTTTCGAATGAACTCCACTTCCTCCCAGTCGTAGTCACGGCACCCGAGCAGGGTCACCTTGCGGGGATCGATCTCCCCCATCTCGAGGCCGCGGCGCAAGGCGCACCCATTGGACCAGCGCATCTGCCGGGAGATGTCGTTCAGGTCCGGGTGGGCATCGATATAGAGGATGCTCAGCCTGCCGTTGAGCCGCCGTTGCTGGGCGATCAGGGTGGGACTTACGGTGGTATGGTCGCCGCCCAGCACGATGGGGAGGGTGCCCTGGGGCGTCCGGCCAATCTCGGCCGCCACGGCCTCGACGTTCGCCCCCATGTCACCGTCGACCAGCGCCACGTCGCCGTCGTCCTGCAGCGTCACGCTGTCGAAGAGCTCGGCGTGCTCGCTCACCGGCGCAAAGATCGCCGACAGCCTGCGAAGCTGCGCCGGCGCCTTCGCGGCCCCGGGACGATACAGCGAGCCGCGGTCCAGCGGCACGCCGAGGATCCGGACGTCTGGCCGGGCGCCGGCCACCGGTGGTTTCAATCCGGCCCAGCCGGAAAGTCCCGAGGTGTTGAACTCGTGCTCGCTCATGTCTTGAGGAATCCGGTGATCGCTTCCACCTGGGCGGCGATCAACGTTGGGGTCCACCCATGCCCGGCCGACTCGATCACCCGGATCTCGGCCTGCGGCATCAGCCGCCGCAGGTTGCGGATGGCGCCTACGTCCACGATCCGGTCGTCCGCCGCGACGACCACCAGCGCGGGTTTGCGCCAGCTGCTCAGGAAGCCGACGTAGTCACGAGTGATGCCGTCACGCAACCACTGGCGCGCGGCGCGCCCGTCCGCCCGGTGCTGATTATCGAAGTTCACCTGGGCATCGTAGGGATCGACCCCCGGGCCTTCAATCAGGAAGCGCTTGTAGAGATCTGATACCAGTCGATTGCGGCGCAGGCGGTCGACGCCCCAGAATATGGGGCCGGCCGTGAAGGCGCCGACCTGGCGCTTGAAAGCTGCCCGCAGCGTCCGCGGCGAGTAGATCGGCGTGTGCAAAACCAGCCGCGACACCCGCTCACCGAAGCGGGACGCGTACTCGAGCGCGACGGTGGCCCCCAGGCAAATACCACCGATATCGTGCCCGCCCAGACCCAGCCGGTCGGCGAACGACCGGAGAAATTCGGCGTGGCTGGCCACCGTGAAGGGCGGATCGCCAGCCGGCGTCTCGCCGCATCCGGGCAGGTCCGGAATCAGGACCCGCCGGTGTCCGGCGAACGCGGGACTCCAGCTATGGAAGTTCTCGAGCGAGCCGATGAAACCGTGACAGAGAAGCAGCGGATGGCCCGTCCCCTGGTCCAGGTACCGGACCCTCCGCTGCCCGACATCGATGAACTGGATGTTCTGGGCGGTGACCGCGGCTTGCTATTCTCCCGTGTCGATCTGCGCCCGCTGCAGGCGGCCGCTGTAGTCCACGTAGATCGTCTTCCATTCGCTGAACTCGTCCAGGGCGACGGTGCCGGCCTCACGATGGCCGTTGCCGGTGTTCTTTACGCCGCCGAACGGGAGTTGGATCTCGGCGCCAATGGTGGGCGCGTTGACGTAGACGATGCCCGACTGCATCTCCTCCATGGCGTGGAAGGCCTTGCGCAGGTCATTGGTATAGATCGACATGGAGAGGCCGTACTGGGTCGAGTTCGCCACGTCGAGCGCCTCGTCGAGATCGCCTACGGGCAGCACCAGCGTGGAGGGACCGAAGATTTCTTCCTGCGCCATCCGCATGTCTTTGCGACCGTCGGCAAAGATGGTCGGCCGGTAGAACCATCCATCGGAACCGGCGAAGTCGCCGCCGTGCACCAGCCGGGCGTGCTCCTGCTTGCCGATATCGGTGTACTCGTGCACCTTCTTGAGGGCGGCCTCGTTGATGACCGGGCCCATGTCGGTATCGGGCTGCAGGCCATCGCCCACCTTCATCTTGGCAGCCCGCTCCTGGAGCTGATCCGTGAAGTCCTTCTCGACTTTCTTGTCGACGATCAAGCGAGAGGCGGCCGTGCAGCGCTGGCCTGAGGTCCCGAAGGCCGCCCACAACGCCCCGTCGACCGCCAGCGGCAGATCGGCGTCGTCGAGCACCACGATCGCGTTCTTGCCCCCCAGCTCGAGTCCCAGCCGCTTGAGGTTGCGACCCGCGATCTCCGCGATGTGCTTGCCCGCGGCGGTGGAACCGGTGAAGGAGATGCCCTGCACCCGGGGATCCCTGACCAGCACGTCCCCAACGTCGCTGCCGCTGCCGGTAACGAGGTTCAGGACGCCGCCGGGCAGGCCCGCCTCCTCGAAAATCTCGACCAGCTTGGTGGCGATGATCGGTGTGTCGGAGGCAGGTTTGAAGACCACGGCGTTGCCCGCCATTACCGCCGGGAAGATCTTCCACGACGGGATCGCCATCGGGAAGTTCCAGGGTGTGATGCAGGCGACCACGCCCAGCGGGACGCGCTCCGTCATGCACCACTTGTTGCGAAGCTCCGAGGGCACCGTTTCCCCGTGCGGATGCCGTCCAAGTCCGGCCGCGTACTTGGCCATATCGATCGCCTCCTGGACGTCACCGCGCGCCTCCTTGAGAACCTTGCCCATCTCCTGGGTCATCAGGCGGGCCAGCTCCTCCTTCCGCTCCTGGATGATCAGCCCCGCCTTGAGGCAGATCTCGCCGCGGGTCGGTGCCGGAGTATGCCGCCAGCCGACAAACGCCTTTCCCGCCGCCTCGATGGCGGCATTCACATCGTCGGCGGTGGAGGCCTGAATCACGCCCAGCACCTCGTCCTTGTGCGCCGGGTTGGTCGAGGTGAAGGTTCGCCCGCTCTTCGACTCCACCCAGCGACCGCCGATGTAGTTTTTGTAGGTCTTCGACTGCGTCCGCTGTCCTCGCTCGCTCGTCATCGTCTGGCTCATGCTGCCACCTCCTGAAAGGCGCCGTTCAGAATCTCCCATCCTTCATCGAGTTCCACTTGCGAAATATTCAGCGGCGGCACCAGCCGCAGCACGTTGTCGTGTGCCCCGCAGCTCAGCACCACCAAGCCGGAATCGAGGCACACCTGGCGGATCTTCTTTTGCAGCTCCTTGGCCGGCGCGCCGTTTTTTCCAACCAGCTCCACTCCCACCATCAGGCCCAGGCCGCGCACCTCGCCGATCGCGGGCGTCCGTTGCTGCAGGTCGCGCAGCCGCCGCGTGAGCTCCGCGCCCCTCTCCACGGCATTGGCCAGGATGTGCTCGCGCATAAAGACGTCCAGCGTCGCGATTCCGGCGGCGCACGAAACCGGGTTGCCGCCGAAGGTCGAGCCGTGCGCTGCCGGCTCCCACTGATCCATGAGCTTCGCGCCGGCGACCACCGCACTCAGGGGCAGGCCTGAGGCAATCGACTTGGCCAGCGTCATGATGTCCGGTACCACCCCCGTCTGCTCGCAGGCGAACATCTTGCCGGTCCGTCCATAGCCCGACTGCACCTCGTCAGCGATCAGCAGGATGCCATGCTCGTCGCAGAGCTTGCGCAGGCGCGGCATGAAGTCCGCCGGCGGGACGACGTAGCCGCCCTCGCCCAGCACCGGCTCGACGATGAAGGCGGCGACGTTGCGCGGCGGGACCCTGGTGTCCAGCATCTCGTCGATGAAGTTGAAGACATAATCGAGCGTCGCCGCGTCGCCCGGCCCGGTCGGATTTCGGTACGGATACGGGTAGGGCACGTGATACACGCCCGGCAGGAACGGCTCGTAGCGCTCCCGGTAGTAGCTCTTGGACGCCGTCAGCGAGAGTGCCCCGTAGGTTCGTCCATGAAAGGCACCCTGGAAGGCGATGAGCGCAGAGCGGCCGGTCGTATAGCGGGCGAGCTTGATCGCCCCCTCCACCGCCTCGGCGCCACTGTTGGCGAAGAAGACCTTGTCGAGCTTTCCCGGGGCGAGCTCCGCGATCCGCTCCGCCAGCTGGATCGCCGGCGCATGGTGAGCGACTACCGAAATATGGACCAGCCGATCGAGCTGCGCTTTCGCCGCCCGGATCACCTCGGGGTGGCCGTGCCCCAGGTTGGTTACCGCGATGCCCGAAGCGAAGTCGAGGTAGCGGCGGCCGTCGACGGCATAGAGATAGGACCCTTTCGCATGGTCGATGACGAGCGGCGTGTAGCGGTAGAGGACCTGGGAGAGGTGGGCGCGCTCGCGCGCCAGCCACTCCTCCTGGCTATCGCTGTCGGGAATTTCCTTGACGAGTTTCATAGAGCCTCCTTGTTCGAGCATCCGGATCGGGCGTGTGGCCGTCGCCGGCTGCCGGTGGAGGCTGCCCATCGGTCGAGGCCCACCAGGTGCAGCTGATTCCCGCGTGCGTCATGGGTTCTGCCGTTTCAACGGCGAGCTAATGGTAGTTCTTTGTCAATATCACCCTCCCCCGCCTGCGGGGGAGGGCAGGGTGGGGCTTAGCGCGAGGTGACGGGATTCAAACTCGGCGCCCGGCGGGGAGCTCGCTGGGCGGCCAGGAAGCCGGCGAACATCACCAGCACCCCGATCGCCTGGCCAACGTAGAACAGCTCATAGGCGTGAAACAGGCGCGTCAGGGTCGAGACGCTGGCCACGATCAAGGCGCCGGCCGCGATTAGAACATTGGCCGCCAGCCGGGAGGGAGCCCCGCCTCGGCGCCAGGTCCCGTAGGCCGACCAGGCCGCGCCCCCAACCAGGATGACGGTGCCCACGCTGTTCACCACGGCCGCCATGAGGAGGGCGATCACGTTGAAGCTACCCTGCTCCAGCCGGATGGTATCGACGGAGGGCACTTGCCGGGTGTCGAGCAGGCCGGGTTGCAGGCCGGCTCCGACGATCCCGGCCAGTCCAATGGCCGCCAGCACCAGCAAGACCCAGAGGGCGATCCGGCCGAACCGGGGCGCGAGGAGGTAGATCGTCCCCAGCGCCAGCACCCCGACCAGGACGATGGCGCCCAGGTAGTAGTAGGTGCGGTAGAGCAGGGCGTTCCAGCCGGCGGCGGCGCCGATCACCTCGGTGAGCGCGGCGATCGCATAGAGTCCGAGCGCGACCCCCCAGACGAGCAGATACGGCCGCGGCTTGGCCCGGTACTGCAGGCCGAGGGTCAGGGCAAATGCGGCGCTGATGAGCGTCGCCGCCAGAGGATAGAAGATCACGCGACTCTCAGTTTATTTCAAAGACGTTTCGCTCAATCTGCACAACGCTTGTAGACACCTCGAGAAGACCGAACTTGACGGGGCGGCTGTATTGCCGTTAAATAGCCGCAGCCACGTTCCAGCACAGAGGTCTAGCCACCGTTTGAGCAGAGTCATCGCCGTCGCCAACCAGAAAGGCGGGGTTGGCAAGACGACCACTGCGGTGAACTTGGGATGCGCGCTCGCTGAGCTCGGGAAGCGCGTCCTCCTCATCGACCTCGATCCTCAAGGGCATCTGACGATCAACATGGGCTTCAAGCAGCCCGACCAGATCGAGCTCACCCTCTACCATCTGCTCCTCGATCCGCAGGTCACGCTCGGCCATGTTGTCAAGCACAGCAACCTGGGGGTCGACTTCATCCCGTCGAACATCGAGCTGTCGGGGGCCGAGATCCAGCTCGTGTCCGAGATGGGCCGCGAGACGTTCCTCAAGGAGAAGCTCGCCCCGGGGCAGGACGAATACGACTTCATGGTGATCGATTGCCCACCCTCGCTCGGCCTGCTCTGCGTCAACGCGCTGGTGGCCTCGGACGAAGTCCTGATCCCACTCCAGTGCGAGTACTTCGGTATGAAAGGGATGCAGCTGCTGCACAACACCATCGAGCGAGTGCGCGCCAAGCTGAACCCAAAGTTGCGCATCAGCGGCATCCTGGCAACCATCCACAAGTCGCGCACGTTGCACTCCCAGGAAGTGCTGGAGTTGGTCCGGGAGCGGTACGGCGACGTCGTCTTCGACGTCGTGATCAAGGACAGCATCCGCTTTGCGGAGACGCCCCTGGCTGGCATGTCGATCCTCCAGTACGCCGGGAGCTCGGAAGGGGCCAACGCATATCGAGCCCTGGCCAGGGCGGTCATCAAACGGGCGCCCGCCGCGCCGGTGGAGGCCAAGCAGCCCGTTGCCGGTCGTGTTTAAGCGGGTTTCGCTGAACGGCTCAGCGGAACTCTTTCGCGAAACCTCCATAGCACCCGAAATCCTGGCGGAGACGGATCCGGAGCCGGTGGCGGCGCCGATCCATCACTTGCCGATCCGTCGCGAGATCGAGCTCGAAACCATCGCCTACTACGAGTACCAGCTGACAGAACCCCAGGTGCGAGCGTTGATCGACGCGGTGCAGAAGATCAAGTACCCGCACACTCTCAAGAGCACGGCGAAGTTGAGCATGGAGGAGTTCGAGCGCTTCGAGGCGCTCCGCCAACTGCTACTCGACGGCTTGCGGTAGCTCTTCCTCCGCGCGTTGCGAGGTTGCCACGTCCCAGCGACGCGCCACCTGCTGGGCGCGATAGAGGGCGGCGTAGAGTCCGGGGGCATCGACCAGATCATCGTGGCGGCCACGCTGCACGACTCGCCCTTTATCGAGCACCACGATTTCGGTTGCCTGGCGGATGGTCGACAGTCGATGGGCGATGACCAGCACGGTGCGTTCCGCCACCAGCCGGGCGAGCGCCGCCTGGATCAGGTGCTCAGCCTCGGGATCCACGGATGAGGTCGCTTCATCGAGAATCAGGATGGGGGCGTCGCGCAACAGTGCGCGGGCGATGGAGAGCCGCTGTTTCTGGCCGCCGGATAGCCGGACCCCGCGCTCGCCGATGATCGTGTCGTAGGCCTTCGGCAGGTCTTCCACGAACTCGTGCGCATACGCCGCGCGGGCGGCCGCCTGCACCTGCGCGTCGGTCGCATCCGGGTTTCCGATCTTGATATTGGCCTTGACCGTGTCGTTGAAAAGAAAGACGTCCTGCAGGACCAGCCCGATCGAACCATGAACGTGCTCGAGCGGTAGCTCGCGGAGGTCGACACCACCCAACCGGACCGCACCGTGTTGCGGATCCCAGAAGCGGGCGATCAGGTTGGCCACCGTGGTCTTGCCGGCACCACTCGGACCGACCAGCGCCAGCACCGAGCCTTCCGTCAGCTCGATCGACACGTCCTGCAGAACCGGGCGCCCTGCCTCATAGGCGAAGGTCACGTGGTCGAAGGCGATGTCGTAACGCGGTCGCTCCGGAATCCGCGCCGTCGGTGATTCCGCCACATCGACCGGCGCGTCGAGGATCTCGAAGATCCGGTCCGTCGCGGCCTCGGCGTTGCGAAAGCCCTCGAGTTGCCGGTTCAGCTCCGTGACCGGACGGTAGAGCTGGGTGGTCAGGAACACGAAGAGGACCAGGTCGGGGATGCTCAACTCGGCAGCGTGCGCCATCAAGCCGCCGACGAGCAGCACCAGGGCCACCGGGATGGCCGCCATCCATTCGACGCCCGAGAAGTACCAGGTGTGGATCAGGTTGGCCCGCGTCGCCGCCGCCTTCAACTCATCGCTGCGCTCGTCGATCGCACGCCGCGCGTGGCCGAGCGCCGCGAACGCCTTCAGCACCCCGACCCCCTGGATGTGGTCGATGATGATGCCGTTCAGCCGGCCCAGCTCGTCGCGGTAGCGCATGAAGGCCTGATACGCCGACCGCCGAAAGGCCACCAGGATGAGGAGGATCAGGGCCAGCGGCGCGAGCGCCACCAGCGCCAGCCTCCAGTTGACGGCCAGCATCAGGATGCCGAGCAGGAATGGAACGGTGGCGGCACTGATCAGCTGAATGCCGGCGTGCGCCGTGAAGAACTCGATAGTCTCCACGTCGCCGATCACCTTGGCCGCGATCGCGCCCGACTGCTGTCGGGTATGAAATCCCATCGACAGCCGCTGGAGCTGCTCGTAGATTCGCATCCGCAGGTCGTGCAACACCTTGAAGGCGGCGATATGACCAAACCCACCTTCGAGGTAGCGGGTAACCGCCATCAGCGCCGTGGCAGACACCATGGCGACGCCCAACCAGACGAGCGTCCCGGCCGGCGACGGATGCGCCAGCACGGTCAGCATCTGCCGGATGATCAGGGCCGGCAGCACACTGAGCGCTGTATAAAGGACCGAGCCGGCCACGGCGATCGAGAGCAGGCCACGATGGCCGCGGGTGATCGCCAGCATGCGGGAAAGAAACGTCATGAGCCCGCCATTCTGGTCAGTCTCCCTCCCCCCTTGTGGGGGAGGGTCGGGGTGGGGGGTATGCGCTCGGCGACCAAGGCGTGGAGTGCCTGCGCCAACCGAGGGTCAGCATTGAGCATCGGCGTGCGCTTGAGCTCAATGCCGAGCGCGTCGGCCTTGGCTTTCGCCTCGATGTCGATGTCGTAGAAGATCTCGAGGTGGTCCGCGATGAACCCGATCGACGCGACCAGGATGGAGCGATGCCCCTCACGGGCGAGCCTTTCCACCATCTCCGGCAGGTCGGGACCGAGCCACGGCTCGCCAGTACGACTCTGGCTCTGGTAGGAGAAGCGCCAGTTGTCGACGCCGGCGCGGGCGGCGACCAGCTCCGACGTCCGTAACAGCTGGTCCTGGTAAGGGTCGCCCTCGTCGAGGATGCGCGCCGGCAGGCTGTGCGCGGTGAAGATGACCACCACCCGCTCGGGTTCGCGAAACCGGACCCGGACCGAACGTAGATTGTCGGCCACCGCCTGCAGGTAGCCATCCAGGTCGTGCCAGCTGTCGACGAAGTCGAGCTCGACGGGTGCCGCCGATCCATTGTGATGCGGCCTGGCCGCCGCCGCCACCAGCGCCGCCGCAACCTGGCGCCGGTAACCCTCGGTGCTGATGCCCGAGTAGTGCGGCGCCAGGACGATGGCGATCAGCCGATCCGCGCCTGCGTCCACCGCCTCCTCGACCGCGGCGGCAATCCGCGGCGTCCAGTGCTTCATTCCAAGGTGCACGGTGTAGATGCCGCCGTCGGGCGAATCGGCGTTGAGCCGGCGCTCCAGCTGGCGTCCGAGGTCCAGCGAGACGGCGAGCAGCGGCGTGGGCAGCCCCACCTGGCGATAGCGGGCCGTGAGTTCTTCGACGGCCTCCCGCGACGGCACCCGGCCTCCGCGGATGTCGGTGTAATAGGCTTCGACCTCCTCGAGGCGGTTTGGACTCCCATACGCCATGAGCAGGACGGCGGTGTGATTAGGTGGCATGGACGAACTCCGTAAGGCGCTGTAGGTGCTCGACCGGGGTGTCGGGCAGGACGCCGTGGCCCAGGTTGAAGATGTGGCCCGGCCGGCCGCCGGCGGCCTCGATGACCCGCCGAGCGCCGTCCTCAATGACGGGCCAGGGCCCCAACAGCATCGCGGGATCGAGGTTTCCCTGGACGGCGTGGTCGTAGCCCACCGTCCGCCAGGCCTCCCCCAGGTCGACCCGCCAGTCCAGGCCGATCACGTCACCACCGGCTTCGCGCATCAATGTCAGGATCCCGGCAGTGCCGGTGGCGAAGTGGATCGAAGGCGCACCGGCGCGCCGCAGCCCGGTGAAGATCCGGGTCATCGCGGGCAGCACATAGCGCCGGTAATCCATCGGGGAAAGGCACCCGACCCAGCTATCGAAGACCTGGACGACCTGGGCGCCGGCCTCGATCTGCGCCAGAAGGTAGTCGAGCACCAGGTCCGAGAGGCGCGTCATCAGCGTCTCCCAGAGGGCCGGCTCGGCGTACATCAGCCTCTTGGTTGTGAGGAACTCGCGCGACGGCTTGCCCTCGATCAGGTAGCCGGCCAGCGTGAAGGGCGCTCCCGAAAATCCAATGACCGCGACCGCCGGGTCGAGCTCGCGGCGGAGGAGCCGGATCGTCTCCAGCACGAACGGCACCGACTCGGCAGGGGTGCGCGCCTGCATCCTATCTATATCCTGCCTCGTCCGGATCGGCTGCTGGATCACTGGACCGACCCCCTCCACCAGCTGCACGTCGACCCCGAGACCGAAGGCAACCGGCAGCATGATATCGGCGAAGAGGACCGCCCCGTCGACGCCAAGCCGCCGCACCGGTTGCATGGTGACCTCGGCGCAGAGCTCGGGCTTCTGGCAGATCGCGAATAGGTCATATTTCTCACGGACCTTCCGGTATTCAGCCAGGGATCGGCCGGCCTGCCGCATGAACCACACCGGGCGGCGATCGACGAGCTCGCGCCGCGCCGCCCGCACCAGAGAAGGCAGCACCGGCTCGGCCGCCCGCCGGCCCACCTCACCCTCCTGAACGACTCTCATCCGCCGGTGATCAGGCTGACCGTGCGCGTGAGCTCCCGCTCGTCAACCGATGCCGGGGTAGCCAGCCCAAGCGCGAGCTTGAGCGCGTCCTCCGCCTCCATCCGCACGCAGGTGAAGATCGGCGTCTCGCGTTCGGTGTAGCGGCTTGCCTGGGACTCGCGTAACTCCATCACCAGGTCGAGGAAGGCAGCCGGCTCGTCGCACTCAAACGCCACCACGAATTCCTGGTCATCGAGTCCGAAGGAGTAGGCGGTATTGATCTTGACCTGCGGATAGCGATGGCCGATCGCGAAATGTTCGACCATCATCGCCTTGCGTCGCTCGTAGGGGAGGCGATACCATACCCGCTTCTTCCACATCGGATAGACGAAGAGGTACCGGCCGCCGGCCGGCCTGAGGCGGGTACGTCGTCCCTCCTGGCCGGCGTGCCTGTGCTGGCCGAGGTACGGCGACCGCCGCATCATGGCCAGGAATGAGTGCGCCGCCTGGAGGTGCGGCCCCAGTTGGGTGCCGCGCCATTGCGACTCGGCCCGCTGAATCTCGTCGACTGTGTCGGCGGCCTGCCAGATCAGCAGATCGCAGTCGCCGCGCAAGCCGACCGTGCTGTAGGTAAGCAGCGTTCCCGTGTCGGCACGGGCATCCAGCAGCTCGGTGAATTCCCGGGCCGCCGCCCGGCGGGCTTCGGCCGGCCAGCCCAGTGCCGCGGGATCGATTTTGACGAAGGTGTATTTGACGACCTGGCGCGCTTCAGCCATGGCTAAAAGGGTAGCAATTAGATTCTTCCTCCCCCTCTGGGGGAGGGCAGGGTGGGGGTTGCCCACTAATCTTGGATCGATGGCTCGTCTCTCCATCCAGAAAGTCCATGTCGGCGAAAAGGACACCAATTGCTACGTGGTGGCCTGCGCCGATACGAAGGAGGCGGTGGTCATCGACCCCGGCGACGACGCGCCGAAAATCCTCACGCAGCTGCGCGAGCTAACCGTCCGATGGATCGTGTTCACGCATGCGCATGCTGGCCACACCGGCGCCAAGGAGTCGGTGAAGGCCGCGACTCAGGCCCCAACCGCCATGCATCTGGCGGACGCGACGGCGCTGCTCAAGTCAGCCGACCGCTACTTGATGGCCGGCGATCGGTTGCCCTTCGGCGCGTTCGAGCTGGAGGTGCTGGGCACCCCCGGACACACCCCGGGTGGCCTGTCCTTCAAGGTGGGCAACCACGTGTTCTCCGGCGACACGCTGCTCCCCGGCAAGATTGGCCGGGTGGACCTTCCCGGCTCGAGCCCTCAGCAGATGCTGCTCAGCCTGCACGGCCAGCTGCTGACCCTGCCCGACAACACCATCGTTTATCCGGGCCACGGGCCGAATACGACCATCGGCGCGGAGCGCGTCGGAAATCCGTATCTCAGGATCCGCTGATCGATTGACGCCGATCGATGACCTTCGCGAGATTGTCGAGCTCATTCTCGCGGCCCATGACAAGCCGCTGGGTCCACTCATCATCGTGCATCGCGTCGACGGTCATCACCGCCCGCACACCGTCGGCGCTCGACTGCAGGTCGACGATGGTCAGGAATTCGTAGGGCTTGACGCCGGGGATGAAGTCGGCAAGCGACAGGTAGGCGATTCGCTTCGAAGGAACCAATTCCGTGAAGGTCTTCCGCGACTCCGTGGTCAATGGCATCCCAGCTTGCTTCATGAACTCGACCTGCTCAGGCCCAGTGGCCGTCATCGCGTAGATCAGCTCCCCACCGGGCCGGAGGTCCAGCTTCCTGACTTCTACTTTGAAGCCGTCGGGCGCCCACCACGACTCGATGCCCTTGCTGGTGGTCCACAGATCCCACACTTCGTCGGCCGACGCGTGGTAGTTCCGCTCGATGCGGATCTTCCTCGTGGTTGCACTGGACGACGCAGCCTTCTTGGTCATGGATATTCCTCCTCAACTGGCGATAAAGGGTCAGGCAGTCTTCGGAACTGTATAAAGGGCTTCGATCTCGGAACCGTACTTCTCGGCGATCCGCTTGCGCTTGACCTTCATGCTCGGGGTCAGCTCGTCCCCGACCACGAAGTCGGCATCGAGGATCTTCCATTTCTTGATCTGTTCGGGATGGGAGAGTCCGCGGTTGACGCCGGCGACCGCCTCCTCGACCAACCGCTTGACCGCCGGGTCGTCTGGCCCGCCTCGAACCTCCCTCGAGTCGCGGTCGAGCGTGAGCAGCGCCGCGACAAATGGCCGCCCATCCCCGAGGACGACCGCTTGCCCGATGCCACGCCGGCTGCGCAGCTGCGTCTCCATCACCCCGGGCGCGACGTACTTGCCGCCTGACGTCTTGAACAGATCCTTCTTTCGGTCGGTGATCCTCAGGTAACCATCCTTGTCGAGTTCGCCGATGTCCCCGGTTTTGAGCCAGCCGTCCGCCAGCGTTTCCTGGGTGACCTTTAAGTCCTTGAAGTAGCCGGCAAAGACATTGCCGCCCTTGACCAGGATCTCGCCATCGGGCGCAATCCGGACCTCAACCCCGGGCAGCGGCAGACCCACCGTGCCAAAGCGGGCCTCTCCCGGTCGATTGAAGGTGGCCGGCGCCGTCGTCTCGGTCAGACCGTAGCCCTCCAGGATCTCGATGCCAAGCCCGTAGAAGAACCGCAGCATGTCGGGCGAAACCGCCGCCGAGCCACTGACGCAGACCTGGATCTTGTCGAAGCCGAGCGTCTCGCGGATTTTTCGGAACACCAGCCGGTCGGCGATCGACCATTGCCAGCGAACCCAGGGCGACGGGGCTTTCCCCCGCTCGTAGGCGGCGGTTCGCAGGGCCCCCATCAGCAGCGCCCAGTCGCGCACCACGCGGCGGGGTCCCTTGACCTGGTCCATCTTGTCTCGGATCCCGGCGTAGATCTTTTCCCACAGGCGCGGCACCGACGTGAAATACGTGGGATGGACGTCGTGGACGACCTCCATCACCTTGTCGACGCGCGGACAGAAGTAGACCTGACAGCCGGTGCAGAGCTGGCGCAGATGACTGACAACCCGCTCGAGGATGTGGGCGAGGGGAAGGTAGGACACGACCCGGTCGTTGGCATCGCCCCGGAAACACTGGAGGGTCGCGGTTGCTGTCCAGGTCAGGTTGCGATGCGTCAGGATCGCCGCCTTGTGCACGCCGGTGGTGCCCGAGGTATAGATCAAGCTAGCGGTGTCCTCTGGCTGCAGGGCCTGCCAGCGGCTGGCGAGCAACCCGGGGCGACCGCGGCCGAATTCGTCGCCGCGCCGCAGGGCCTGCTCCCAGCTGATCACCCAGTCCTCCATCCCCGGGTTCTCGCCTTCGATCAAGATGACCCGCCGCAGAGCCGGCAGCTCCTCGCGCATCTGCAGCAGCTGATCGAGCAACTTGCGGTCGTCAACGATCAGGACCTTCGACTCCGAATGGCTCAGCAGGTACTTCACCTGGTCCGGCGCCAACGTCTGGTAGATGGCCACCGTGACCAGTCCGGCATGCAAGATCGCCAGGTCGGTGATCTGCCACTCCGGCCGGTTCGCCGACCAGAGCGCCACCCGGTCCTCTGGCTGGAGACCTTCCGCGACCAGGGCATTGCCGAGCCGGTTCACCGCCCGGGCGTACTCCCTCCAGTTGATCGGGACCCAGCGGGCACCCGCCTTGAAGTAGAGCGCGGGCGCATCCGGGCGCTGCGCGGCCGTACGTTGGAAGAGCGCGGGAACCGTTTCGGGCATGGCGGTCGCCTCGACGACCGGCTCGGGCGCGCGAACTGCCGAGTTCATGCCGCCACTATAAGAGAACTTCCCCGGTTCGAATAGGCCTTTTGCGAGTCGTTACGTATCCTTATGGCAAGACATGGTTGTGGGCACATGCGAGCTCATCTTCCACCTGCCCGAAAACCACAGCCTGAAGGGAAAACGCCAGGTAAGCCGCTCGTTGGTGCAGCGCATCCGCAGCCGTTTCAACGTTTCCGTCGCCGAGGTAGCGGACCAGGATCGCTGGCAGACGCTGGCGATTGGCGTCACCTGCGCCAGCAACAACAGCCGATATGCCAATGAAGTGATGAGCAAGATTGTCGACTACGTCGAGGATCACAACGGAGGCGCTGTTCTTCACGAACATCACATCGAGATCCTTAGAACATGACCCCAATACCGAGAACCGAGGAGATCGGCACGGTCGAGGAGGGGCCGCTCGCGGCCGTGCTGGCCGCACTGGCACGCGATGATCCCTCCGGAGTCGTGGCCGCCCTCGACGGTCAGCTGCATCACGGACGCCCCGGCAGCCCGGCCGCCCTGCGCCAGCAGGTCGGTGAAAGGCTCGCCACGGCCCTGGCGGAACAGTCAGGACGGGCCGCGCGCTGGATCGATGCGCTCGCCACCTCTCCTTCGCCGACCGCGCGCCAGGTGGCCTGCTTGCTCCTGGCCAGCCGCTATCCCGAAGATCCAGTCGGCGTTCTCCGCACGGCCGAGCTGCTCGCAGACGACCCGCATTGGGAGGTGCGCGAGGCGGCCGGCGGCCTGCTCGGCTCTCTCCTCGACCGCGACTTCGATCGGATCCGCGGACGGCTGGAAGTCCTGCGCCATACAAAATCTGAGAACCTGCGTCGCGCGGTCGTACTGGCGGTCAAATACGCGGCCCGACGCGACAAGCCAGAGCGCGTGGCTGACCTGTTGCGGCTGCTCGAACCACTGCTCCGCGATCCTGAACCCTACGTCCGCCGCAACCTCGGCCCCTCCACCATCGGCGACGCCTTGCTGCGGGTCGATCCCAAGGAAACCTTGAAGGCGCTCAAAGAGTGGTCGCGCGACCGGGATCAAACGGTGCGCTGGAACGTAGCGATGGCGTTCTCCAGCGCGATCGGCTCCTTCCACTGGCCGGCCGCCAAGTCGATCCTGGAACGCCTGGCAAAAGGGCCGGAGCCGCTGGTCCGAAATGCCGTCGCGAAGGCAATGCGTCGCAGCCGCCAGCGCTACACCGAAGAGGTCGAAGAAACGCGCCTGCGCTGGCGCAAGGACGATGAGCGTGCCGCCACCGCCGAGCTCGTGGGTCCCCCAAAGAAGCGCTGAGCCAGTCAGTCACCCAGTCACCTCGACCGTTGATCGACGCATTCCAGGCGAGGCTGCCGTGGCCGCTGGATCCATTCCAAATTGAGGCCATTGAAAAGCTCGAGGCCCATCAGGGCGTGCTGGTCTCCGCGCCCACCAGTTCAGGCAAGACCGTGATCGCCGACTACGCGGTTTTGCGGGCGCTGGAGACCGACACGCGCGCGATCTACACGACCCCGCTGAAGGCGCTCTCCAACCAGAAGTTCCGCGACTACCGGCGCCAGCATGGAGAGGGGTACGTCGGCCTCGTGACCGGCGAAAACACCATCAACCCTTTGGCCCCGGTGGTAGTCATGACGACCGAAATCCTCCGCAACCTGATTTACGAGGATCCCCAACGGCTGGACCGCGTCCGCTACGTCATCCTCGAC
>VBHC01000043.1 GCA_005889535.1 Chloroflexota bacterium
GGGTGGGCGGCGCTTCCGGCGATCAAGATCGAGACCGACCCCGCCCAGCTGGTGCCGCCTCAGGACAGCGCCCTCGCCCAGGCGGAACAGGTGCGCAAGGAAGTTGGCCTGGCCGGTGAGATCGACCTCGTCGTCCAGGGTCGCGACGCGGCCTCGACCAACGCGGTGCAATGGCTCGACCAGGCGAGCCGCCGCGTCGCCGCCCAATCTGGAGGCGATCTGAAAGCGGTGGAAAGCCTGCCAATCTTCCTCGCCGGCTTCAACCAGGGAACGCTGCCGGATGCCAGCCGAACCACCCTCATCTTCGATCGGATCCCTAGCTACTTCACCGGCGCGGTCTACGACAACCAGCGTGGCCTCGCCCTTTCCATCTTCGGCCTGACCCACGTGACATCGGTGGAGCGGGACCGCACGCTGGTGTCGAGTTTGCGGAGCGTCGGTGATCCCCCTGCCGGCCTGCGGGCATTCCCTGCCGGGCTCGCCGTGGTGGCCGACGCGGCACTGAGCGAGCTGCAGGGTGACCAGCTCAAGCTCACGCTGCTGGCGATCGCGCTTATCCTGGTGGTGCTCTTGATCGGCTACCGCAGGGTGAAGCCGGCCATCCTCGCCGTGCTGCCTACCGTGGTGGCCGCTGGCGCCGCCACCGGTCTCCTCTTCCTGGTCGGTGCCGTCCTGAACCAGCGGTCGAGCCCGATCACCATCCTGCTGGGCGGCGTGGTGGTCGCCTTCGCTACCGAGTTCGGGGTGCTGTGGCTCGCCCGGTACCGGGCGGAGCGCGCCGACGGCGTCGAGTCTGCAGAGGCCGCGCGGGTCGCCTCGTCGAGGGTCGGGCCCGCCATCGCTGCCTCGGCGCTCGCCCTGGCCGCGGGGTTTGCCGTCCTCGCACTCAGCCCGGTGCCGACGGTTCGCGACTTCGGCATCTGGAGCGCGTTCGACCTGCTGCTAGCGACCGCCGCCGTGCTGACCCTGCTGCCGCCCCTGTCTCGAGCCTGGCTGCGCTGATTTTCTATGCGCCGGGCACCGTAATCGCGGTTGCCTCGCGCGTTGGGAGGACCAACTGCGCGTCGGGGAAGGTGAACACGGCGCCCTGGGAATTGCTTTCAAGGAACGTCGGGTAATCGACCTGGGTGAGGTCGAGGCGGATGCGGTGCCCGGCCGCAAGGGTCCACTGGTTGCCGAATAGGGGCAGGTCGATGGTGCCCGAGGGCAGTGGATCGTACGCCGCCGGGCTGGCGTTGCCGTCGATCCGATAGACCCCGCGCGTCACCAGCAGGGCGTTCCCATCGGGAGCCACGTCCCAGACACGGGCGTTGACCGTCGCGGTGTTCGCGCCCGCCAGCGTGTAGCTCACCCGGGCGAAGCCCAGCCCAACGTAAATCCTGGGCACGGTCAGGGGCGCCGAGTAGCCCGTATAGCGATCGGCGGGGATGACCACCGGTGCGTTCGAGGTCCGGCAATTGGGGAGGTGAAGCACCGCCGAGCCGAACGCCGGGTCGGTCCCGAGGTTGTCAGGGTCGCGCGGATCGACGGCGGGGAATGTGGGTGGGATGCGGTTCACTAGGGTCCCCGCTGTCGAATAGTTCACAGTCAGCGTGCCGTCCGACAGGGCCTCCGGCGTGCGCCCGGTGAGACGCTCGGTCGGATCGCCGGCGCCCGTCGGTTCGCAGACCGTCGGCATGCTCGACACCGTGGTCTCTTTTCGGTGACTGCCGTTGATCTGCTGCTTGAGAAAGCCCCAGGCGCGATCGTTCAGATGACGCCACTGCGACGGCGGGTTCTGCGCCAGCGGATGGCCCACGTCCCCGACGGCCAGCTCCACCGGCCAGAGCCGGTCCAGCGCCTTTAAGTAGGAGAACTGTCGAAACGCTTCGACCGGCGGAAACAGTTCGTCGGTCCACCCGGACACCGAGAAGATCGCCACCTCGCGGTTGCCGGCCTGCGCCGTCCAGCTCTCATCCTGGTAAAAGGCGCCGCGCAGCTCGGTCAGGCCATGGCGAAGGTCCTTGATGAAATTGTCGCGGTCGGTGTTCGGAGAGCCGCCATCGTACGGATCGCCGGCGACCACCGCATCCGCATACCAGGCTGGGATATTTTCCGGAGTGGTTTCGAAGAAACCGTTGGCGATGCCCTCACCAAAGAACCCGGTGGCGTAGCTGTACTTCACGACTCCTACTGGATTTTCCTGGCCCGAATCGGTCGTCGGACTTCCCTGCGAGGACGAATAGATGGTCCCATCGAACGGGCCTTTGTGGCCGTTGGGTGCCAGGCTGTACGCCAGGTCGGTCCATGGGTAGTGCGGCACGGCGACCTGCAGCTGGAGCACGGGGAGCGCCGGGTTTTGATCGTGAGCCGAATGCCAGCTGGCCTGGCTGGCCAGTGTCCAGGATTCGCCCCCACCATATGAACCTCCGCTGACCGCGACCGCATTTGGATCCAGGTCGGAATGCGCCGCAGCAACCGTGGCGGCCAGCCACGCGGTGTCTTTTATCTCGTAGTCCCGACTCTTCAAGTGGACAGTGCCCGGCGTCCCGAGCCCCGTGTAGGAGCCGAACGGCGCGCCTGGCGGGGTGTTCGGTTCGTCAGCCCGCGTCTTGCCCTCGTCCAGAAAACCCCGGGCCGTGTAGGTCAGCACGTAAAACCCATGCTTGGCAAACCAGTGGTTGTTCCAGTGCCACTTGTCGTGCGTGCTCTCGGGCTGATCGATGTCGCCCTGGTCGCTGACCGACTCCCATTCGTGCTTGTTGTTCGCGAAACCGTGGAGCATCACGATCAGCGGGTGATGGTCGCCCGTACCCCGCTGCGGCAGGGTCAGGTCGACGTCGAGTGGCGACCCATCCCAGCTCGGAATCTCGCCCGAGCAGATGTGAACGTCCCCGTATAGCGGGCAGTCGCCGAGGCCAGCAACGCCCGATCCCGCAAAAACGGGAATCGATGGCGCGGCCGTGCCCAGGACCATCAGGGCGGCTGGCATGATGGCGCGCCAACGCATGGCTTTCCCTCCGTGCGGGTGGCGGAAACTGGCTTCGGCTCCAGTGTCGGCAGCACGCGCGACCTACGTCAAGCGCGCGAGATCGGACCCGTCTAAAACGGCCAGCTTCTATTCGCCCTTCCAGGTTGGCCTGCGCTTCTCGGCGAAGGCCTTCAGGCCCTCTTTCGCATCGGCGGTTTCGAACAGGCGGAAGATGCCGCCTCGTTCCAGTGCCAGGGCGCTCTCGAGGGACATCTCCAGGCCCTGCTTGGCCACCAGCTTGATCTCTCCGATCGCCACCGTGGGGCCGCCGGCCATGGTCGCGGCAAACGCGATCGCCTCAGGGAGCAGCCGATCTGCGGCAACCAGCCGATCGACGATCCCCAGACCGGCGGCCGCCTTTGGATCGAGAGGTTTGCCGGTCAACAGCAACTCCATAGCGTTCTGCCGGCCGATCAGCCGCGGCAGGCGCTGGGTGCCGCCGTTGCCCGGCAGGAGGCCGAGCGTCACCTCGGGGACGCCGAGCCGGTACTCCCCTTCGGCGGCGAACCGGAAGTCGGTGGCGAGCGCAATCTCGAGACCGCCTCCCAGGCAGTGCCCGCCGATGGCGGCGATGAACAGCTTGGGAGTGCGCTCGATCTTGAGCAGCACCTCGTGCATGTGGAGGATGGTCATCGCCCGCGCCTTGGCGGTAACGCTGCGGAACATGCCGATGTCGGCGCCGGCACTGAAGAACTTGGGAAGGTCCGAGGTCAGGACCGCGGCACCGACCGACTCATCGAAGCGGATCTCATCGATGGCCGCGTTGAGGTCATCGATGAATCCGCGGTCATAGGAATTCGCGGGTGGGCGATTCAGATGAATGCGGGCGACGCCGTCGTGTTCCCTGCTGACCGACACAACCTTTGCCGAGGTGGTCGCTTGCTCCATCGATCCCTCCTTTGTGTACCCTGAAGTCTAGTTCGCTCGC
>VBHC01000044.1 GCA_005889535.1 Chloroflexota bacterium
CGAAGCCGCGCCAGGCCCGCAACAGCGTTTCCTGTACCGCGTCTTCCGCCTCGAATGGGGATCCGAGCATGCGGTAGCAGTACCCGATTAGCTCCGTGCGGTGCTGCTCAAGCCGAAGATCGAGTTCGGTCGGTGCGGCGGTAGCGGACGAGACCTGCATGGCAGTCATCCTACGAAACTATTTCTGTCGGCGGCGGGCGCGATCTCAACCGCCCGAAGCCACAGCCGCACGAGTGGGACCACTCCGACAGCCGACACCACGACATAGCCGATGATGCCGTTGATCGAATCGAAGGCACCGTGGAGAATCGACACAAGAAGGTACGCGGCCAGGATCCAGATGTAGCGCACACGGTTGCCCCGCGCTGCGGCGAAGATCGCCCCACCGACGATGGCCGTCCACATTCCGTGACCGAAGGGGGCCAGGATACCGCGAACCAGCTCGGTGACGACGACGGAGTCCAGCGAGAGGAACAGCCGGTGGCCCTGCACGACGAAGAGCGACGCGAGCGCGTAGCCGCTGCTTTCTAACGCGGCAAAGCCGAAGCCAACGGCGGCCCCCAACACCATGCCGTCACGGGTATGGAAGGAATGGATTCCCCAGGCGACAGCGACAACCAGCAGGGTCTTGACGAGCTCCTCGATCAGGCCCACTTCAACGTTCGCCAGCGCGCCGGTTCCTACAAGGTAGTACTCGAGAAGTGACGCGGAGAGAACGCCGAGCGTGCCGGCGATGATAAACGCGGCGGTGATGCGCCTTGGCGACAGCGCCGGACTGGGGTCGTGGTCGAGGTACCAGACGACACCCGTCACGGGGACGAGGAAGCTGCCGATGAGGACGATGGTCGGCAGCGTGATGACATTGCCGGTCACCAGTGTTACCCCGATAGCGGCGCCCCAGAGAAGCAGCCCGATGATGAGCACCGCCCACCAGCGCGGCGCCCAGGATCGCTGGTTCACATTCGCTGAGCGGGTGGTCGCGGCGCTCCGCGGGCAGGTGCCGGTACCCCTGCCATTTGCCGGTTCCACGCCCACAGATAGAAGCTCGCCAGGCTGCGGTTGGGTCGCCACTTTTCGCCGAGCGCATCGACTTCCGAGGGACTGGGCAGGTGATCGAGCCGGTACAGGCGCTGAACCGCGGATCGGATGCCGAGGTCGCCGATCGGCAGGATGTCGGGCCGCTCGAGGTTGATCAGCAGAAACATGTCGGCGGTCCACCGCCCAAGCCCTTTGCTGGCCGTGATCTGCTGGCGAACCTCGTCATCCGAGAGCTGGTGCAGGTGCTCTATGTCGAGCTCGCCAGCAATGATATGTTCGGCCAGCGACCGGAGATACTCGATCTTCATCCGGGAGAGTCCCACAGTTTTCAGGGCGGCGGGATCGAGGGTCAGCAGCTCGGCCGGGGAGGGCATCCGGCCGCCAAAGCGCTCCTGGAGCCGACCGGCTATCGCCCGCGCCGCGAAGCCCGAAATTTGCTGGCCGATGATCGAGGCAACGAGGACGCTGAAGGCATCACCCAGCGGACGGCTGCTCCGCCAGGCGGTGGGATCGACGGCCTTGGTCGCACCGATCAGGCGCGCCAGTCTGCGGTCACTGGTCTTCAAGGCGGCCAGCGCGTGATCGCGAGGCGTGGCGGTTTGTGTGCTAGCGATAGTTCATCCTAGCCGCCAGGTTGGGTGATTTCCCCCTCGAGCGCCGTTAATAGTGTCCAGCAGCTGGCCATTGAGCGCGCGAGGGTTACCAGCAGAATGGCGTCCAGCGCATAGAAACCGCCCCCCACGCCTACGATCAAGCTCAGGGCCGCGTAGACGTAAAGCACCCTGATCGAAAGGGTGATGGCGGCGCCCGCGCTCCATTGCGCTCGGATCCGGTATCGCATGTTAAGGGCGAGAAAAAACCCGTTGATGACCAGGATCTCGACGCCCATCAGAACCCGAGGTTGCGGCGTGAGCACCACGGCAGAGATGATGATCTGGCTTGTCAGGACGACCAGCACCAGAGCCGCCCGTGGTTTGAAGACCGGGTGCGCCAGGATTTGTTGCAGATGCATCGAAAGGGCGACGAAGAGCAGCCCGGCGATAGCGGCATTTGCCGTGCCGATCATGAGATAGAAGTTCTGCCAGGCAGCCGGGTCGTTGCCCGCGGTCATGACTAGGCGGAATGTTAAAGGTCGTCGGCCCGACTAGGATGTCGTTCACAATGGCGACGTTGAGTGCCCAGAGTGCCGGGTTGGTTCTGTACCGAAAACGGGACGGGAAGCTGGAAGTCCTCCTGGTCCATCCCGGCGGTCCGTACTGGCAGAAGCGCGATGATGGGGCGTGGTCGATACCGAAGGGCGAGCTGGGGGAGAACGAAGCCGGCGTCGAGGTGGCGCGGCGGGAATTCCAGGAGGAGCTGGGGGTGCCGGCGCCCGACGGTGAGCTCACGACGTTGGGTACCGTGCGCCAGGCTGGGGGAAAGATTGTCCACGCGTGGGCAGCGCCTGGTGATGTCGACGTCACGAGATTGAGAAGTAACACCTTCGAGGTCGAGTGGCCGCCCCGGTCACACAGGATGCAGCGGTTTCCCGAGGTGGATCGCGCCGGCTGGTTCGATCTGGACGCGGCCCGCCGAAAGGTGCTGCCTGCGCAGCGCTCGTTCATTGACCGTCTCGAAGAGCAGCTATGACAGTCTCCGAGCTGAGTGGCTACCTTGACCGGCTGGAGTCGACCAGCAGCCGGAACGAGCTGGTGAAGACCCTCGCCGAGCTCTATGCAAAGAGCTCCCCCGACGAGATTCAGCCGCTGACCTATCTGATCCAGGGTCGGCTGGTTCCCTTCTTCGAGCCGGTCGAGATCGGCCTGGGGGAGAAGCTAGTCATGGCGGCTATCGCACAGGCCTTCGCTGCGCCGGCCGATGAAGTCTCGAAGCTCTTTGGACAGCTCGGCGACCTGGGGTTGGTGGCAGCGAAGCTCTCGGTCCATGGGTCGCGCGCGGAGCTGCCGGTAAGTGAGGTGCACGCGAGGTTGATGGAAATCGCTGCCGCCGCCGGCACCGGGTCGGTGGAAAAGAAGCGCTCGCTGTTCGCCGCTTTGCTCAAACAGGTCGATCCCATCTCGGCCAAGCATCTGGTGCGCATCGCACTCGGTCGCTTGCGGCTCGGCATCGGCGATCCCACCGTGCTCGACGGGCTCTCCTTCGCCAGGAAGGGCGACCGCTCCCTTCGCCCCGTGCTGGAAGGCGCTTACAATCGAGCGTCCGACCTTGGACTGATCGCGAAGACTTTCTGGTCAGGCGGGGAAAGCGCCGTCAACGCCCTCGAGGTTACGGTCGGAAGGCCGATCCGGAGCCAGTTGGCGGAGCGCCTGCCAAACCCGGAGGCCGTTATCAAGAAGCTTGGCCTGGTCGCCGTACAGCCGAAGTACGACGGGATCCGGGTGCAGATCCACAAGAACGGCTCGGCGGTGCGCGTCTTCTCGCGCAATCTCGAGGACTACACCCTCATGTTCTCCGAGCTCACGACCGCCGCAGAAGGTTTGAAGGACGACACGCTGATCCTCGATGGCGAGGCGATCGCGTACAGCAAGGAATTGGAGGAATACCTCCCCTTCCAGCTGACCGCGAGTCGCCGGCGGCAGCACGGGATCGAGCAGGCCGCGCTGGAGTTGCCGCTCGTCGCCTTCATCTTCGACATCCTCTACCGGAACGGCCGCGACCTGACTGACCTGCCTTATGAGGAGCGGCTCGCGCTGGTCGACGAGGTGATTGCTGGATCGACTGTGCTGCTCCCTGCTCCAATCATCAAGACCGACTCGGTCGAGGTGCTCACCAAAACGCTGCTGGACTCCATCAGCCAGGGCTTGGAGGGGGTCGTCGTGAAGCGACCGGAATCCAAGTACCAGGCTGGCGCGCGCAACTTCAACTGGGTCAAGCTGAAGCGGCATACCAGCGGTGAGCTCAACGACACGGTCGACCTCGTCCTGCTCGGATACTACTTTGGAAAAGGCAAGCGCGCGGACTTCGGCGTGGGGGCCCTGCTGGCGGGTGTGTACGACGCGGAAAACGACCGGTTTGCCACCATTACCAAGTTAGGCACCGGCCTGTCCGACGCCGAGTGGCGGAAGATCCGCGAGCGCGCCGATAAGCTGCAGGTCGATCAGCGGCCGGCGCGTGTGGATTCGATCCTGGTCCCCGATGTCTGGCTCAAGCCGGAGGTGGTGGTCGAGGTGATGGCCGACGAGATCACGCCCAGCCCGAGGCACACCGCCGGCAAGGTCGGTGATAAGCCGGGATTCGCGCTCCGGTTTCCTCGAGTCGTCTCCTTCCGGGCGGCCGACAAGCGGCCCGAGGACGCCACGACCGTGAAAGAAATCGCTGAGCTGTTTGGCCAGCAACGGGAGCGCAAACAACCCGCGTGATGCCGCCGGACCCATGCTTACCCTTGAGACATTCGTGAGTACCCTCCCTCCGGTGCGCGTGATTACGCCTGCGGAACGACAGCCAGACGTGGCGAGCGGCGCGATGTTGCGTATGGCGGCTGTTTCAAGGGCGCTGTGTGGGGCGGAACGGATCTGGGTGGG
>VBHC01000106.1:0-460 GCA_005889535.1 Chloroflexota bacterium
GAAGGTGCCGAGGCCGAAATCGCCATGCTCCAGGACGCCTTGCACGCGCACGACGCCAGAATCGACACCCGCCACCAGCGCTCCGGAAGTGGAGATCTGGAAGAGCGTATGGACCGGCATGCCGAGGTAATCCGCCAACGCCGCGGTGATGACGGAAGATCGAGTTCCCTTGATCCTTGCGACCTCCCTGTCCAGCGCGCTTTTCAGCGATGACGGAATGTCGGCGGTTAGCTCTGCCATGGATCTCCTTTGTGCTTGTCGCGACCGGATGCTCTGCACCGCCTGTGCCAGTGGACTGCTCCTAGCGGCGGGCGCGGCCCGTGTTCGTCTCGACGGACGGCTGCCGTTTCTTCCGGCGCTCCCGTCCGCTTTTCCAATGCTCCTGGATGCGGCTCGCAGCTGGCGAGCTCCATTTGCGGCTTGTGGGCCGACTCACCGGGGCAGGGTCTTAATGCACCAG
>VBHC01000106.1:519-5489 GCA_005889535.1 Chloroflexota bacterium
GCGATGAATGCCGACAGGCGAAACACGATGGCCATCCATCTTTGGCCGACCCACCGGCCAAGGCGCCAGGCGTTCCGGTAGGTCAGGAGGATCACAGCCGCGATCATTCCGCTGCTCACCACGGTGGCCAGGAGCCTCATCAGCGCGCCGCGAATCCCGTGAGCATGGTTGACGCCCATGGTGATCGCCACCGAGATCGAGCCTGGATCGACTGTGAGCGGCAACGTGAGCGGATAGAGTGCCATGTCCATCGTGTCGCGCGGGGGCCAGAGCGCGGTGCCCGTCCCCGCTGGCTCCGGCGCATCCCCCCGGTTGAAGAGCTTCCACCCCAGAGCGCAGACCACCGCGCCGCCGGCCACCTGGACGACCGGCAACGACAGGTCGAAGAAACGAAGAACGAACGAGCCGAGGAGCATCGACCCGAGCAGCAACCCAAAGGAGTAGGTCGCCACACGCGTGTCGCGGGATCCAGGCCATCGGTCAAGTCAAGGAACAGAGGGGCGCTCCCGACCGGATTGATGACCGGGAGCACCGCACCCACAATCAGCAGGGTGGCGCCGACGAAGTCGTTGAGATCGGCCCGGTGCATTCCCACTTTAGCAACCGGAGCGCTTGACTCCCCCGAAAGGCAGATCCGGGGCGCTGACGTCAGGATGGTTGATGAAGACCATGCTCAACGCCCGGCTCCTTTGCTACTTGCGCAAATCCTTCAGGGTTCTGAGATCGTCGACGACGTATGCCATGGAAGCCCGTATCCCTTTGCCACAGCGGACAGGCGCCAGGTCCGAGATCTCCTCGCCTCTGCAGACGGGCAGCGTAAGGGAACCCTCTCCTCTCCACGCCTGCTCGATTTTCACGCTGTGTGGGACGTTCTCGACGAGCTCGTGAATTGCCGGCTTGTCCTGCTTCTCAGCCGCGAGACGCGGGTAGTGCAGGAGATTGACGACCGGTCTCTCTTTCAACTGTGACGGATCGTCAACCGGCTCTCTCAGCGTGACGACGCCCTGGGCAAGCCGCTGCCCGCCTGCTGTCAGGGAGCCGGCGAACTTCGATCCCGGCGCGAGCGCCGGCCCGGCCTTTCCTGTCGCGGCGTGATACCTCGTCTGGAACACCTGGCCGAGACGCTTGGGATAGCCCTGAGTCCAACCACGAGCGAGCGCCGCATCGTTGTCCACGAAGATGTAGGGGCAATACGCGACCGGCTTACCGGCGTACAACGCATCGACCAGGATGAAGAACTCGCGATACTGATAGCGCGCGGGGTCGAGGTACTCCTCGTTGTCGCCGCTGAACTGCCAATCGTAAAAGAGAGCGTTGCAGTGACCTTTTGCGGACAGGTCGGGATCAAGCCCTGCAGGCAGTAGAGCAGCCACCGCGGAAGGTTCCGCCCAGAACTCGATGTTGAGGAAGTCGGCAGAGTAGTACCAGGGAGGTCGTGGATTCAGGGTCGACTTGCCTTTCGGTGTCAGCGGGTAGTTGAAGCCTTTCACTGTCGGTGTCCTCCGTCGTGCGCTGGCAGCAGTGCATTCGCGGTGCCACATCTCGCCGGCGTGCGCCCAAGAAGATCAAATGAGGAGGATGAGAGCGCGAGGAGAGGTGTTTGGAGCGACCGTCGCTCGTATCCGTGCGCCTGTGATCGGACCAGAAGTGCGGACATGAGCGTCTCGAATCAGCCGGAACCGTCGCTGAATCCGTCACACCACAGTGCTACTCGAGCCAAGGCGCCGCGGCGCGCACCCAGCCGAGGATTGGCACGAGCACTGCTACGTCCAGCCGGCAAGGAGGCTGGACACGATCATGGCAAGGAAGACGGTAGCTGCACAATTGGTCGACGTTCTCGCGGAAGCAGGCGTACGCCGGATCTACGGCGTGGCCGGCGACTCGCTCAACGGCATCACGGATTCCATCCGGAAATCGAAGCAGCTCGAATGGGCCCACATGCGGCACGAGGAGGTGGCAGCGTTTGCCGCCGGAGCGGAAGCCCACCTCACGGGCGGGCTGGCGGTGTGCGCCGGCAGCTGCGGTCCTGGCAACCTGCACCTGATCAATGGCCTCTACGAGTGCCACCGCAGCCGTGTTCCGGTGCTGGCGATTGCAGCGCAGATCCCCAGCGTGGAGATCGGGAGCGGCTATTTCCAGGAGACCCATCCCGAGCAGCTCTTCGCCCAGTGCAGCCACTATTGCGAATTGGTCTCCCATCCCGACCAGATGCCGCGTGTCCTGGAGATCGCCATCCAGACCGCGATCTCGCGCCGCGGCGTCTCGGTGGTGGTGATTCCCGGCGACGTCGCCTTGCAGGAAACGGAGGGGCGCGCGCCGCGCTCCAGTTTCCCCAAGCCGGAGACGAGGGTGTGTCCCTCCGAGGACGAGTTGAACCAGCTGGCGGCGGTCCTGAATGCCGCGGAGAGACCGACCATCCTGGGCGGCGCGGGTTGCGCCGGAGCCCATGACGAGCTGACGGCGCTCGCGGGCAAGCTGAAGGCCCCCATCGTGCACGCGCTGCGCGGGAAGGAGTTCATCGAGTACGACAACCCGTTCGACGTAGGCATGACCGGCCTGCTCGGCTTCTCCTCCGGCTACCACGCGATGATGAACTGCGACGTGCTGCTCATGCTCGGGACCGACTTTCCCTACCAGCAGTTTTTTCCCACTCACGCCAAGGTCATCCAGATCGACGTGCGGGGCGAGCAGCTCGGCAGGCGCGCCAGGCTCGACTACGGATACGTCGGAGACGTGAAGACGACCATCGGCGCGCTCCTGCCGAAGCTGAGGCAGAACGGCAGCGACGAGCATCTGCAGAAATCGAGCGATCATTATCGCAAGACGCGCAGGCACCTGGACGATCTGGCGACGGAGAGCGAGCCCGACAAGCCGATCCATCCCCAGTACGTGGCGCGCGTCGTGGACGAGCTCGCTGCCGAGGACGCGATCTTCTCTTGCGACGTGGGGTCTCCGACGGTCTGGGCGGCGCGGTATCTGAAGATGAATGGCCGGCGGCGGCTGCTGGGCTCCTTCACCCACGGATCGATGGCGAACGCGATGCCACAAGCCATCGGCGCACAGGCGAGCCATCCCGGCCGGCAGGTGATCTCGCTCTCCGGCGACGGCGGGCTCGCCATGCTGCTGGGCGATCTGCTCACCATCCGGCAGATGAAGCTGCCCATCAAGATCGTGGTCTTCCGGAACGAATCACTGGCCTTCGTCGAGCTGGAGATGAAATCCGCGGGCATCGTCGATTTCGCGACCAACCTGGACAACCCGAGCTTCGCGAAGATCGCCGAGGTGGTGGGCTTCCTCGGGCTGACGGCGAAGACCCCGGACCAGGTGCGGCCGATGATCGCGCAGGCGTTCGCCTACGACGGGCCTGCGCTGGTCGAGGTCATGGTCAGCCGCCAGGAGCTCTCCATGCCGCCCACCATCACCGCCGAGCAGGCCAAGGGCTTCAGCCTGTTCATGCTCAGGGCGGTCCTGAGCGGGCGCGGCGACGAGATCATCGATCTGGCGAAGATCAACCTCTTCCGATGACGATCGCCGATGCGGCGTCTGATCCTCGCGCCAGTGCTCGTCAGCACCTTGGCAATGGCCGAGGCCGCTCCACCGCTCGATCAGAGCGCCGACCTCGAGGCACAGGCGCTCTCGTTGGCTGACGCCATCGCCTTCGCCCGGAAAAACAGCCCTCGGCTGCGCGCAGCCCGGGCCGCCATCGAACGAGCCCGCGGTGAAGAGCAGGCGGCGTTTGCCCCGTTCTTGCCTGAATTCGGTCTCCTCTCTCAATCAGGGGTTACCTCGGACAATCAGGGGCCCGGGGCCACGGGGCCGACCGGATTCATCCTGACCGGCACTCCAGGGACCCACGTCTACACCCAGACCGAGCTGCAGCTGCAATGGACCCTCTACGATTTCGGCCGGAGGGCTGGTCGCAAGAACCAGGAGGCCGCCCGGGAGCGGATCGCCGAGCTTCAATTCGCGCGCGCCCAGCAGACCGTGGAGTTCGACGTGACCGCTGCGTACGTGAACATCCTCCTCGCCCGGGCTTCCCTCGTGGTGCAGGAGGACGCGATCCGTCAAGCCGAGGCGACGCTGAAGGATGCGCGCGCTCAATTGAAGGGAGGGGTGGCAGACCCCAGCGACGTGCTCCGCGCCGAGGTGCAACTGTCCGAGAGTTGGGATGCCGCCGTCAACGCCCGGGAAGCGGAGCTCGTGGCCATTGCGCAGTTGAACAACGTGATGGGCCGCGACTCCGCTCTACCGCTCCGGGTCCTCGATCTGGATCTGCCCCCGCCTGAGCGCCTTCCGTCGTTGGCGGAGAGCCTGCAGGTCGCTGCGGCCCACCGTCCGGAGAGAGGGTTCGCCATGCAAGCGGTGGTGGCCGCTCAGGAGGGGGTTGCGACGGCCAAGGCCGAGTTCCTCCCGCGCTTCCTCGTCAGGGCGAGCACGGGCCGGGTGGACGGGACGAATGTACTGCCGGGTTGGCAGGCGGGAGCCGGGCTCCACCTGGAAATTCCGCTCTACACCGGAGGCCGGCTCAGCGGCGATCTCCACTCGGCCGAGGCGGGGGTCGCCGCGGCGGTCGCGGAGCAGCAAGTCATCCTCGACGCGATCAGCCTCGAGGTGAACCGTGCATTCCAGAGCGTGGTGGCCGCCGGCCAGCGCATTGATCTCTCCCGGCCAGCCGTCGACCACGCCTTGGAAAACCTGCGCCTGATGCGGGTCAAGTACGGCAATGGCGACGCGACCCCGACCGACATCGTGGACGCGGAGACCGCGCTGACCCGGTCACGACAGCGGCTGAACTCGGCCGTCTACACATACCTGGTGGCCCTGGCGCGCCTCGACTACGCCATGAGCCGGGAGCAGCGCCCTCGAGGAAACCCTTGAGAGGCGAGGAGCGTCGACCGCAGATGGACGTCCGGGCAGTGTTCCGCTCGTGTTTGCTGGTCATCGGGAGGATGTCGAAGCGGCTTCTTGCC
>VBHC01000107.1 GCA_005889535.1 Chloroflexota bacterium
CGGCGCATTGACTTTGGGGAGGATGTAGGGCAGCGCGCCGACATGGTCTTCGTGGCCGTGGGTCAGGAGGAAGCCGAGGACTTTCTCCTTGCGCTCGACCAGGTAGGTAACATCCGGCAGGACCAGGTCGACGCCGAGCATCTCCTCTTCGGGGAACATCAGGCCGGCATCGATGACGACGATGTTTTCGTCGTACTCCAGGGCCATCATGTTGCGCCCGATCTCGCCCAGTCCCCCGAGCGGGATGGCGCGCAAGCGGGGTCGTTTAGCCAAAAAGGGTGAGTTGTTCCTCCGGCTTCAGGACCGGCGTAGCAGCCGCAACCAGCACGCGCCGCCGCTCGTCCACCCGATCGAGGTAGGCCTTGACGGCGTTGAAGTCCTGTCCCAACGGCCCCATCAGAAAACTGTTATACAACGCGGCCGCCGGATGATAGACCGGAATGTACGTCACGCCGTCCTTGACGATGACTTTGCCGTGAAGACGCGAGATTGACTCGTAGCCCGGCAGCAGCCGCGCCAGGGCGTGCCGACCGAGCAACAGGACGACTTCCGGCTTGATCAGGCGCTGCTGCTGCTCGAGATACGGTGAGCAGGCCTCCACCTCGAGGGGTTGCGGATCGCGGTTGCCGGGTGGCCGGCACTTGAGGATGTTCGTGATGAAGACATCCGCCCGTGATAGGCCGATGCCGCCGAGCAGCTGATCCAACAGTTTGCCCGCCGCGCCGACGAACGGCTCGCCCTGCTGATCCTCGTTCTGGCCGGGCGCCTCCCCGACGATCATGATCCGCGCGCCAGCCGGTCCGACCCCGGGGACCGCTCGGGTCCGCGAGTGGCCAAGCGGGCAGCGCCGGCAATTGTGGACCGCCGCGCTCAAGCTCGGCAGGTCGACGAAGTCCAAACCGGGGGCCATTGTATGCCGGGGTTGGCTCCCCGGCATACTGGTTTTCCACAGGTCGGGGCGTCGCCCCACGCGAGTGGCGCTTTGGTGCCATACGAGCGTTCGAGACGTTTTAGTTTCGGTGGTCTCGACCCCGGCCGCCGGCTCGATCGAAGTCCCGACGTGGGCCCCGGTCACCCCCTGGCCGGTAGCCGCCACTTCCGCCACTGCCCTCCCGGCGCGGGCCGCCCCGGTCCCGATCCGTCACGATCCAGTCGCCGTTGGTGATGCCCTTGGCCTCCTGAAGAACCGCCTTGCGCGAGAGGTTGACGCGCCCCTGGCGGTCGACCTCGGTGACCTTGACGTCGATCTCATCGCCGACATTGACCGCGTCCTCCACCCGCTCCACCCGGTCCTCGGCCAGCTGGCTGATGTGGACCAGGCCATCCTGGTTGGGCATGATCTGGACGAAAGCGCCGAAGGGCATGATGCGCACCACCTTGCCCTTGTAGTTCTTGCCAACCTCGACCTCGCCGGTCAGGTCGCGAATGATCTGCTCCGCCTTGGCCGCCGACTCGCCATTCACCGAGCCGATCACGACTCGACCGTCATCCTCGATGTCGATGCTGGTCACGCCCGAGTCTTCGATGATCTTGCGGATCATCTTGCCGCCGGGACCGATCACTTCCCGGATCTTGTCGGGATGGATCTGGATGGTCAGCATCCGCGGCGCGTACTGCGACATCGCCGAACGCGGCTGGCTGATCGCGGCATCCATCTTGTCCATGATGAAGAAGCGGCCGTCCTTCGCTTGCTGGATGGCGCCCGCCATGGTGTCGATGCTGATGCCCTTGATCTTCATGTCCATCTGCATCGCGGTGACGCCGGTCCGTGTGCCGGCCACCTTGAAGTCCATGTCACCCAGGGCATCTTCGAGGCCCTGGATGTCACTTAGCACGGCGACCTTGCCGTCACCGGTGATCAGGCCCATCGCGATGCCGGCCACCTGTGACTTGATTGGGACGCCGGCGTCCATCATCGCCAGGCTGGAGCCGCAGACGCTCGCCATCGAGGTGGACCCGTTGGAGGACAGGATCTCGGTGACAAGGCGGATGGTGTACGGAAACT
Organism: Chloroflexota bacterium; assembly: GCA_005889535.1. Classification (GTDB taxonomy): domain Bacteria; phylum Chloroflexota; class Dormibacteria; order CF-121; family CF-121; genus CF-13. Next base: position 2,006 of record VBHC01000107.1, read on the forward strand.
CTTCTTCGGTCGGCACGACCGGCAGGAGCGCCCGCTCGGCGAGCGCGCCGTGGCCGATCTCCCGCCGCCCGGGTGAGCGCAGTGGCCGCGCCTCGCCCACACTGAAGGGCGGGAAGTTGTAGTGATGCATGAAGCGCTTGAACTCTTCCAGGCCGAGCCCGTCGAGCTTCTGCTTGTCGCCGATGGAGCCCAGCGTCACGATGCTCAGCGCCTGCGTCTGACCCCGGGTGAACAGGGCGGATCCGTGGGTCCGGGGCAGAACGCCAACTTCACAGGTGATCTGGCGGATCTCGGTAGTCTTTCGACCATCCGGTCGCATGCCCTCGTCGAGGATCTTGCCTCGCACCCGCTGCTTGACCTTGGCCTCGAAACTCTTCGAGAGATACGGTAGCCGGTCGGCGAAGCGTGGACCGAGCTCGGCGATGGTTTCCTTCTTCAGATCCTCGAGGGCCGATTCGCGGAGCGCTTTATTGGGATTGAACAGTGCCTGGTCGAGCCGCTCGGCGAGGAACTGGTCCACCGCCTGGTCAATCTCGGGATCCTTGGAAGTCTCCGGAACTTCGACTTTCGGCTTGCCGGCTTCGCGGGCGAAGGCGTCCTGCAGGTCGCAGAGCCGGATGATCTCGCGGTGGGCCATGCGCAGCGCCTCCACGATTTCCTCCTCGGGCACTTCCTTGGCGCCGGCTTCGACCATGATGATCGCCTCGCGGGTCCCGGCCACTACCAGGTCGAGCTTGCTCTCGTCCATGCGATTGACCGGCGGGTTTACCACCAGCTGGTCGTCCAGCAGCCCGATTCGGACCGCTCCGATCGGACCCTGGAAGGGAATTGGCGAGATAGACAGCGCCAGCGAGGCGCCGTTGATCGCCAGGGTGGCTGGATCCGCTTCCTGGTCGACGGAGAGGACCGTCGCCACCACCTGGACGTCGTTGCGGAAATCCTTGGGAAATAGTGGCCGGATCGGCCGGTCGATCAGACGGCTGTTGAGAATGGCCTGCTCGCTGGGCCGTCCCTCGCGCCGGATGAACCCGCCGGGGATCTTACCGGCGGCGTACAGCTTCTCTTCGTAATCACAGGTCAGCGGGAAAAAGTCGATTCCCTCCCTTGGGGTAGCTGCCATCGTCGCCGTGACGAGCAGCATGGTGTCGCCCATGCGGACGGTGACGGCGCCCGATGCTTGCTGGGCAACGCGGCCGGCCTCGACCGTCAGCGTACGCCCACCGATTTCGATTTGTGTTTGATTCACGATTCCTCCTGGGCCGCGTTAAAGCGGCCACGAAAATGGTTGGCAGTCGGCCCAGGCGGTTCCAGTCTTGGCGGGTTAGGGGTTGGGGTTCGAAGAAAAGGAACCCTTTCTCCGCGCACCAATCTCTAACCCTGCGCGAGTTGGCCCGCCGGGGCATGGGGTCTGGCTTTAGGCGATCACCTCCGCAGCCCGAGCTTGGCGATGATCGCCCGGTAGCGCTCGATGTTCTTGCGCTGCAGGTAATTCAGCAGCCGGCGACGCTTGCCGACCAGCTGGAGCAACCCCCGCCGCGAGTTGTGATCCTGGGCGTGCGTCTTCAGGTGGTCGGTGAGGTGATTGATCCGTTCGCTGAAGATTGCGATCTGGACCTCCGGTGACCCGGTGTCCGTGTCGTGCAACCGGTTGGTGTCGATCACGCCGGTCTTGGTCGCAGTTGCCAGTCGGTGTACCTCCTTACGTCGCTTGCCCGGATGCCGTTGGCTATTCGGTCACCCGCGCGTTCCCGGAGAGTATACCCGAAGGCTGCCAATCGATAACCTCGAGCGCACCCGGCATGATCTCGAAGACGGCCGGCGTGCTCCCGGCCAGCTCGCCGTCGGCTTCAACTCTGACCGGCTCGTCGCTGTCGATCTCCACCCGCCGGCCCTGGGCGAACTCCACCTGCTTGAGCCGGCCATGTGTGCCCCGGTAGAGCATCGGCAGGCTGCGGATGCCCAGCACGCGCCCGACGTCGCCGATAGTCACGACCTCGAAGAGGCCGTCGTCGATGCGGGCCTTGGGCGCGATCCACATGACGCCGCCCAGAAACGCTCCGTTGGCCACGGCGATGGTGCGGATTCGACGACGCAGCACCGGGCCCTCGTCGAGCCGCAGCCGCACCGGAGCGTTGCGGTGGGTCAGCAGGCTGACCACCGCGCCACCCAGGAAATTTCCTGTCCCACCGACCCACGCCGGACCGCGGGCGGCCCGACGCACCACCTCCGCCCCAATGCCGGCGTCGGCCACGTTGATGAAGTAACGCCGGCCGGTGGAGGTCGCCAGCCGGCCGGCATCCAGCCGCCGCCAGCGATCGGTCGCCAGCCAGGCTGGAACCTGCTCGGGCCGTGACGGGCTCGGGACGCTTCTTGCCAGGTCGCCGGCGGTGCCACCGCGAAGCAGCGCGGCAAACCGGGGCGGCTGCCCGTGTGGTCGACGCAGCAGGCCATTGACCACCTCATGGGCGGTGCCGTCGCCACCCACGGAAACGACGAGCCGATCGCCCGCGGCAGCGGCGTAGTCGGCGGCGTCACCGCGGCGGCGGGTCTCGATCACCTCCAGGTCGACACCGGCACTGGCGCAATGGGCCGCACACCGTTGCCAGAAACCACGAGCGCGGCCCCCGCCGGCCGCCGGGTTGACGATGACGAGGGGCCGGTTCCGTGAGATCACGTCACTACCGGCGCGGTTCCCAGGATCCGTCTCGCGTTCTGCACATCGCGCGTCATCTGTTGCTGCAACGCGGGCACCGTGGCAAATCGCTTTTCTCCCCGCAACCGCTGGACGAACCACACGGTCAGCACTGAGTCGTAGAGATCCCCATCGAAATCGAGGACGAACACCTCGACGGTCAGCGTGTTGCCACCGAAGGTGGGACGGAACCCGACGCTCAGCGCCCCGGCGTAGATCGTCCCGCCAAGGCCCACCCGCGCGGCATAGACACCGTTGGCCGGCAGCAGTTTGTTGGGAGCGATCCGCAGGTTGGCCGTGGGAAAGCCGAGCTGTCGACCCCGGCCGGCACCGTGCTCGACCCCCGAGCGAAAAAAGTAGTCGCGGCCGAACAGTTGGGCGGCGGCACGCATTTGGCCCAGCATGACAAGCCGCCGGATTCGCGAGCTGC
>VBHC01000108.1 GCA_005889535.1 Chloroflexota bacterium
CCTGATGCCTACTCCCCCGACGCCTACTCACCGGACGCGTATTCCTCGGACGCCTACAGTTCCGATGCGTACTCGCCGGCCACCCCGGCGCAGGATGCGGTGCCCGCGAGCGCGCTGGCCGGCGTGGCCCCGGTTCCCGCCGCCTATGCCTCGGCACAGACGCGGAGCCTGATCGGGGTGTCGGCCAACGACGGGACGGCGAGCGAAAGCATCGTCCGGAACACGTGGGACAACACCACCAACGTCTACGTCCGCGTTCGCGGCCGCAACGGCGTCTTCAGCCTGGCCCAGCCCTTCCACCTGGCCGTCACGCTGCTCACCGGTGGGTGTTCCGCGTTGAGTTCCGTCGCCGGCCTGACAGCGGGGACGACGCCGAACCTGATCCATGGAACAGCAGGCTCGTACGGCACCATCATCGTCTGGGATTCGGACCGCGCGAGCCGGCTGGGTGGCTGGAGCGCGAGCGACCTGAGCGCGGTGGCGTCGCACCTGGCCTCGCTGGCAGCCCAGACGGCGGGGGTGGTCGTCGACGTCAGCCAGGATGATCAGGTGGTGGCCGCCAACCTCCAGGCCGATGCCAACCCGGCGTGCGCCTTCGCCAAGAACCTGGTGGGGCTGGAGATCAAGCGCATCATCGACTCGTACCGGGCGCTCAACCCGCTGAAGTACATCGTGCTCGTGGGCAATGACAGCCTGATCCCCTTCTTCCGCCATCCCGACGAGGCCGGCCTGGCCAATGAGCGAGACTTCGTCCCGCCTGTCCTCGCCAACAGCCCGTCCCAGGCGGCCCTGAACCTCGGTTACGTGCTTGGCCAGGACCGTTACGGCTCGTCCACCGACCTCTCGGTGAACGACCACAGCTTCCCGCTGCCGGACCTTGCCGTCGGGCGCCTCATCGAGCAGCCGGCCGACATCAACGGCGTGATCGACGCGTACCTGAATGCGCCGCCGAGCGGAGTCATCCCGACCTCAGGCCTCGCCACCGGCTACGACTTTTTTGCCGACGCCGCGAAGGCCATCGCCGCCCAGCTCAGCGCCGGGACCGGCCAACCGACCGACACGTTGATCCAGTCGAGCGGCGCTCCCACCGTTGCCGGCGGCGCCTGGACGGCGGACCAGCTGCGGGCCAAGCTCTTCGGTAGTCGCCATGATCTGGTCTTCCTCGGGGCCCACTTCAGCGCCTTCAGCGCCGAGGCTGCGGATTTCTCTTCCCGCCTGTTCGCCACCGAAGTCGCGAATTCCACCCTCGATTGGTCGAACGTCGTCGTCTTCAGTGAAGGCTGCCACTCCGGATACAACACGGTGGACCGCGATGCGCTGCCCATCCCGATCACCCAACCGGACTTTCCGCAGGCCTTCGCCCGCCAGCACGCGACGCTGATCGGCGGATCCGGCTACCAGTACGGCGATACCGATTTCGTCGAATATGGAGAGCGCCTCTACCTGGAGTTCAGCAAGCAGCTGCGGACCGGCAGCGGCCCCGTCTCGGTGGGGCAGGCGCTGGTCGCCGCCAAGAAGGCGTATCTGCGCGACACCCCGTCGTGGCGCGGCATCCACGAGAAGACGCTGCTGGAATCGACGCTCTACGGCCTGCCCCAGCTCACGCTGAACCTGCCCGGAGCCCGGATCACGCCCTCCGCGGACAACTCCGTGGTGAGCGCGACCACCCCACTCAGCGGCAACCCCGGCTCCGTGCTGGGGCTGTCGAGCGCGGACCTGTCGGTGCAGTCGACACTGACCCCGCACACGGTCACCCTCAACAGCACCGGGGGTTCCGCGCCCCTCACCGCGACCTATCTCTCCGGGTCGAACGGGCAGGTCGCAAATCCGAACGAGCCGGTGCTTCCGCTGGAGATGCGCCCGGTGAGCGCGCCCAGCCCACTGAGTGGCGCCGCTCCCACGTTGCGCGGCGTCGGCTTCCGCGGCGGGTCATACACCGACAATCCCACCGGCGGACCGGTGCTGCCGTTGACCGATGCACCGGCCACCGAGCAGCGCGGGCTCCACTCCCTCTTCTCCTCCAGCGTCATGTACCCGGTGCTCCCTTTCAGGGTGAACTACTTTGATGCGCTGACGGGCGGCAGCTCGACGCGGCTCGACGTGACCCCGGCCCAGTACCAATCCAGCGGGCCCGGTTCCCAGACCGGGACGTTGCGGGCGTTCTCATCGATGAACTTCCGTCTCTACTACAGCGATCCGGCCCTCAGCGCCACCACCTATGGCCAGGCGGTGGGCTATCCGGGGAACATCCCGGCGCTGGCGGCCGCTCCCGCAATCTCGCAGATCTCCGCCATCCCGAGCCCGGACGGGCAGAGCGTCGCCTTCCGCGTGAATGTGGCGGGTGACCCATCGGCCGGCATCCAGCAGGTCTGGATCACCTACACCGCCGCGACCCCCGCGTGCAGCGGTGGCCCCAATCCATGTGCCGGCCAGTGGCAGCCGCTGGATCTGGTTCAGGATACCGCCGACTCAACGCTCTGGACCGGCAACCTGCCGCTCGCCGGCACCGCCGCCAGCGACGTCCGCTACCTGGTGCAAGCCGTCAACGGCGTGGGGGTCGTGGGGACGGCGACCAACCTGGGCGCCTACTACGTGCCGAAAGTGGAGACGGTGTCGCCGAGCGCGCCGAAGCAGTCCACCAGCGTCAGCTTCAGCTCGGCGCCCAGCAACGGGACGTATCGCGATGCGGCCAGCTTCACGGCCGTGTTGACGTCGAATGGGTCACCGGTCGGCGGGCGACCGCTCGTCTTCAAGTTTGGCCCGCAGCGACTCCAGGCGGTCACCGATGCCAATGGCAGCGCGACCGTGACCTTCCCGTTGCTGCAGACGCCCGGCCAGTACCCGGTCCGCGCGGCCTTCGAGGAGGCGCAAGACTTGCTTGGATCCGCGGCAGAATCGACCTTCACCATCGCCCGGCAGTCCACCACGCTCACGCTGACCGGGGGCAGTGCCCACTACAGCGATTCGACGGGAGTGGTCGCTACGCTCGCCGACCAGTCGGCGCCGCCTCGGCGACTGCGCGAGCAGACGGTGATGTTCGTCGTCAGCCAGGGCCAGTCGTCGTGGGTCGTGCCAGTGATCACCGATTCGCTCGGCCGGGCACCGCTCGGCCCGCTCCCGCTGAGCCCGGGCGCCTATACCGTCGCCGCGTACTTCAGCGGCACGATTCCAGTGCCGACCAGCAGCGGGGTCGTCCCGCTGAGCCTGACCAACGACCGGTATAGCGCCTCGAGCGCCACCCTGAGCAACGGCTTGACGGTCTCGCCGGAGCCGGCCACCGCCGCCTACACCGGGGACACCATCGATTCGATCGCCGGGCCCATCCGGCTCGCGGCGAAGGTGACCCAGGAAGCCGATGACACACCGGGCGACATCACCAACGCGCAGGTGGTGTTTGCGATCAAGGACGCCGGCGGCAACGTCGTCAGCCAGACCACCACGCCGGTTGCCGCGGACGGCACCACGTCGACCTCGATCCCGACTCTGCCGGCCGGCCTCTACCGGATTGAGTCTTCAGTGGCGGGCGGCTTCTACAGCTCGCCGACGACGAGCGGCTCGCTGGTGATCTTCGATCCGTCCCCGGCCGTCAAGGCCAAAGGGGTGGTCCCAACCACCGCGCCGCCTCCCAACAACACTGCCACCTTTGGATTGAAGGTCGAGTACGGGAGCAACGGCGTCAAGCCCAGCGGTAAGCTCAAGTTCGTCCAGGGGGTTCCGGGCGATGACGCGGAGGCGGTACCCGATGACGCCCAGTGGCCATTCGATGATGCCCAGGTCGGCAGCGGGAATCCGTGCCAGGGCAGCCTGGTCGATCCGAACGGTGGCGTCGATTTCCGGTCGACCACTTTCGACTGGCTGGTGATCACCGGCTCAATCGCCCAGGTCCAGGGTGTGGGGACCATCAACGGATGTGGCGGCTACCATTTTCGCGCCATCGCGACTCAGGTCAACCTGGCTCCCGACACATTCGAGATCCACATCTGGGACGCCGCACACACTTTTGATGCGCCACTGCTGCTCGTGACCGGCGTGATGAGCAGCGGGACCGTCAGTATTGAGCCGCCGGGGACCTGACGTCGAAGTCCGCCTCGAGGCGCCGGAGGTCAAAGTCGGCGCCGAGCTCTGAAAAGATCGCCCGCGCCTCGGCGATCAACGGCTCCGCGTCGGACCGCCGGGAATCGCCAGGATCTAACGTCAGGTACCCGCGTGCAAGACCGGC
>VBHC01000109.1 GCA_005889535.1 Chloroflexota bacterium
TGGACCGGGTGGCCACCATGATGCAAGCCTGCTCCCCATCGGTCCCGGTCGGCGAAAATCCGGGTGCCTGGTTGGGCGCGGTCCTGGCCGAGGCAGCGAAGGTTGGCCGCGACAAGGTCACGATCATCGCGCCCGCTCCGGTGCGCAGCTTCGGCATCTGGGCCGAGCAGCTGATCGCCGAGAGCACCGGCAAGGAAGGCAAGGGCCTGGTGCCGGTCGCGGACGAAGCGCTGGGATCTCCGGAGGTCTATGGCAGCGACCGGCTCTTTGTGCGGCTTGCCCTCCCGGGCCGGACCGACGACGAGGCCGCCCGAGTCGAGGCGCTGAGCAAGGCGGGGCACCCCGTGGTGACCCTGAAACTCAATGACGCGCTGAGTCTCGGCGCCGAGTTCTTCCGCTGGGAGTACGCGATCGCCGTGGCGGGCGCGATCCTGGGGATCAATGTCTTCGACCAGCCAAATGTGCAGGAGGCCAAAGACCTCACCAGGAAAGTCCTCAGCGAGGGCAACCCGCCAACCGTGGGGGAGGGGATCCGCTGGGCCGGGCAGCAGGGCGCGACCCTGGATGCCGCCCTCCAGTCACTGCTCGCGGAGGTTCACCCGGGCGATTACGTGGCCTTGCTCGCCTACATCCCGCCCAACCCGGAGCACGACCGCGCCCTGGACGCGATCCGGCTCGCGATCCGCGACAAGTACCGGATTGCCACGACCGTCGGCTACGGGCCGCGCTACCTGCATTCGACCGGCCAGCTTCATAAGGGCGGGCCGAATACCGGGGTTTTCCTGCAGGTGGTGGGCGACGATCTAAACGATCTACCCATCCCCGGGGAGCGATTCTCCTTCGGCATCCTGAAGCAGGCCCAGGCGCTCGGCGATTTCCAGGCGCTGCGGAATCACGGTCGCCGGGTGCTTCGAGTCCAGCTGCGGGATGTGGCCCAGGGCCTGCTCAAGATCGGCCAGGTGTTGGGCGTTCGCGTCCCGGTGGCGTGATGCAGCTTGGGATCATCGGCCTCGGCCGAATGGGAGCCGGCATGACCCAGCGACTCCTCCAGGGCGGCCACCAGGTCGTGGTTTTCGACCGGTCGCCGCAGGCGGTGAGCGTGCTCGCGTCCAAAGGCGCCACCGGGACCAGCAGTCTCGAGGACCTCGGTCAGAAGCTGAAGGGACCGCGGGTCTTCTGGATGATGATCCCGGCGGGGGCGCCGGTGGACGACACGATCCAGCGGCTGCAGGACACCGTCTCCCCTGGGGATGTGATCATCGACGGGGGCAACTCGAACTACAAGGATTCCATCCGCCGGGCCGAAGACCTGCGCACCAAACAGATCGAATTTCTGGATGTCGGCGTCAGTGGCGGGATCTGGGGTCTCAAGGTGGGCTTCAACCTCATGGTCGGTGGTACGGAGGCCGTCTTCAAGCAGGTGGAGCCCATCTTCAAGACGCTCGCGCCGCCCGACGGGTACGCCTACGTCGGCCCGTCCGGCGCCGGGCACTACGCGAAGATGGTGCACAACGGCATCGAGTACTCGCTTCTGCAGGGCTATGCCGAAGGGTTCGAGATCCTGCGGGCGTCGTCGTTCGGCTTCGACCTGGCCCAGCTGGCGCGGCTGTGGAATCACGGCAGCGTGATTCGTTCCTGGCTGCTCGAGTTGGCCCAGGCGGCCTTCGAGCGGGACCCGGAGCTGGCGAAAATTCAGGGCTGGGTGGAAGACTCGGGCGAAGGCCGCTGGACCCTGGAGGAGGCCATCGATCATGCGGTGCCGGCGCCGGCGCTGGCGCTGAGCCTCTTCATGCGCTACCGCTCGCGGCAGGACGACTCGTTCAGCGCCAAGGTGCTGGCGGCGCTTCGCAATGAATTCGGGGGCCACCCCGTGAAGATGGAGGATCTTCCCGTCCCTCCCCGTAGGGCGGAGGGAGGCTGACGATGGCTCAGGCTCCGGCCGCGACCCTCACGCAGAACGTGCTTCGTGAGGGCCTCATTCTGTCGCGGACGCCGGACCCGGCAGTGATGGTGATCTTCGGCGCCTCCGGAGATCTAACCGCTCGCAAACTGATGCCGGCACTGTACAACCTGGCGCTGAATCGATATCTGCCATCAGGGTTCAGCGTGATCGGGGTGGCGGATACGCCGCTCTCCGAAGATGACTTTCGCGCCCACATGGCGGATGCCGTTGGCAAGTTCTCCCGGACGCAGCCGGTCGACCGCGCGGTCTGGCAGAGCGTCGCCGAGGGCCTGAGCTACGTGCGGATGTCATTCGACGACCTGGACGGCTATGGGCGGCTGGCGGCAGAGCTCGAGCGCCTGGATCGCGAGCGCGGCACGAACGGCAACCGCGTCTTCTACTTCGCCACCGCGCCGCAATTCTTCCCCGTGATCCTGGAACGGCTGGGCGCGTCGGGCATCGCCCGGGCCGCAGGCGGGTGGAAGCGGGTCGTCATCGAGAAGCCCTTCGGTCACGACCTGAAAACCGCAAAAGAGCTGAATCAGACGATCCACTCGGTTTTCGCCGAGCCGCAGGTCTACCGGATCGACCACTACCTGGGGAAGGAGACGGTCCAGAACGTCCTGGTCTTCCGCTTCGCCAACGGCATCTTCGAGCCGATCTGGAATCGTCGCTACGTGGACCACATCCAGATCACGGTGGCGGAAGACATCGGTATCGAACGCCGGGGCAAGTATTACGAGGGCTCGGGTGCGCTGCGCGATATCTTCCAGAATCACCTGCTTCAGTTGTTGAGTATCGCGGCGATGGAAGCGCCTCCCAACTTCGACGCCGACACGGTGCGCGATGAAAAGGTCAAGATCCTGAAGTCGATCCATCCGGTCGATGTGAATACCGATGTCGTGCGAGGCCAGTACGGCCCCGGTTGGGTCGGCGGTCAGCAGGTGCCGGGGTATCGGCAGGAAGCCAATGTGAACCCCAACTCGACAACGGAGACCTATGTCGCGGTGCGACTCAAGATCGACAACTGGCGTTGGGCCGACACACCCTTCTACCTGCGGACCGGTAAGCGCTTGCCCAGCCGGGCGTCGGAGATCGCCATTCAGTTCAAGAGCGCGCCGCACCAGCCGTTCGCGAAAACCGCCATCCAGGGGATGACGCCCAATGTCCTCGTCATGCGGATTCAACCGCACGAGGGCGCATCGCTGAAGATCGCGGCAAAGATTCCGGGTCCGGTGATGCGGCTCCGAACCGTCAACATGGACTTCTTTTACGGGTCATCCTTCCTGGTGGAGTCGCCAGATGCGTACGAGCGGCTGGTGTTGGATTGCATGCTGGGAGATCCGACCCTGTTTGCCCGGGAAGATGAGGTGGAGCGGGCCTGGGGCCTCGCCGACACCATTGAAGACGGCTGGGCCGCGCAGGCGGCGCCCGCTTTTCCGAATTACCCGGCGGGCAGCTGGGGGCCGGAGGCCGCGGATGCCCTGATCGAGCGCGACGGCCGGCGCTGGCGGCGGCCGTGAGCAGCAACCACACCGAGCTCAGCGTTCAGAGTTTTGTCGACGTCCATGCCATCCAGGAGGAGCTGGAGCAGGTCCGCTGGGGTCTGCATGGCAACGGCGAGCTGACCGAGGCCGCCCAGCATGCCGCCAACGAGGCGCGGGCCAGCGTCCTCAATCTGATCGCGGTTGTCGCCAACGAAGCCGAAAAGGA
>VBHC01000053.1 GCA_005889535.1 Chloroflexota bacterium
CCGTCGATGGGCCGATGGTCACGATCCGGCGGTTTTCCGCCACTCCTTATGAGATTGGTGACTTGATCCGGTTCGGCACACTATCGGTGGAAGCCGCCGCGTTTCTTCAGGCGTGCGTCCGGGCGCGGGTGAATCTGCTCATCTCGGGCGGCTCCAGCAGCGGGAAGACCACGTTGCTCAACGGCCTCGCCAGCTGCATCGCGGGCGATGAGCGGATCGTAACGATCGAGGAGGCGGCTGAGCTGCGGCTCCAGCAGGACCACATCTGCCGCCTGGAATCCCTGCCCGGCAGCGAGAGGGCCGTCAGCCTGCGCCAGCTGGTCCGGCATGCGGTTCGGATGCGCCCCGACCGGCTGATCGTCGGAGAGGTGCGCGGCGGCGAAGCCCTGGATATGCTGCAGGCGATGAACACCGGGCACGAAGGCGCCATGACCACGATCCATGCGAACAGCCCCCGCGATGCGCTTGCCCGGCTCGAAACGCTGGTGCTGATGGCCGGGATCGAACTGCCGGTGCGGGCGATCAGGCAACAGATCTATGGCGCCCTCAACCTGGTCGTCCATCTCGGCCGGATGCCCGATGGCAGCCGTAAGGTGCTCAGCATCGCCGAGCTCACAGGGTTCGACGACCAGACGATTGCGTTGCAGGATCTCTTTGTGTCAGAGAGCGCGGCGGCGGGGAATGGTGCCCGCGGCTGGACGCGTCTGCGGCCGACCGGCATCCGGCCTCGCATCGTCGACAAGATCCATCGGCTGGATGCGGCCGGACCAGAACTCGACCGGCTTTATCCGAAGAACTCCGCTGCCAGCCCGATCAGCGGTCGCCGGACGGTGGTTCCTTTCGAAGTGCCCGGAGGCGTACCCGGGCGCGATCGCCGCCAGGGCTAGTTACTGACCGTCGTAGCTCATGAAGCTGGTGGGGTTCGTCTCGTTGCAAATGACGGCCACAGTCCCGCCAGCGCTGGTTGTCACCACTGCGGTAGCGCGCTGCCCCGCCGGCAGCCCGGCATCCGGCTGGTAGACCGGCCACAAGGCGTTGGGTTTCAGCGCGGTGTTGGTCTGGGGAGTTCCCGTCGGCTCGCCAGTGGCCGCGCTGTAATAGGTGACCGTCACGGCCGTCGTCGCGGTGCCCGTGTTCATAATGCCCAGCCCTGTACTCCAGCCGTCCGAGCCGGCGTTCTCGACCAGGGGAAGGTTCGACGTGGCGGTCCCGCCGGCGAAGGTGTTGTAAGCGGTTGACTGTTGCGCGCCGCCGGTCCCGGCGGGGGCGACCTCGTTGACGATGGCGGCAATCGCCACTCCGCTGCTGATCTGCGCGGTATAGGCGCCCGGCGCTGGCCCATCGGTGGGGCTTCCCTGGTAGATCCCGACATAACCATTGGCCGCGATCGGGAACGATCGAGTGGTGGCGGTCCCGGCGGAATCAAAGTATCTAACGGTGACAGTGCCGGCCGCCGTCGTCGTGTTCTGCACGCCGATGCCGGTGTAGTAGCCGCCGAAGGCATTGTTGAGGGCCGCCGGTGCCTGCAGGGTCGTACTACCGACCGCCACGGCGTCGTAGGACGAGAACTGCCCACCAGGGCCCACCTCATTGACGACCGCCGCGAGCGGCTGGCCGGTCGAGCTGGTGATCGTCGCCGTTCCGGCGAAGTCCGCTGGTAGCTTCGCGTCCGTCGGGCTGCCGGAGTCGCCACTGTAGATGCCGCGGTACGCCCCGGCCGGCACGCCAGTCAGGGTCTGGGTTTTGGCGGTCGCGCCCGCCTGGTCTCGGTACCTGATCGTGACGTCGGCAGCCGCCGAGCTGAGGTTGATCAAGCCGATGCCGGTGGTGTAACCGCCGTACGCGTTGCTGGCGATCGCGGGGGCGAACAGGGTAGATCCGGTGCCACTCGGAACCGGAAGCGAGGTGTAGCTCGTCGCGTCCGAGCTGTTGCCCGGGGCGAACTCGTTGACGAAGGCGGCCGTTGGCTGATCGCTGAAGATCACGGCTGAGCCGGCCGATCCGGCCGGGAAGGAATGGCCGTTGTCCTGGCGGATCGTCCAGCCGGCCCGCGACGGCAGACCAGAGGTCACATCGCCGGATCCCACGAAGTGGCCAGCCTGGTCGAAGTATTCGATGGCAAGCGTTGCCGAGGTGGTTCCCAGGTTTTGCACGTACACGCTGGTGGTGTATCCGCCATAGGCCGCATTGGCCAGCGCCGGAAGGACCGCCCGGAGCGGCCCGGTGAACGTGACGTCCACGGTCTGTGTCAGCGCGGCGGAATCCGTCGTATCCGTCGCCTGGAATGTGTCGCGGCCGACTGTCGACGACGCAACGGTGAACACGACCTGGCCCGCGCTGTTGGTTGTTCCGGCAGACGGACTGATGCTGGGCGAACCCGGTCCGGCGATCTTCGCCAGGCTCACGGACTTCCCGGAGATCGGGTTCCCAGCCGTGTCCTTGACGGTGACGGTCACACCTGACGACGAGGTCCCGTTGGCCGGCACGAAGGGCGGATTGGCGGCCACTGTACTTCCGGCTGCGTCCGCGATTCCAACTGGCCCAGCGAGGACGGTGCCTCCCTGTCCGACTGCCCAGCAGGACGACGGGCAGGCTATACCCGTCAAGGCGACGTCGCTCCCCGCGTTTTGCCGCGTCCAGCTTGAGCCGTCAGCGGTGCCCAGGATGGTGGTTGTGACGCCCAGCTGGCTCCCGTTTTCAAGCCCGACGGCAAAACATGCCAAGTCGGTCCGGCAGCCAACTGCGTCCAGCGAGGTACCATCAACGGACTGCACGCTCCAGGAGCCTCCTCCATCCTGGGTGGACAAGATGGTCGAGCCACCAACGGCGTAGCAAGTGCTCGCGGTAGGGCAGGAGATACCGTACAAGCCATCGTTGACACCTGACGTCTGTCTGCTCCAGGTCGTTCCACCGTTACTGGTGGCCACGATAGTGCCGGCATTACCGACCGCGCGGCATACCTGCATGCTGATGCAGCTGATGCCGTACAAGGACTGGGTCGTGTTGGAGGTCTGCGCCACCCAGGTCGTCCCGCCGTTGGTGCTGGCCCGAATTATTCCGTTATAGTCGACCGCAAAACACGCATTCGCGGTCGGGCAGTTGATCGCGCTGAAGGGCATGCCGCTCCCCGACGTCTGCTGCAGCCACGTCGAACCTCCGTTTTTCGTATCGATGATGGTGCCGCTGTTACCGACTGCATAGCAGGTGTTCACATCGGGGCAGCTGACTCCGGATAAAGATTGCGTGGTGGGCGAGGCCTGCGTGGACCAGGTCGTTCCCCCATTCGTCGTTGCCAGGATTGTCCCGCCAAATCCGACACTGAAGCAGACTCCCGAGGCCGGACAACTCACGCCAGTCAAGTTCTTGGTCACGCCGCTAGGTCGCAGATGCGTCCAGGTCGTTGCGGCGTCGGCTGTGTGCAGGATGAGGTTGGCGCCACCTGCTGCGTAACACGAAGTTGTGGATCCGCAATTGATCGCATCCAGGCCCCAGGTGCTGTCGGAGGTGCTCTTCCAGGTGGTGCCGCCGTCAGACGTCGACAGGATCACATTCCCACCGGTAGCTAAACAGATGAGGGTGGAACCGCAACTGACGCTGTAGAGGAAGGGGTGCGAGCCGGACTGCTTCTGCCAGGTGCTCCCACTATCACCCGTGTGGAAAACGTTGCCGTTCCCGCTAACAGCGAAGCAGCTTGTCGTGGAAGGACAGCTGATATTGATGAAGTACTCGTTGGGGCTTGCCGATTGGGCCGTCCACGTCGTCCCTCCGTCGGTCGTGCGGGCAATAGTGCCATCGAAATTGGCCGAATAGCAGAGGGTCGTGGTTGGACAACTTACGCCGTTGCCAGCGCCTCCGGTCAGCGATTTCCAGGTCGTGCCCCCGTCTGTGGTGGCCAGGCTGCCGAAAACGCTGACCGCAAAGCAGGTGCTGATGGACGGACAGCTGATGTCGTGCAGCAGCTCGGTTGTGCCGGAACTCTGGGTAGTCCAGCCGGTTCCGTCGGTGGTCTTGACGATGGCGCCGCCGGCGCCCACGGCGTAGCAGGTTGTCGTGGCGGGACAAGCGACTCCATAGAGGATCTTCGCTCCGGAGTTTGTCCAGGTCCAGTTGGCGCCGCTATCGGTCGACCGAAGGACCCCTCCTGCGCCTTCCACCGCGACGCATGTGTCGGGGCCAGGGCAGCTTATGTCCTGAATCTTGTTGCCTTCGGGTAACGGGTTCTGCCATACCCAGCTGCCGTCCCCTGTGCTCTGAAAGGCAAGCGCCGGGACACTCCCCAGGCCCAGCCCGAGTCCAGCCAAAGCCAAGCTGACGAAGGCGGCAGCCAGCAAGGGAACTGCGCGGGGCTGGATCCTGATCGCTCCCTCCTCTTCGGTGCGTCGGCGTAGGCCGGTGACGACCTGCCGCCAACCCTACGCTTCAAGGCCTGGATCGTCTTCAGTACGTGTACGGGTCCTGGTACGGACCGGAGCCTCCGTACAGCCCTTGGGCTGAGCTATTCCATGACTTCCGAGCGACATGTCAGGCGGGGCATAATAGGGCCACGCAGCGGCACCGACTGGAAGGGACAGGGGGAATGGTGTCTGGCGAGCAATCCGGGGCAAGCTCAAGCCGATCGGTTCTATTTCCTTACGGACTGGCCGGAGATCCGCGTGAACTAACGGTCGCCGGCCTTTGCGCAGCAAGCCTCGGCATTGTCCTGCTCATGGAGATGCTGACGCCAGACGCGGTTGTCGAGAGTTTTGAACTGCCGCCCGTGCTGGTGGCAAGCTGGCTGATGTCAAACCGGGTTGCCTCTTTCGTCGGGGCGGCCGCCGTGGTTGTCTTTGGAATCGCATTGGTGACGGAATCGGCCAACCGGCGGACCGTCATCGTCGTCGGCATCGTGACGCTTCTCACGGCACTCGTCGCACGGGTCTACGCGTCACGGCTTGTGGGCTCAATTCATACTCGGGCCGAGCACTCAGCTGACCGGCAAACCCCAACGGCCGCGATGGCGAAGGAGGGTGGCGCCGCACTTTCCGAACTGGCCGCCCCCTTGACCCCGCGCGAGCTCCGCGTGGCACGGTTGGCAGCCCAGGGATACACGGCGGCGCAGATCGCCAATGAGCTCCACATCGGCGACCGGACGGTTGAGAGCCACCTGGCAAGTACTTACTCGAAGCTGGGCATCCGTTCCAAAGGAGAGCTCATTCGCATGGCGTCGACACTCGAACAGCAGGAACCCGCGCCGGAAGGCTGACCCGGGGGCGTTGCCGGAGGGGCTAGACAGCGAGCCGGGTGATCGTAACCGCGACTGCTCCCCAGCGAGCCCAGATCTGAAGTCCGGCCGCACGGCCCATGCTCAACAGTTTCATATCCCTTCAAACGGATAACGAGCGCGAGGGGAGGAAGTTATGCACCCTGCGCGAGAGAAGGATGAGTCGCGCACAGACCAGCCTCCAATTGACACGTCCCATGTCCGAGCGTATGTGCCACGCTCCTTGGGATGACTGCGTGTGTGCGGTGCCCATTCCAAGTGATGGCACCGCTCGACGTTGGGGGAAGGGGTGGGAACCATGGGGCTGACTTCAATTAGAAGCGCGCGCATCGTCCGCAATCGGCTGATAACGACCGTTGCTGTGAGCATGGGTCTGTCTCTCATGCTCGCGGGCGGAGCCAGTCTGGCGCTCGCGGCAACCACATTCAGGGTCAACACCATCGACGACCTGGACCTGGGCGCGTGCACCGCGGCGCATTGCAGTCTTCGGGAGGCCATAAATGCTGCCAATGCCTCAGCTGGCGCCGACAGCATCGTTTTCAATATTGCTGGTCCCTCGCCGCACACAATCCAGCCGACCTCTCCGCTACCAGCCGTCATAAGTCCGGTCAACATCGATGGAGGCAGTTCCCCGAACTGTGGCGGAACGCCCGCCATCGAAATCAATGGCGATCTGAGTGGTGGCGGCAACGGACTGGAGTTTTACGCCGGTCCCAGCACAGTACGAGGGTTGGTTATCAACGGCTTTAGTGCCTTCGCTCAGGCAGCCATTTTTCTCGGTGGTAACGGCGATTCCGCCAGCGGCGGCAATGTCATCCAGTGCAGTTATCTGGGCACCGATGTCAGAGGGATCAGTGCTCGACCCAATGCGTTCGGTGTGGAGATCCAATCCGCCAATAACCTGATCGGAGGGACCACGGCCGCCACCCGCAACGTCATCTCGGGCAATAATGACGCTGGAGTACGGGTCGAGGACGACTTCATCGGGGTGATTACGAATTTAGCAACCGGCAACGTCGTGTCTGGCAACTACATCGGTACCAACGTCAATGGGACGGCTGCGTTGGGGAACCACTTCCAGGGCGTCTTCTTCAATGGGCCCAATGGCAACAGAGTCGGTGGGTCGACCGCGGGCAGTGGAAACCTGATCTCTGGCACTGTCGGCCTCGGCGTCCTTATGAGCGGTGGGACCGCCCAGGGAAACTACATCGGTACAGACGCAACCGGGACGATTGCGCTCCCGAACACCTCCGGTGGCATTTTCGCCGGCAAGGACTTTCTGATCGGCGGATCCACCCCATTGGCCCGCAACGTGATATCGGGCAACGGAGGGCCCGGGATCAACATTCAACCCACGAGTGGGAACTTCGGCATTCTCGTTGACGGTAACTACATCGGTACGAATGCGGCGGGTACGGCCGCCCTAGGCAATGCCCAGGCGGGCATCGTTCTGGTTGGAAGCGGCGGCGGGAGTCTCGTCATCGGTGGGACCGGAGCCGGTGAAGGCAATGTGATCTCCGGGAATGTCGGTTCAGGTCTTCTCTTGAGTGCCACGGACAATGTCGCACTGCAGGGTAACCTCATAGGGCTCGCAAGCGACGGTGCCAGTGCGCTTGGCAATTCAGGCGACGGCGTTCGCTTTACCGACTCCGCCAGCAGCACGCTCGTCGGCGGGACTGCCGGTGGCGGCAACAGGATAGCCTTCAACGGCGGCAACGGGGTGACTTTAGACACGTTTGGGAGTGGCTGTTGCCCGATAAACGACGGGATCGAGGGAAATTCGATCTACTCGAATACTGGTCTCGGCATCGACCTGAACGCCGACGGCGTAACGGCTAACGACGTAGGCGACGGCGACTCCGGTTCCAATCACCTACAGAACTTCCCGGTGCTGACTGTCACCAGCGCCGATGGAACCAGCACCGTGCAGGGCACCCTGAACAGCCAGGCCAGCACGACGTTCAGAATCGAGTTCTTCTCCAGCCCGAGCTGCGATCCTTCCGGCTTCGGTGAAGGCCAAACTTTCCTGGGCGCCGTCAACGCCACTACCGACGCAAGTGGCAACGCCAGTTTCAGCAGCGCCTTCGCGCTGCCGGCTGGCAATGTCGTGACCGCGACGGCTACTGACCCGGCGGGCAACACTTCTGAATTCGCCGCGTGTGCAAGCGCGCCTGCACCTACTACCGCGGATCTCTCTCTGTCGCTAGGTGCATCACCCAACCCAGTGGCCGTTCGCACCAACCTCACCTATACCATCGGCGTCGTCAATAACGAGCCATCCATTACGGCCAACGGCGTGTTCGTTACCGACACTATCCCTGCGCATGCGAGTTTTGTCTCGGTCAGCCCAAGCCAGGGTACTTGCACGACGAACAAGTCGAAGGGAGTGGTCACCGTAGTGTGCGATCTCGGTTCTCTGGCGAACGGCGCCAGCGCAAGCATTACGTTGGTGGTTAGTCCGGGCCAGGTGGGCGTAATCACGGACACGGCGACTGTGTCGTCGACAACGGTTGATCGCAACCCGGTCAACAATTCCGCCACCCAGAGCACGACTGTCGTGAAAAAGTAGACTCAGGGCCGGCGCCTTACGCCGGCACGACTCGAATCGCCTGTTGCCTCGCGAAATCCGGGCGCGGGTGAATCTGCTCATGTCGGGCGGCTCCAGCAGTGGGAAGACCACGCTCCTCAACGGCCTCGCCAGCTGCATCGCGGGCGATGAGCGGATCGTGACGATCGAGGAGGCGGCTGAGCTGCGCCTCCAGCAGGATCACATCTGCCGCCTGGAGTCCCTGCCCGGCAGCGAGAGGGCCGTCAGCCTGCGCCAGCTGGTCCGACACGCGGTTCGGATGCGCCCCGACCGGCTGATCGTCGGAGAGGTGCGCGGCGGCGAAGCCCTGGATATGCTGCAGGCGATGAACACCGGGCACGAAGGCGCCATGACCACGATCCATGCGAACAGCCCCCGCGATGCGCTCGCCCGGCTCGAAACGCTGGTGCTGATGGCCGGGATCGAACTGCCGGTGCGGGCGATCAGGCAACAGATTCCCGGGCGCGACCGCCGCCAGGGGTAGCCGAGCTACCTGTCGAGGCGGTCGACGATCGCCTCGGCGATCGCAAGGCACGCCGTGGCGGCCGGCGACGGCGCGTTCCGGACGTGAAGGATGCCTTCCTCCTCAGCGAAGACAAAGTCATCGAGCAGTCGACCATCCGAGGAGACGGCCTGGGCGCGGACGCCCGCGCCGGCGGAGAGAACGTCACCACGCTGGAGCGCGGGGAGATATCGCTGGAGCTCCCGGATAAAGGCGCGCTGATTCAAGGCGAGGCCGAACTCCGAAAGACCCATCCGCCAGTAGCGCCGGGCCATCCGGTAGAAGCCCGGCCAGCGCAACAGGCTCGCCAGCTCGCGACCACTGATGCGCGACCGGCGATACCCCTCCTTCGCCAGTGCCAGGAGGGCATTCGGTCCAATCCAGATCGTGCCGTCCACCCGCCTGGTGAAGTGCACGCCGAGGAATGGAAAGGCCGGGTCGGGGACCGGATAGATCAGGCCTCGCACGAGGCCCTCACGCCCGGGACGCAGCCGCGAGTACTCGCCGCGAAAAGGCACAATGCGTGGCTCACGGGAGTCACCCGTCAAGGCGGCAAGCTCATCGGACTGCAGCCCGGCGCAGGTCACGACCTGGCGAGTGGTGATGTTCGATTGTGTCGTCGCCACGGTCCAGCCAGCCCGGAGCCGGCGAAGCCCGGTCACCCGATGTTCGGTCAAGATCACTCCGCTGCGGGCGGTGATCTCGGCGGCTAGGGCGCGGGCCACCAGGCTGTAATCGACGATGCCGGTTGCGGGTGAGTAAAGCGCGCGCAACCCGCGGGCCGCAGGCTCGATCCGGGCAATGCCGGTGCCCTCGATCAGCTCGAGCCCACGCAGCCCGTTGGCATCCCCTCGCCGTTTCAGGTCGTCGAGCCGCGTCAGCTCGTGCTCGCGGACGGCGACGATCAGCTTGCCCGTCTCCGGATGGGCGATGCCGTGGGCATCGCAGAACGTCCGCAGCAGGGCGGCCCCGCGGGTGCAGAGCCGCGCCTTGAGCGAACCCGGCTGGTAATAGATCCCCGAGTGAATCACGCCGCTGTTGTGCCCGCTCTGATGGGAGGCAATCCGCGCTTCCTTTTCGAGCACGAGGACCCGGATGCCGGGCCTTTGGTTGAGAACCTCCCGCGCGGTCGCCAGGCCGATCAAGCCGGCGCCAACGACTACCAGGTCGACGTCGTGCGAGAGGGTCAGAACCCGGCCGCTCGACGCCGGCGAGCCAGCGAGAACATGGTGAGCACCCGCAGCACAGCCCAGAACAGAGTGCCAAGGGCGAGCCAGAGGATCAGAAGCATCCCGCCCGAGCCGATCACGGTTGGCACGATGCCGAGGATCTTCAACCCCGCGAGCGGCCCCTCGCTGGTGACGTCGGCCGGATGGATACCTGAGGCCCGAGGAGCCGTGGGAGCCGATGGCTTCAGGGCAGTCACACCGCCGGAGGCGCCAGCATGCGCATTCGCCGATGGCCCCGTCGGCCCGTGGGTCGATGCCACGGGCGGCGTGGCCGAGGACAGCGGCGTCGGCGTGGCTGTGGGCGCCGAAGTCGGCCGCGGTGTGGCCGCCGGCGTCGGCGTTGGCGTCGGTACCGGGGTGGGCGTCGGGGCCGCGGTGGGCGTCGGGGCTGGCGTGGGCGTCGGAGCCGGAGCCGTCGCACCCCAGGTCGGGTACTGAGCCATATAGTTTTCCAGCATCGAGTAACTCGGCAGCGCCCCCGTGGGCGGGTAGATGTTCATGCCGTCGCTTCCGGTGTCACTGATCATGTAGATGAAGACCCGCTGCACGACCCCCGAGGTTCGCGAGTTGTCGAGGATGTAATGGAGATATTGCGACTGCAGTGTGGTGCTGACGAGCGGGCCGGGCTGACCGTTCGAATTCACGGCCCAACCGACTTCGGTGCACCAGATTGGCTTGACGCCGTTGTACGCGGCTTGCACGGCGCGGATCGTCTGCCATTCCAGCGGGTACGAAGGCGTGCTGCCGCTGGTCAACGACGGGTCGCCGCCCGGGTAGTAGTGGAAGTTAGCGAAGTCCATATACGGGCCGTAGCCGTTCTGATAGAGCCAGGTCATGTAACTCTGAATGTGCGGCGTGTTGACCCACCACATGCCGAACATCCCCACCAGCGCGGTCGGCGATTGTGCCTTGACCGCCAAGTAGCCGGCTTTGAGGACCGGACCGTAATAATTCGCGGCCCGGCACGGTAGCGTATTCGCCCAGCTTCCACCCCAGTATCCGTCGTATTCCTCGTTGCCGATTTCGAAGCTGTCTACGTAGCCATGCCCGTTGTTGCCGTTGTAGCGGGCGGCGATGATGGCGGCGAAGCTGCTCATCTCGCTGGGGCCGGGAAAGAGGTTCACGCCGTTGCAGACCTGGGTCTTGCGAAAGGCGGGGGCGTCCTGAATGGGTACGGTGATGCGCACGCCCGCGGCGTTCGCCCGGGCAACATCGGAATCCATGCCGTTCCAGCTGTAGACGCCGGGAGAGGTTTCGATGGTCGACCAGTCCCGCTGCACCCGGGCCCACTTCACCCCGGAGGCCGTAACGCGGTTTTGGTAGCCCCAGATCGAAAAACCATAGGGGTTGGCGTTGTTGGCGGCATCGGCCCCCATCGGTGCCTGGAGCTTGGCGCATCCCAGCAAGCTCAACAGGAGAGCGGCGCCGAGGATTGCGATGGCGCGGCGGATACGCCGGACGGCCCCTCCATCCATGGCATGGTTGTAGCCCAGCGACCACGGAAATGGACCTCGTAAGGTGCCACCGATCGATAACAATGCTGCGGCGCCCGCCGGTTGTCACCGCGGCTTGAGCGCCGCGAAACGGATTCGTTACGTTCGCAAGGGCGCGGCGGGCTCGGCCGGCTCGGCCGGCTCGGCGGTGACCGGCACCTCCCTGTTGGCCGCCGGCCGCCGGCGACCGCGCCGCCTCCGCAGGAGCCAGAGCCCGGCCGCTAATCCGAGCGGCGCCGCCACCAACAGGATCGAGCCCATCCCGATCAGGGCCGCTCGGGCGGGACTCGTCACCAGCAGCGGGGCGGCCGCCGGAAAGGGACCCACCGCCCCCGCGCGCCGATGGGCGATCGCGGCCACGGTGGGCGCTGTTCGTCGTGCACCCGACGGCGCGGCCGCTGGAGACCGGGACGCCTGAGCCGCGCTCCCAGCGCTGCGCCCGCTCGTCGCCGGGATCGCCAGTGGCTTGAATCCGGCCAGTCCGCGCAGGTGATCCCGGAGGCTGACCCCGTATCCGGTCGGTGTTCCGTCGTACTTCGTGATGAGCACCGGGTTGCCGCAGTTGGGCCAGGTGTCCCAGGTCCAGGCCGTGTAGGAAAGCCCGTGCTGGTCGGCCCAGGGAAGAAACTGATTCATCCATCCGCCTGCGCAGTCGTGCTCACCGAACTCGGTGGCGACGATTGGTACCTGCGCGGCGAGCACCGGCGAGACGCCCGCGTTCCAGCGGGACGGTTCGCTCCACCAGGTTTCCGGATAGTAGACGTGCCAGCCGGCCGCGATTTGCCCGATCGGATCACGCGGGCGGTAGTTGATCCACTGGGGGATGTCGCCACCCCAGCCGTTGGCGCTGAGCGTGACCACGTTGGTCGCCCCCGTGGCGCGGACCGCGTTGAGCAACGTCTGCATGCCGGCGGCCTGCCAGGTTCCCGTCCCATCGCTGGTCGTGCAGCCATTCAGCCAACAATCCCAGCCGATCTCGTGCGGCTCGTTGAACAAATCGAAGATGACGCCGTGGTCGGTCTTGAAGAAGCTCGCCACGGATGTCCAGAACGCCGGCGCATGATCGAGGTCGGCCATCTTGCGGCCCTGACCGGTCTTGCCGTCGGCGGGTAGCGACCCCTGGGCATTCCAGTGGAGATCGACGATGGCATACATTCCGGCAGCGTGCAAGCGGCTGACGTAGCCGGCGATCGCGTTGCGGTAGTTGGCGCCGCTGAAGGCGGCCGGAGCACCGTTGATGCCGAGCCAGCAGTCCTCGTTGAGCGGCACCCGCACGGCGTCGATGTTCCAGCTAGCCATGGCGGCGATCGACGCGGCGTCCGACGGGCCATCGAAGACCGCCCAGTTGGCCATGCACGCGTACTCGGAGCCCGATCGGTTGACGCCGAGCAGTCGAACCGGGCGACCACCGCCGTCCACGAAGTGATTGCCCACGATCCGGACCGATAGCCCCGCGGCCTGGGCGGTGATGGGCGGTCTGGCGGAAAGCGTCGCTGCCATCGCGACCAGCACGGCGGCCCCGATCAAGGCGACGATACGGGGCAACCGCGATCGACGAGAAATGGGGATCAGCGACATCCGCTGACCGGCATGTTACACGGCGGCCACCGTCAGCGCAGTCTCAGGTGGTGGCCACTCTGCGTGAACGCCGGGCGCGTCGAATACGGCCTGCGATCAGCAACAGCGCAGTCAGGCCGGCGATTCCGAGGAGGGTTGTGGCGACTCCCACCAGGAGCAGTGGCGCATCGGCCTGCAGCGGCGTCAGCACTCGCGTTGGGGCGGCCGCCCGCCACAGCGCCGCCAGGTGGTCGCGGACCCCGACGCCGTAGGCGGTCGGCGTGCCATCGTAGGCGGTGATCAGCACCGGATTGCCGCAGTCGGGCCAGGTATCCCAGGTCCAGGCGAGGTAGGAGATGCCCGCATCGTCGGCCCAGCTCATGAAATCCTCCACCCAGTCGCGGGCGCAATCCTTTTCGCCGAACTCCGAAGCAACCACCGGATAGCTTCCCGCCACCGGACGCACCACCAGGTCACGGAGCGAGTCGAGACGTGGGCCGGGGGAGTAAACATGCCAGGAAGCGGCCAGTTGCTGCGCCGGATCATGCACCCCGTGTGGCCAGCCGCGCAGGTCCCCCGACCATCGATTCCCCGCCACCAGGACCGGGTTGCGCGCGCCGGTGCGGCGGACGGCATCCACGAGTGACTGGAACCCCGCCACCTGCCAGCTTCCGGTCGCGTCGCTGGTGGCGCAGCCGTTCTGCCAGCAATCCCAGCTGATATCGTGCGGCTCGTTGAAGAGATCGAAGACCACCGCGGGATCGCTCCGAAAGACCGTTGCCACCGAGCTCCAGAAGGCCGGCGCATGATCGAGATCGGCCATCTGGCGGCCCTGGCCCGTCCGGCCGTCGGCGGGGAGCGTCCCCTGCGCGCTCCAGTGCAGGTCGACGATGGCGTAGAGACCGGCCGCGTGGAGCCGGCGAACGTAGGTGCTGATCGCCTGGCGATAATTCGTACCGCTGTAGGCGGCGGGCGCGCCGTTGATGCCGAGCCAGCAATCCTCGTTCAGCGGAACGCGAACCGCGTTGATGTGCCAGGCAGCCATCGCGGCGATCGACGCGGCATCATCCGGACCATCGAAGCTGCCGCGGCCGTCCATGCACGCGTATTCGCTGCCCGACCGGTTGACGCCGAGCAACCGAACCGGCCGGCCGGCGCCATCAACGAAATGATTGCCGACCACCCGGATGGACAGTGCCGCCGGGGCGGCGGCGATGGCCGGCAGCGCCGGGATCAGGACCAGGGTGAGCGCGATTAAGACCGGCAGCAACAAAAAGGCCGGCGCCGTGCGGCGCCGGCCTGGGCGGGCAATCCCTCTCACGCCAGCTGCCGGTAGTGGATCGGCAGGTTGAAAAGGAATCTCGTCATGCGCGGTCGCCGTACCAGCCAGATGTTGCTGTGCACCCGCTGCTCGGTGTCCCAGCGTTCCTTCGGGTGGCCGCCGCCGGCCAGGAATTCTATCTGCCGCATGCCGCGCCGCATGGCGTCCTGGAAAGCCCCGATCGTGGCCAGCAGCGCCACCGAGTGCGCCCGCCAGCTGGGCAAGAAACCGGAGTAGTAGAGGAACATCGTGTCGTCCTTTTCCAGCCACATCTGGACCGCGATCGGCTCGTTCGCCACCCGAATCGTCCCGATCCTCACCTGTCCAAGCTGGGCCAGCCTGGGCGCAACCTCGCGAATGAAGGCACGCCGGTTCGGATGGTCGAAGTAATCATCGTGGGCAATCCGCATGCTGGCTTCGGCCCGCTCGCGGTGCAGGTTGAACAAAAGCGGCAGGGCGGCCGAAATCTCGGCGGGCGTGGAGGCCACGTCGAAGCTGTAGGGCTGGCCCCGCCGCACCATGAGGCGCGGATAGTAGCGCACATTGTCGCGCATGCTCTTGTTGAGACTTGCGACCAGCGCCTCCCAGCTGGTGGGCACCCGGCGGTAATCGAAGACCACGCCCTTGCCGCGATAGGCGATGCGTCGCGTCATCCATTCCGGAAGTGGGTCGCGCTCGGCGAAGCCGGGGATGAGCACCGTGCTCCAGGGACGGGCCTGCAGCCAGCCGGCCAGGCTCTCGAGCAGCGCCATCCGGCAGTCAGTCGGAAATAGGAGCTCCCACTGCTCGGTGAGACCGTTCGCCAGGCCGTTGCCTTCCCAGCCGAGGGGGAGCAACATCGATAACCCGAGTCCGGGCGTTAAGAGGCGGCGGCGGAAGAAGGGCGCGATGCCGATCACCCGGCCGGCCTGGCGAAACTCCAGGATCAGTAAGGCGCGGCCCTCGCCGAAATGGTTCCACCAGGCCCGGTTCCACTCCCAGGTCTGGAATGGTGACGGCACCTCGAGCTGATCGACCAGCTGGTTCCAGTCCGTTTGCATGGCGTCGAAATCCACAAGCGTCGTCACCTCACGGATCGCCATGGCCGAGGAGACCGCCTCGGGAGCCAATCGGGTCAGCGCCATCGCTTCAGGGCACCTCGGCCAGCCGGCCCACGTCCGACCAGGCAGCATAGCGGGTGGTCGCCCGGGCGAACTCCTGTGGCGTGCCGCAGTCGTACGAGTCGGCGGAGAACTCCAGGGCAAAGACGCCTGGGACCCCATCGGTCAGCGCCGCATAGCCCTCGGTGAGCTGCAGCTCGCCAGTCGTTCGGGCAAGGCGATCGGCCAGCGCGTCGAGCACCGGCTGGGTGACGACGTAGCGGCCGAAGATCGAGAGGTTGGATCGCGTGTGGCCGGCCGGCGGCTTCTCCACCAGCTCGCGGACCCGCAGGCGGCCGGAAAAGAGTTCGCACACCGCCATGCCGAAGCGGGGTGCCTCCGCCACCGGCACCTTGCGGACACACAGGGACGGTGCCCCGGTTTCACGCGACAGGGCTTGCAGGTCGCGCCAGTGATCGACACTGGGCACGACGTCGTCCGGAAGCAGGACCGCAAACGTGTCCTCACCGGTGAGCTCGCGACTCAGCAGCACCGCCTCGCCCGGACCCCGGGTCCACTGCTCGATGAAGGTGAGCTGCATCCGGCGCGCAATCGACTGCGTCTCCAGCAATCGCGCCAGCGCCGCCAGGTGCGGATCGCTTGCTTCATCGGGGAGATGACGACGATGGCGGACTCGAAGCCGGCGCCCTCGGCCTCCAGCAAGGCATGGGGAATCAGTGGCCACTCGCCGAGCAGGAGGAGCTCTTTGGGAACCGCGCGGGTCAGTGGAAGAAATCGAGAACCAAGGCCGGCGGACGGAATCACGATGCGCATTGGCGTTCTTCCCTCAGGCCGCCACCAGCGTGCCGAAGCGAACCGCCTGCTCCGCCCGCAGCCGGTCGACGAGCCGCCCGCCGGGAACCTCGACGTCCCGGTAGCTGATCACCTGGTCCTTGAGGATGTCGCGCGTGAGCCGGCAGCCCTCGGCGACGCCCATCGGCAGCAAATGCTCGGCCTGGACGATCTCCGCGTTCTCGCATTGCCCATAGGTCATGTAGAAGCCGATGCCATCGAGCACCTGCCCGGCCTTGAGGTCGACCTTGGCGGTGGTGATCACCTCGACCATCGGTCCTCCCAGCGGCGCCAGCACTCGATCCTTCAGCAGCACGGCGCGGGCGACGGAGATGGGAACTTCGAAGTGACAGAGGTGATAGGGGGCGTAAAAGCTGTAGAGCGGACCCTCGCCCAGCCGGTAGAGGTTCAGGAAGTGGCGCTGC
>VBHC01000054.1 GCA_005889535.1 Chloroflexota bacterium
TTCCAGACCGGTCACATCCAGGCCATCGCGCGCCAGCAGGTCGACGTACGTTCCGGTGGCAGAACCGACGTCCAGCACCGCCGGCCCTTTAACGAAGCGGCGGAGGATCGAGGTTTTCTGAGCGTCGGGTGGGGCATCGGGGCCCCAGCCATAGGTTTGCGCCTTTGCGACCGAGTAATCCGAGTCTTTCATGCTGCCTTGATCACGCGGGCCACTACCTGGCGTGCGGTCGCTCTGGCAACACCCAGCTCTTGCTCGTCCCATACGCCCAGCAGGATCGTCATGACCGCGAACAATAGCCCGCCGGCCAGGATGGCGGCCAGGACGGCGGTGAAGCTGCCCAGGTGGGGCGCCAGCGCCACGCCGTACAGGGCCGGCAAGACGGCGGCTGCGAGTGGCCGGAGGATCGCGCGGCGCAGAATCGCGGCCAGCCCGACCTTGATGAACCAGCGTTGCACGACATAGACGAAGACCATGCCCTGCGTCGCCGCGTTGATCAGCAGGGCATAAGCCGCCCCGATTGGACCGATTCGGGGGACCAGGAGCAGCGTCAGCGAAAGATTGATAGCTGCGCTCAGCAGGGCGAAGCCGGCGGTCCAGTGGGCGTGGCCGGTCGCGTCGGATGCCAGCGCCGGCACTCCCACCACCGTTGCCAGCCCGTAGGCGATGGCCAGCACCACGAGGATCTGGGCGCTGGCCGAGCCAAAGTCCGGACCAACCCAGGTGGACAGCAAGGGCCGAGCAAACGCGGCCACGAGGACGACCAGCGGAAGCACCATCACCAGTGAGAGCTTCAGCGAGGAAATGTAGAGCCGCCGGAGCCGCTCGGTTTCCTGGACGCTGTGCAGCTCGGAGGCGGCGGGA
Source organism: Chloroflexota bacterium (assembly GCA_005889535.1). GTDB lineage: Bacteria > Chloroflexota > Dormibacteria > CF-121 > CF-121 > CF-13. The sequence goes on from VBHC01000054.1 coordinate 865, forward strand.
AAAAATGCGCCGGAGAAGATCAATTGCACGGTGGTGAATTTCTGCGCGATGCTGAGCGGCACCGAGTAAAGGGTAACGGCCCGGATGGGAAGAAAAGCGGCGATGATCAGCCGGTCGAGCTGGAAGACGACCTGGCCGGAGCCCTGATTGAGGAAGCGCATCAGGCCGAAGCTCCCCAGCTCGCGGAGCGCCCACCGGTCGAGGCGTGGTCGAAAGCTGACCCCGGGGAGCAACTGCCGGGCGACAACGACGAACAGCAGGAGGCTCGCGACGTTGACGGCGACCGTGAGACCGGCCACCCAGATCAGTCCCCCGCCCAGCTTGACCGCCGCAATCTGGACCGCCGCATTGGCGGTCGTCAGGACGACGGTGCGGACGGTAAACAGGTCGAGCCGTTGAAGACCCTGCGGGATCGCGCCAAAGAGGGTCAGGATCATGTTGCAGGCGAAGCCGACCGCGGTGATGTCCAGGACAATTCGCGCGGCCTCGCTCAGCTCGGGAGGCACATTCAGAACCGAATGCACGATGAATGGGGCCAGCCAGGCGAGCAAAGCCGCACCGAGAATTCCCAGCGCCAGGAGTAGCGAGAGCGCAGTGCCCGCGACCCGGCTCAGGCGCTCATCGTCACCCGCGGCGTAGTGAACGGCAATCGACCGCACGACGGCGGGGGTCAGCCCCAGGTCGAGGAAGGCGACGTAGCTCAGCAGGACGCTGACCAGCACGAAGACTCCATAGGCGGACTCGCCGAGGCCGCGCACAACGATCGGGATGGTGATGACCAGGAGGATCAGCGACCAGAGCTGGCCGGCGGCGCCATACAGGACATTGCGGGCGACCCGCTGGCCGCTGGTTATGGAGGCAGAAGGCGAGTCGCCCGGGGGTCCAGATGTCACGCGGTCACGGCCAGGAGGGCGGCCTCCAGGGCGGGCGTGCGACGTTCCCAGGTCCATCGATCGAGGACAACCTCTCGACCCCGCCGGCCAAGTTCCTGGGCAAGGGCCGGAGCGCTGGCCAGCCGGGAGATGGCCGAAGCCAGCTCGTCAGCGCGCGGCTCCACCAGCAGCCCGGTTTCGCCGTCGATGACCGAATCGCGAAAGCCGGCTTCCCGGATGGCGACCACCGGGGTCCCACAGGCCATCGACTCCAGCGGCGTCAGGCCAAACGGCTCCAGTCGGGCCGCGCACACGGTGGCGAGCGCGGTTCGATACCGGCTCACGAGTGTCTCTTCGTCGATGGCGATGTCGGGGTGGAGCTGCACGCCAAGCCTGTCCGCGAGCGCCTGCAACGCCTCGAGGCCCCGATCGGCCGAGGCCACCAGTCGGAGCCGGGGCCGGGATCCGGCCGGCGTGATGAGCGCCAGAGCCCGAATGACCAGGTCGTGTCCCTTGATCGACAGCGGCGAGCCGATCGACAGGACTTCCGAATCCCTGGGCTCGTCACGGTCCGCCGGCGTGAAACGATTGACGTCCACCCCGGGGTGACAGACAACCGCTTCCCGCCCGTAGGCGGCCCAGGTCTGCTCCCGGGTATAGATCGAATTAACGGCAAGGCCGCCGGCGGCTCGCACCGTCCTGCGGTCGGCGGCCAACCACCGCCGCGTCACCAGGCCATCTTCGAGCAGGCGCAGCGTCCCGATCGGCGGCGGACTGTCCCGGAGTTCGTCGCGGTGCAGGTTTTTGACGGTCTCCTCACGACCGATGCGCAGCACGTCGTGGCAGTAATAGAGTCCGCGCTGGCCGAGCCAGCGCAGCAAGTAGGGCGACTGCGTCATGGCGTCGGTATGTGCCAGCACGGCGTTGTAGCCCCGATCGACCAGGTCGCGGGCGATCCGTCGATGCAGCCGTCGCAGCGGCCCGAACATGGTCGCGGACCGCGGCGCCAGATGACCGCCCGCGAGCCGATGGTCAAGTAGACCAAAAAATGGTGAGTAGCGATATTCATAGACCCGGGCCGTGACCGACGCCAGGTCATATGCGTGCCGGCTGGTCGTATTGAGCCGGTACAGGTCGACCTGGTGGCGTTGCGCCAGCTGGCGGCCGAACTCGAACGCCGTGCGCTTGGCGCCGCCGGGTGGAAGATTGTCGTAGATCGCGATCCGCATCAGGCCGCAGTCGCTATGCGGATGCCCTCGCCGGCCCGAGCCTGCTTTGCCGGACCTCATCAGGCTCGGCTCGAGCCAGGGAAACCGTAAAGCCGGCCGCCCACCACAGCAGGAAGGTGATGGAAAAGTCCGACCAGACGTCACTGGTGACGACGATCGGCACCAGCGCGAGGCCGCCCACCAGCGAGACCAGCGGAAGGGCGGCAAGGAGCGGGTCATCGTGGGATCGCCGCCAGGCCGCAAGCGCGTAGACGAGTGTCAGGGCGTAGGCAAGCGTGATGGCGGCGCCACCCAGCACCCCGATTTCGGCAAACACGTCGAAAAAGGCGCTCTCACCAGTGCCCTGCACCTGTCCGAAACGGTGAATCGAACTGCCCAGGCCGGTGCCCCAGGGGTGCTGGATGACGTACTGCAGGTCGAATGCCAGCGTGGCGCCGTGCTCATTGAAGGATGGGTCGTTCTGCGACAGAATGCCGAGACCGCTGGGGCGGTGTTGGACCGGCTCGAGATTCAGGGTGACGAGCGGGCCGATCCGTGAATAGCCAAAGAGCACCGCCACCACGAGCATAGCGACAATGACGGTGGACCACAGCAGCCAGCGGCGGCGCCAGAGAAGAGCCAGCAGGAAAAACTCCGCCACCAGGAGAAACAGCGCCAGCCGGGTGATGCTCAACAGCATCCCGATGACGACAAGCGCCAGGAGCGTCACACTCACAGCCTGCCAGCGCTGAGAGTTCCTTCTGACCAGCATCAGGCCGGTGGCGATCGGGACGATCAGCAGGCCGGTATAGGCGATCGGCAGCGGGCTGACGTAGGTCGACACCATGCGGCGAAGCAAGAGGCCCTGCCCGGCGGACTGAAAGAAATTCTCCGGGAGGCCGGCGGGACCGTGATAGTGAAACCCCAGCCAGGCAGAAAGCAGGTTCGCGCCACCGTCCACCCACCACCGAGTGGGAATGAACCAGAGCTCGATGAAGCCGACGAGGCCGACGAACGCGGCCGACCCCGCGATCGCGCCGAAATTCCAGACGAGATCCGCGCGCCGGGTACTGAAGAAGACGCGCCCAAACAGGTAGAGCAGGGGGAGCAGGAGAAGCACGCGGAAACCCAGGATCCGCTGGGAGAGGCTGGCGGTGCTGCCCAGCAGGGATCCGGGGAGGACGAAGTACACCACCGCGATCAGCACGAACGCAGCGAGTACGATGTCCACCGGCAGCAGCCGCGGAAACCGGCCCCTGCGGTAAGCCTGAAGGCCCAGCCGAAGGGCGAGGAAGAGGAGCAAAAGAAGGATGCCCTCTTTCCAGGCCTGGACCACGCGGATGACGATCCCGGGCGTACCCAGCCGTAGCAGGACCATCAACAGGAAGTTGTGGACCGCCATGCCGGCCACCAGCACACCAAGCGCGCGAAAGGGCGCCCTCCAGATGATCGACAGGGCGAAGCCATAAACGCCGAGGAGGATGATCGCCAGGATGATGCCGGCGGCCTGGCTCATATCCCGGGCCTCACGAAAGCGGGTATCGCTTCAGACCAAGTTTTTGACGCGCGATCTCGAAGAGAAACCATGGGTTGTCGATCAGATACCGCCGCCACAGGCGGCGTGGTTCCTGTGACAGTCGGAATAACCACTCCAGGCCCGCTCTCTGCATCCATCGTGGCGCCTGGCGCGCGGTCCCCGTGTGGAAGTCGAACGCCGCTCCCACGCCGATCAAGACCGGGGCGTCGATGAGGGGCCGCATGCAGGACATCCAGAATTCCTGCTTTGGGGAGCTCACCCCCACCCACACGATGTCCGGCTTGGCCCGGTTGATCAAGGCGGCCGTTTCGTTGTTACAGAGCTCTGCGGCCGTTCCCACCGGTGGGCTGAACGCGCCGACGATCGCAACCCCCGGAAACCGATCGCGCATCACGTCAGCCAGCCGATCAGCAACCCGGGCCCGGCCGCCATAGAAGTAGTGGCGGTGGCCGGCGCGGACGGACGCCGCCATTTCAGCCAGCATCAGGTCAGGACCATAGACCCGTCCCACTTCCCGATGCCCGGCCAGGCGGGAGAGCCAGACCAGCGGCATACCGTCGGGAGTCGTCATCCCTGCCGAGTTAACGATCCGCCTGAGTTCGGCGTTACGCCGACATTCCATGACCGTATGAACGGTGCATACGCTGACATACTGATGCTCCCGAGCCGTGATCCATTGGTGAAGGCGATCGAGCGCCATCCCCATGTTGATGAGGCTCACGCCGACCCCGAGCACGTTGGTCCGTTCGTTCAAGGGCGGCTGCTCTCCGCCAGTCTAGAGTAGAGCGCGAGATGGGCGTCGGCAATCCAGGCCCAGGAAAACTGCTGCTGCACCTTCCGCTGGCCGCTGATCCCCATCTGACGGGCCAGCTCCGGGTTGTCGAGAATTTCCGCCAGGCGGCGTGCCAGAATCGTCGCGTTCTGGGGTACCGACCAGCCATCGACGCCGTCCTCGATCAGCTCCCGGGTGGCCTTTGCGGGGCCTCCGATCACCGGCTTGCCACAATTCCAGGCTTCGACCACGACGAGCCCGAAGCTCTCTCTCGACGACGGCACACAGAGGACGGTGCAAGCCTGCAACAGGGAATCTCGGAGCGCGTCGTCGACTGCCGAGAGATACATGACGTTGGGGCCGGCGTTCTCAAAACGCCTGGCGTGACCGCGGACGTCTGGACCAGCGAAGACGAAGCGCACCTGGCGACGATCGCGGAGCAGGGCGGCCGCCTGCAACACGACGTTGAAGCCCTTGTACTCGTGTAGCTGCCCCAGGAAGAGGACGATCTGATCATCCCCGACCACCCGCCGGGCCGCATCCGGCGGGACGCGACCGTCACTCAATGGTCCGGCGCCGATGACGCTGACACGCTCCCGGCGCGCCCCGTGTGCGATCAGCCAATCGGCTTCCGCCCTGGTCAGGGCAATCAGCGCATCGGCGGCCCGGTAGATCCTTCTGAACGCCCCCGAACTCCATCCCAGCGGCCGCTCGTGCCGCAGCGGCGTGAACACAAAAGGCACACCGGCCGATGCGGCGGCCTCCATGAGTCCGAACGAGAACGCCTCCCTCCCCATAAAGAAGTTGTGCATGATGCCGGCGCCGGCGGCGACGCTCGTGAGCTGCGGAGCGAGCAGCCGGCCCATGATGGTCGGGGCCGGACTGTAGGGCAGGTGATAGAACGGCACCCACGGGCGTAGACGTCGCCGCAGCTCGACCGGCCAGCTGGCCAGCGCGCGGACCTCGCGCCCATCCACCTGATAGCGCTCGTCCGAATTGCGAACCCCCTCGACGAGAAGGTGGAGCCAATCGCTTCGGTTTTCCGTCACCACGGTGACGATGTCGACGACCCGCCGCTCGCCGATCTCCCGGATCAGACGTCGTGCCAGGTGCTCGGCCCCACCGATCGCCGGCTCGTATCGAAAGGCGACCACCCGGAGCCGCTGATCGACGGATCGAGGGCTCACGCCGGCCGATCGAGTGCGGCCCGGACGGCATCCACCGCGGACGCCGCGCACGCCTCCCAGGTGAACCGGCTCGCGCGCCGCCGGGCCGACTCGCGGCTGGTCGCCGGCCCGCGGCCGTCCATACAGGCATCGACGGCTGCCGCCCAGGCGGGGACGTCCGTCGGGGGAAGGAGGGTGGCCTCCGCGCCCGTGATCTCGAGCACCGATGGAAGCCTCGACGCCACTACCGGGCAATCGAGGTAGAGGGCCTCGAGAACCGGCAAGCCGAAACCCTCGTAGAGGGACGGGAAGAGCAGCGCCCGGGCGTTCAGATACAGCCACTTGAGCGAGCCGGGTGCGACCGAGCCCAGCCGGATCACGCGGTCCCCGAGCTTCAACTGAGCGATGGCATCGATGATGGGACCGTACCGCCAGCCCGCCGAGCCGCTGACCACGAGCATCAGCTCGGACTGCGGCTGCCGCTTGACGTGGTCGGCGAGGGCGCGCAGCACGGTGAGGTGATTCTTGCGGGGCTCGACAGTGCCCACCATCAGGACGAACGGCCGGTTCGGGACCGGCACGGGCGTCGCGTCGGCGGCGAGCAGTTCCGGATTCGGCCCGGGATAGGTGACCCGCATGCGGCTCGCCTCGATCCCAGGAAAGCGGGCCAGGATCTCATCGCCGATTGCCTGCGAGATGGTACAGATGATCCGGGCGCGGTGAATCCCGGTGCGGAGCATGGCCGCGAGATATTGCTTGCTCAACCATTCCTGCGTGCTTCCGAAGCGCAGCGGGGTGAGGTCAAAGACGGTCATGACAAACGGCCGGCGGTTGCGGAGCGGCACCAGCGAGCTGGGGCAGAAGATGAGGTCGCAATCCAGCTGCTCGGCCCGCTGGGGAAGGGTCTGCAGGTAATAGGCGAGGTGGCGGACACTGTTCCGGAGCCTTAACACCGGGTTCTTGTGGCGGCTGTCGAGCGCCCCTGAACCCGACTCGAAGGAGCTGGCGATGACCTCCACCGCCGGCTGATGGTGGTCGAGCCCGGCCAGGAGTCCCCGAACGAAGCTCCCGGTTCCAGCCGGGTTGTTGGCAAGTGATGCGTCATAGAGGATGCGCGGGCCGGGCGTCAACTCAGCCAGCCGGTCGCGAATGGGAATGGCCGGCGGACGCCCCGGCGGCCGGTATGATCAGGAGCAAGTGCGAGAGCTGTCATCCCACCGCGAGGGCGAGCGCCCGTTCAGCGGCGGGCGGATCGTGGTTACCGGAGGAGCGGGCTTTCTCGGCTCACGGGTGGTGGCCCGGCTGAAGGAGCGAGGTGCCGCCGACGTCCTGGTTCCCCGATCAAACACCATGGACCTGCTGGATCGGGAGAACTGCCGGCGAGCCGTGCGCGGCGCCGACCTGGTCATCCACATGGCCGCCAGGGTAGGCGGAATCGGCTTCAACCGCGAAAACCCGGCAACCCTCTTCTACGAGAACCTGGTGATGGGCGCCCAGTTGATGGAAGAAGCCCGACTGGCCGGCGTCCAGAAATTCGTAAGTATTGGCACGGTGTGTGCGTATCCCAAGTTTACCCCGGTGCCATTTCATGAAGACGATTTGTGGAACGGATACCCGGAAGAAACCAACGCTCCGTATGGGCTGGCGAAGAAGATGCTGCTTGTTCAGGCACAGGCCTATCGCCAGCAGTATGGCTTCAACGGCATCTTTCTATTGCCGGTCAATCTCTATGGTCCCGGCGATAACTTCGATCCGCGGTCCTCGCATGTGATTCCGGCACTGATTCGCAAGATCTGGTCAGCCAAACGCGATGGTGAGAAGGCGGTCGACGTCTGGGGTGATGGATCCGCCAGTCGGGAGTTTCTCTACGTCGATGACGCGGCCGAGGCCATCGTGCTCGCTGCCGAGCGATACGACAAGCCGGAGCCGGTCAACATCGGCTCGGGGATGGAGATCACCATAAAAGAGCTGGTGACATTGCTGACCAGGCTGATCGGCTTCTCCGGGACGGTCCGCTGGGATACCAGCAAGCCCAACGGTCAGCCGCGCCGCAGCCTCGACGTCAGCCGGGCCAAAGAGGAGTTTGGATTTTCGGCCTCGACCGACTTCCTGACAGGACTCCGCCAGACTGTTGAATGGTGGGATTCCGCAAACCGCAACCCCGTATCCAGGCGGGGCGATCGGCCGATCGTCGCGAGCCTGACCGACTGACGCCGCCACGAACGTAATCTGACATCGGTTCTGCTCGTTTTGACCGGTCAAGGGCCCCTAGCATAGGTCGCTCATGGGAAGGCGAACACTCATCGTGGTCTTCATCCTGGTCGCCCTCGGCCCGGGGCTCATGGGAGCGATGGCTGCCCCTGCCGCTCACTTCAGCGACCCGCTCGTCGGTCCGCACGCGAGGGAGGACGCCGCCCACAGCCGGCTGAGCATCCAGCTCAGTCCCGCGACCGGCATTCCTCAAGCCCGGCTGCGGACCCGGACGCCATCTGTCGTGAGCCCCGCCGGCGGGCGGTTGAGCCGGGAAGTCTTCGGCTTCGCCCCCTACTGGGCGCTGTCCAACAGCGGCTCCTGGAACTATTCGCTGCTGAGCACGGTCGCCTACTTCGGGCTGACCCTCAATGGCGATGGCAGCTTCAACACGACGGATCCGGGGTGGACCGGTTGGAATAGCCAGGCGCTGGTCGACACCACCAATCGGGCACATCGGGCCGGCGATCGCGTGGTTCTGGTGATCAAGAACTTCAACGAGGCCGCCATCAACCAGATCGTGACCTCTTCGGCTGTGACACAGGCCGCCATCGACAACACGATCGCCGCCGTTGCCTCCAAAAACCTCGACGGCGTCAACGTCGACTTCGAGGGGTATTCGAGCGCCAGCTATCCGAACATCCAGAGCGGGCTGACGAACTTCGTGGCCCAGCTGACCGCGCAGTTGCATCAACGCTTGCCTGGCGCGGTATCGAGCGTGGACACCTACAGCGGATCCGCCAGTTGGGACGGCGGCTTCTTCAACATTTCCACGCTGGCCCCGGCGGCCGATGCCCTTTTCGTGATGGCGTACGACATGGCCTCGGGCAACACGCCCGGACATGCCAGTGCGAATGCGCCGCTCAACGGATGGACCTACAACGACAATACCGCGGTTCGCCAGTACCTGCTAAAGGCGCCGGCGTCGAAGATCATCCTGGGTGTGCCCTACTACGGGTACAAATGGTCAACCGTCAACACGCTGCCGAACGCGGCGGCGACTGGCGGAGCCGTGGCCGAGACCTATTCCCAGATTCCGGGGGACCTCACCTGTGCCATCAACCTGACAACGGGGTGGGACGCGAGCGCCGGCTCCCCCTGGGCTGCGTGGTGGAGTCCCGCGGTGAACGACCCGTGTGGGGGCAACCACAACAGCTGGCGCGAGCTCTATTACGACGATGCGCGGTCACTCGGCCTCAAATACGACCTGGTCAACGCGGCCGACCTGAAAGGCACGGGCATCTGGGCGCTCGGCTATGACGGCGGCTCGGCTGACCTCTGGAACGAGCTCCAGCTGAAGTTCGTGTATCCCTTCAAGGGCATGTACACCCTCGAGGCTTATGGCGGCGTTCATCCCGACGGTGGTTCGCTGCCGCTCAAGCTGTCTGCGTACTGGTACGGGTGGCGGATCGCGCAAGCCGCCGCGCTGCTGGCCGATTCCAGTGGCGGCTATGTGCTGGACGGCTTCGGCGCCCTGCACGCCTTTGGCCAGGCGGCGCCGGTGGCGGTGTCCGCGTACTGGCCGTCATGGAGCATCGCCCGCGACGTTGTTCTCACACCGGGCTCGACGGCAAGCCAGGCGCAGGGTTACGTCCTCGAAGGATTCGGTGGCTTGCACGCGTTTGGTGGGGCCGCCGATGCCCGCGTCACCGGCTACTGGAACTGGGACGCGGCCCGGCGGGCCGTCATGCTCAGCGATGGGACCGGCGGTTATGTCATGGACCTGTACGGCGGCCTTCATCCGTTTGCCGTCGGCAGCAGTCCGATGCCGCCGACTATCACGAACGCGGCCTACTGGCGAGGATGGGCGATTGCGCGGGATATCGCGCTCGCGCCCGGCAGCACCGCGTCAAACGTTGCCGGTGTCACGCTCGACGGTTGGGGCGGCGTTCACCCGTTCGGGGCGGCGGGCTCGGTCGCCGTCTCGGCGTTCTGGCCGCGGTGGGACATCGCCCGGTCTGTCCGGTTTTCGCCGGTCAGCACCGCAGCCAACCCCCAGGGCTGGGTCCTCGACGGCTTCGGCGGCGCGCACGCCTTTGGCGGTGCGCCGAACGTAACCGGCCTGGCGTACTGGCCGGGCCTCGATATCGCGCGTCAGCTCCTCACGGAGTGATCGTCCCGCCCGCGACCTAGACCGTTCTTTCGTCCGTACCTGGAAGGGGCAGCAGCAGGATTACGGATAGGAGGTCGTTTTCGCAATATGAAGCGAGTTCACGGGTTTTTACTCGCCCTTCCCCTCGCCACGTTGCTGCTGATGCAACCGGCCCAGGCCGCGCGGGTTAGCGATGGTCCCAGCACGAAGGACGAGCACTTGCGACCCCTTCCCGCCGGCCAGCACATCATTCGGACGGCCGCCCAGCTGGCGTTCCAGATGCCGGTGATCAACGTCGGGCGCGTGGGGAACACGGCGACCGCCGCGGTCGACCTCAGTCGCGCGTTTCTGACCCGACCCTACATGAACTACCACTTCGCCACGTCGGTCTTCGACCACTGCAACCCCGATTACAGTGTCGACGGCCGGGTCTGCGATTCGGGCGGCGCCGTCGCGTACCGCTCGAATGGCGCCGACCCGTCATTCTCACTGGGCTATGCCACGACGCCCGGCGGAGGCAGCTACCTCTATTACGACGGCCACAACGGCTGGGACATGGCGCTCAACTATGAGAACGTGATGGCGGCGGCAGAGGGCACCGTGCGGATTGCCGGCATCGACCCGGTCAACACCTGTTTCGGCCAGAACGTCGTCATCGACCATCCGAACGGCTTCAGCACCCGCTACGGCCACCTGTCACAGATCTACGTGTCGCCGGGACAGAGCGTCAACCGCGGGCAGGTGATCGGACAGAGTGGCAACACCGGCTGCAGCAGCGGCCCGCATCTGCACTTTGGCGTATACGTCACCAGCGGTTGGACCGCCATCGATCCGTTCGGATGGGATGGTGCTCCGGGCGCCGACCCCTGGCCGTCCGACCAGGGCGACCTCTGGCTGACCGGCAACCCGGCCAATCCGCTGCCGACCATGCCAACCAACGTCACCGCCGTCGCGGGTAACGCGGCCGCCACCGTCAGCTGGCAAGCACCGGCCTTCGACGGCGGCAGCGGCATCGCCAACTACGCCGTGACTTCGAATCCCGGAGGACTTTCGGCGACGGTGCCGGGGACGCAGACCTCCGCGACCGTCACCGGACTGACCAATGGAACCGCCTACACCTTCACGGTGATGGCCACGAACGGGCTCGGCGCGGTCGGCGCGTCGGCGGCCTCGAACAGCGTGTCGCCGACCTCGGTGCCGGGGCAGCCGACCAACGTGTCCGCATCGCCAGGCAACGAGGCGGTGACGGTCACCTGGCGCGCGCCGGCCCTGGATGGCGGCAGCCCGATCACCTCGTATAAGGTTGCGTCCACCACGGGCGGCGCTACCGCAACCGTTGGAAATCTGACCAGCGCCACCATCGGCGGCCTCAGCAGCCCGGCGGCGCTGAGCTTCACGGTGACGGCGGCAAACGCCAACGGTTCCGGGCTGGCGTCCGCATCGTCCGGCAGCGTCGCACCCTATCCGGTACTGCAACTCTTCACGCTGGAGGGTTACGGCGGTGTGCATCCTGATGCCGCGACCGCATCCCAGCCGGTCACCGGCTACTGGCCCGGCTGGAAAATCGCGCGATCGGCGGCGCTCCTGTCCGATGGCAGTGGGGGCTATGTCCTCGACGGCTTCGGCGGAGTGCACCCGTTCGGTCAAGCGGGCACGGTATCGGTCACGGGTTATTGGAGCGGATGGGACATCGCGCGAGACATCGTGCTGTTGCCCGGGACCACGTCCGGCCACGGGCAGGGCTATGTCCTGGAAGGCTTCGGCGGCATGCACCCGTTCGGTGGCGCGCCGGCAGTGCGGCTCTCCGCCTACTGGGGTTGGGACATTGCGCAGCGCGTGGTGATGTTCAGCGACGGCTCGGGTGGCTACGTGATGGACGGATACGGCGGATTGCATCCGTTCGCGGTGGGCAGCAGTCCGATGCCGCCCGCGATCACGAACGCCGCGTACTGGGGCGGTTGGAGGATCGCACGAGATGTTGCGCTCCTCCCGGGGAGCACGGCCTCCAGCGTCGCCGGCGTGACCCTGGACGGCTGGGGCGGCGTTCACGCCTTCGGAAACGCCGGGCCGATCACCGGCCTAACCGGCTTCTGGAACAACTGGGACATCGCCAGGTCGGTCCAGTTCGCGCCCAACAGCACGGTTCTCAACCCGCAGGGCTGGGTGCTGGAAGGCTTTGGTGGCATCCATCCCTTTGGTGGGGCGCCGAACTTACCTGGCGCCTATTTCCCGAACGCTGACGTCGCTGTCAAATTGATGGTCCGCTGACCGGCATTTCATCCGTCACGACCCGTCCGTAGAATTGCTGCGATGCCGACCTACCAGGCCGATGCCGTGGTGCTGCGGCGGCTGCAGTACGGCGAAGCCGACCGCATCCTGACCCTGCTGACGCGCGAGTACGGAAAACTCGGCGCCATCGCGAAGGGCGCCCGGCGGGCCAGGGCGCGGTCCGGCGGCAGCCTCGACCTGTTCAGCCACTCGCAGATGATGCTGGCCAAAGGGCGCAACCTCGACGTGGTTGCCCAGGTGCAACGGCGCGGCGACGCCAGACATATCGCCGGCGACCTGGAGCGTACAGCCTATGCCAGCCTCGTGACCGAGGTCGTCGACAAGGTGCTGGAGGAACGCCATCCCGTCGATGAGATCTTCGATCTGGTGGTCACGACCCTCGACCGGCTCAACATGCCAGAACGGTCTTCACGGGCGGACGCCGCCTGGTTCCTGATGCGAATCCTCGAATGTCTCGGATACCAGCCGCAGCTGCAGAACTGCGCCGGCTGCGGCCGGGCTCTGCCCGAGGCGGATGCCTGGTTCTCGCCGCTTCTTGGCGGGCTGCTCTGCGCGACCTGCGGCGCTCGCGGGCAGAGCGGCTCGCCGGTCTCGCGCAACGGCGTCAAAGTGCTCCGACTCATGGCGGCCGCCGACGCCGTGCTGTACGACCGGTTGAAGCTGTCAACCGCGCTCTTGCACGAAGTCGAGCTGGCCCTCGAAGACCAGCTCGAATACCATCTCGACCGGCGGCTCAAAAGCCTCGAATTCATCCGGAGCATCCGGCCTTAGGTGGCGACAGCTCCCGTGGCGAACCGTGAGACGCCGCCCCTGATGGAGCGGCTGGTGTCGCTGGCCAAACGACGCGGCTTCTTCTTCCAGTCGAGCGACATCTACGGTGGGATCCAGGGGATCTACGACTTCGGGCCGTTGGGCGTGGCGCTGCGCAACAACGTCAAGCGCGCCTGGTGGCGAACGATGGTCGAGTTGCGCGATGACGTCGTGGGCATCGACGCCGGCATCCTGATGAATCCAAAAGTCTGGGTGGCGTCGGGGCACGTGCAGAATTTCACGGACCCGCTCGTCGAATGCAAGAAATGTCACCAGCGGTTTCGGGTCGACCAGGTGACCGGTCCTCGACACGCCGAGGACGGCGGCGAACTGACCGAGGCGCGCCAGTTCAACTTGATGTTCAAGACCTTCATCGGGCCGATGGAGAACTCGAGCGCGCAGGTCTACCTGCGTCCGGAAACAGCCCAGGGCATTTTCGTCAACTTCGCTAACGTCTTGAACAGCACGCGCTTGCGGCCGCCGTTCGGCATCGCCCAGATCGGCAAAGCTTTTCGCAACGAGATCACGCCGGGGAACTCCATCTTCCGGCTGCGCGAGTTCGAACAGATGGAGCTCGAGTACTTCGTTCCGCCGGCCGAGGAGATGAAATGGCTCGATTACTGGAAGGATGCGCGGCTGAAGTTCTACCAGTCACTTGGGATCCGCTCGGAGAATCTCCGGCTTCGCGCCCATGAGAAGGATGAGCTCGCCCACTACGCGCGCGGGGCATACGACGTCGAGTACGCCTTTCCGTTCGGCTGGTCGGAGCTCGAAGGGATCGCGGCGCGCGGGGATTATGACCTGAGCGCGCATCAGAAGGCGTCGGGCCGCGACCTCTCCTATTTCGACGACATAAAACGGGAGCGGTACATCCCGCACGTGGTCGAGCCTTCCGCCGGCGTCGATCGGACGATGCTGACCCTAATGATCGATGCCTATCACGAGGAGGA
>VBHC01000055.1 GCA_005889535.1 Chloroflexota bacterium
AGCTGGTCATAGACCAGACGCATAACGGGATTGCCGTACTCCATCTGCAGGTTGCTGAAGGGTACCCACGGAACCAGGACAAGCGGCGGTCCCTGACCAGTGACGGCGAAGGCCAGAGTCACTCCATCGCGGCTGCGGGCATAGCTCAGCTGCGGCGTCGCGCTCAACGGACCGACTGTATCCCAAAGCAGGCGAATTGCTAGGGCCTTCCGAGCCCGGCTACGAGGCCGTCAAGCCCGGGCAAGACCCCGGCCTCTTCTAACCCAGAACGCGTTTCCGCAACCGGCGCATTCCACTCAGCCACCGGTCGTAGTCATCGGCCTTGCGCCGAACGTACTCGGCCACTTCGGGATGGGGCAGCACCAGGAATCGGCCGTCGCGCATGGCGTCGATCAGCGCCGCGGCCACCGCCTCTGGTTCGATCGCTCCTTCCCAGAGGAAGCCCCGTTCGCCCTCTCGCGCCAGCATCGCGGTGCGCACGCCCATCGGGCAGATGGCGGAGACGCCGATGCCCCGATCGCCATAGGCGATCGCCAGCCACTCGAAAAAGGACAGCGCCGCCGCCTTGGTCGTGGCATACGGCGACGCCAGCACGTGATTGAGGAGCGCGGCGGCCGAGATGGTGCCCACGAAATACCCGGCGCCTCGCTCCAGCATCCCCGGCAGCACCGCTCGCGCGGCGCAGACGTGAGCCATGACGTGCACCTCCCAGCTTTGCCGCCAGGCGTCGTCCGGAGCTTCGGGCCCGCCGCCGAAGGCAACGCCGGCGTTCGAGCAGTAGACATCGATACGCCCATACGCGGCGATGGTGCGCGCAACCAGCTGGCGAACCGCCGGCTCAGCCGTGACGTCGGTGACCACCGCCATGCCGCCCAGCTCCGTGGCCACCGCCTCCGCCGCGTCGCGATCGATGTCCGCGACCACCACGGCGGCCGCGCCCTCCTGCTTGAAACGCCGGCACAGGGCACGACCGATTCCGCCACCCCCACCCGTGACGACCGTGACCGCGCCCTGCAGCTCCACGCTAAGCCAGCAACCGCAGCCCGGCCTGGATGAAGCCCACGATCGTCCCCGTCCGGCCCTCGTAGCTCGGGTCCGGGCGCTTGCCGCGACGATGCAGCATCAAGTTATAGCCGAGGATGGCCGCGTACTTGTAATAGGTCAGGCCCAGTGTCCAGCGGAACTCCGACGGGTCGGCGCCGAAGATGTCGCGCACCGCATCTGGTTCGAGTCCTTTCGAGGCGCCCCAACCGCGCGTTCCCTCATCGTCGCCGCCCTGGAACACGACGCACAGGCAGCACAGGTCGAGCAGCGGATGACCCAGTTCGGCAATCTCCCAATCGAGCACCGCGCTGACGCGCCTCCGGGCAAACAGCATGTTGCCGAAGTGGTAGTCGCCGTGCACCATGACCGGACCCGTATCGTGCGGTACCCCGGTCTCCAGAAGCCGGGCCAGCTGGGGCGCGTTACCCGTGAGCTCAGCCGGCGCGCGCTCCATCAACCAGGTCCAGCGCTGCAGTTCGCCTTGCAGGGAAACCGGCGGCTCGCCACCGATGCCGCTCTGTGCCGGCGGCGTCGCCTGCAGCGCCTGCAGCACCTCGATCGCGGAGCGCGCCAGTTCAAGCGGATCCGATCCGGCGGCCGCGGCAGCCTCGATGCGCTCGCCCGGGAGCGCCTCCATCAGCACATAGGGCCGGCCGTCGACCACCGGCTCGGCCGACATCGCGATGATGCCCGGCACCGGAATGCCCTGACCGTGTAGCGCCTGCATGATGCGGCCCTGGCGCGGGATATCGGCGGGGCCCGCGATCCGCGCACCCGGCGGCGGCAGGCGAAGAACGGCGCGCCGGCCGCTGAGCTCGACCCAGTAGGTAAAGCCGGAGTGCCCTTCCGGAATCGGCTGCAGGTCGAGCACCGACTCGCCGATCGCGCCGGCCAGGTCGGTGCGAATCACCGACTCGGCAACGGTCACTGCCCCCACCCCGACCCTCCCCCGGTGGGGGAGGGGGACATGGCCTCCAGGTGCGACACGTCGAAGAGCGTGCCGACGGCGCGACGACCATCGTGCGCGCGCACGATGCTGACGCCGGTAAATGGCGGATAGAGCCGGAGGGTCCCGGGGGAAAGCCGCAGCACGTCGGCCAGGTAGTTAAGGATCGCGATTCCGTGGCCGATCATCACGACCCGAGCAGCCGGGTGCGTCGCCACCGCGTCGTCAACAGCCCGACGCATCCGATCCACCACGGACTCGGGCCGTTCATCGACGGTAAGCCTGCCTCCGGTGAACCTCGCGGCGGCTTCGCCAAGCCGGGAATCGAGGCGCACCTCGTCGCTCAGCAGGCGCGCCGTTTCCTGGGCGCGGCGGGCCGGACTCGCGTAGACCGCGGCCACTGGCAGCAGGCGCACGCGCTGCGCCACGCGACGGGCCTGCTCGCGGCCACGCGGGCTCAAGGGCGGATCGCGGACGTCGTCGAGGCCGTCGTAGACGTCGGCGTGCCGCACCAGCCAGATCTCGGTCACGCCCTCCACGCCGAGCAGGTATGAGTGCTCCAGTGAGCGCATGGCGCGAATGACGTCGTCGGCCGCGTCAGGGGGCGGTTGGCTCACGCGTCTCGTACTTGCGCAGCTCCAGCCGCCCGATCTGATTTCGGTGAACTTCGTCGGGCCCGTCCACGATCTGCACGCTGCGCGCGTAGGCATAGGCCTGAGCCAGCGGGACGTCAGCGGAGAGGCCGGCCGCCCCGTGCGCCTGGATCGCCCAGTCGAGCACGCGGCACAGCATCTCGGGGGCCGCGACTTTGATCATCGCGATCTCGGCGCGTGCCGCCTTGTTGCCGACCGTGTCCATCCGGTGGGCGGCGTTGAGGGTGAGCAGCCGCGCCTGGTCGATCAGGATGCGCGACTGCGCGATCCGTTCCAGCCAGACCGATTGCTCCGCGAGGGCGTGGCCGAACGCGACCCGCCCACTGAGTCTCCGGCACATCAGCTCGAGCCCGACTTCCGCTACGCCGATCAGACGCATGCAGTGATGGATCCGGCCGGGCCCCAGCCTCGCCTGGGCGATCTCGAAGCCACGCCCCTCGCCCAGGAGGATGTTGGCGACCGGCACCCGGACGTCCGTGAAGTCGACTTCGCCGTGGCCGTGGGGCGCGTCGTCGTAGCCAAAGACGGTGAGCGGGCGCAGCACCCGGACCCCGGGAGTATCGCGGGGCACGAGCAGCATCGATTGCTGCCGGTAGCGGTCCGGGTTGGCGGCATCGGTCTTCCCCATGAAGATGAAGATCGCGCAGCGCGGGTCCATGGCGCCCGAGGTCCACCACTTGCGGCCATTGATCACGTAGGCATCCGCCTCACGCCTGATCTGACTCTCGATGTTGGTGGCATCCGACGAGGCCACCGCGGGCTCCGTCATGGCGAATCCGGAACGGATCTCGCCGGCGAGCAGCGGCCTTAGCCATTGCGCCTTTTGCGCTTCGCTGCCGAAGCGCTCGAGGATCTCCATGTTGCCGGTGTCGGGCGCTGAGCAGTTGAAGACTTCGGGCGCCCACTCGACGCGGCCCATGATCTCGCACAGCGGCGCGTACTCCAGGTTGCTGAGCCCGGCGCCTTTAGTCGACTCGGGCAGGAACAGGTTCCATAACCCGGCGGCGCGCGCTTTCGGCTTGAGCTCCTCGACCACCGGGTTGGGCCGCCACCGGTCAGCCGCCGAGTCAGCCTCCTGGTAGCGGCGCTGGTTTGGATAGACGAACTCGTCCATGAAGGCGCCCAGCTTCTGCCGCAGCGCGTCGACCTTCGGTGAGTAGTCGAAGTCCATCGTCCTGATCCCTCCTCAGCGGCTGTGCCGATGGTAATCGGAACAGGCCGGGACCGCCGCGCGCGGCCCGGCCCGCACGATTACGAGGGAATGCCGTTGCTCGGCGGCGTTGCCGGCGTCCCCGAGTACTGGTTGATCGAACCCGAGTCGCTCGAGGTGTAGACCGGGCCCACGGTCGTGGCGTTGCCGTCGGCCCCGATGGTCGCCACCTGGACGCCGAGGTACCCCAGGTGGTTGTTCGACCCATAGCCGTATGGCGCCAGGCCTGGGCCTCCCGTCAGCTTGGTGGTCTCGAGCGTGTGTACGATACCGGCGCGGGTGGGATTACGGCCTGCCGCCTTGATCGCTTGCACGAATGCGTAGGCCGCCCCCATCCCGTACAGGACGTTGCCATCCCAGGGAAGGCTCTGGATGTACTGGTCGTGGATCTTCTTGAAGAGTGTGATCCAGGGATTCGAGGCGTCCGTCACGAGCGGCAGGTAGGCGTCGGTGACCATGCCGGTCAGCAGCTGGCCGCCGGCCGCGCCACTGGAGAACTTCGTCAATAAGCCGGTCAGCGTCGGGACGTCGGACCCGACGTTGCTGACCACCCAAACCGGGTTGTAATGCAGCTTGGCCGCCGTCAGCAACGCCAGCGCCGTGAAGGCCGGGATGCTGAAGGACACCACGACCTGGGCACCCGATGCCTGCAACGCCGCGATCTGCGGCGCGACGTTGGTGTTGGTCGGGACATAGTTCTGCCGGCTCGCGACCGAGGAGATTTGCTGGTCGAGGCCCTTGACGCCGTCCAGCCCGAATTCGTCGTTCTGATAGAAGTAGCCGACCTTCTTGCCAGCGAGGTTCTGCTGGATGTACTGGCCGAGGATCTTGCCTTCAATCGTGTAGTCGGGTTGCCAGCCGAAGGTGTAGGGATGCGTTGAGGGATCGTTCCAGCAGTTGCAGCCGCTGGCGACGAAGAGGTCGGGAACTTTTTCCGAATTGAGGTAATCGACGACCGCCAAGTGGGTCGGCGTCCCGAGCGCATTGAACACGGCAAACACCTTGTCCTGCAGCACCAGCTTGCGGGTGACGCTGGAGGTCGTGGTCGGGTTGTAGCCGTCGTCGAGGTACTCGTAGGTGATCTTGCGGCCGAAGATGCCGCCGTGCGCGTTGACATACTGGAAATAGGCATTCGCCGCGGGCGCGATTTCCGAATAGCCGGGCGCGGCCGGGCCGGTGAGCGGCTGGGTACTGCCGATTTTGATCTCGCTCGTGGTGATCCCCGGCGCCGAGGCGGTATTCGTGGTGCCGCCGCTCTCGCCGCACGCCGCCAGCAGGGCAAGGGCGCAGCCGATCGCGATCCGGCTCATCGCCGACGTCATGTGGTTGATCTGAATGTTCAAGCGGACCTCCTTCCTTTTAGTGTTTGAGCGTTAGCTTCCCGCAGGATCGTCCCAATCGACCACCCCCTTGTGATTGGTCGCCGCCCCGGCCCAGCGCGCGCGAGCCAGGGCGAGCAGGCGGCGCAGACCGCCGTCGATGCCATAGGGAACGACCAGCATCGCCACCACCAGGACCGCGCCATAGATCAAGAGCGGCAGGTTGTTGCCCACCGAGCTCGGCAGGTTGAGGCTGCTGGCCATGCCGCTGGTGAAGTTGGGCACGAACACCAGCACGATCGAGCCCCAGACGGCTCCGCTGAGGCTGCCGAGCCCGCCGATCACGATCGCGCTGATGAGCTGCAGGGAGAGGGCAACGCCGAAGCCGGCCGGCGCCGTCAGCCCCGACCAGTACGCGAACAGCGAGCCGGCCAGTCCGGCACAGGCGGAGCTGACCACGAAGGCGACGACCTGGGTGCGCGCGACGTTGATCCCGGCGAGCGCCGCGGCCGCTTCGTGATCACGAACCGCTTTGAAGCTACGGCCCACCGAGCTCTGCAGCAGGTTGCCGAGCAATACCAGGGTGACCAGCGCGACGGCGATCGCGATCCAGGCCATCCAGCGCTCCGGCGGAAAGTCCGCGCCGAGCCAGCTGGGCGCCGCCGGCGGCGGCACGGTCAGCCCTTCCTCGCCTCCGAAGACATGGGAATATCGCGTCGCAATCTGGGGCAGCCCCACCGCCAGCGCCAGCGTCGCCCCGGCGAGGTATGGCCCGCGCAGGCGCGCCGCCGCCACCCCGAAGACGGCGCCCACCAGTGACGCGCCGGCCAGTGACAAGAGCAGTACCAGGATGAGGGGCAGGTCATGGCCGCGAAGCAGCAGCGAAGTCGAGTAGGCGCCCACCGCCATCAGCGCGCCGTGGCCGAGCGAGAGCTGGCCGTTGACGCCGGTCAGGAGGTTAAGCCCGGCGGTGGCGATGACGAAGATCGCGACCGCGGCCAGGGTGTAGTCGTCGTACGCGCCGATCTGCGAGCTCAGCAGCAGCAGCAGGATGAAGGCGACGAGCGCGAGACCAAGGTGTCGGCTCAGCGTTGGGGTGAGCAACAAGCGCCAGCCCTTGACAACAGCCGGCATCGCTAGACCACGCGCTGCGCGCGCCAGGCGAGCAGCCCGCGCGGCCGGACCATGAGCACCGCGATCAGGATCACCAGCGCGCCGACCGTTTCCAGGTCGGAGCCGAAATAGCCACCGACGTAGCTCAGGGCGAAGCCCATGGACAGCCCGCCGATGACGGCGCCGGGCGGGCTGTCGAGGCCGCCCAGGATGGCACCGGTGAATCCGAAAACGAGCACCTGGTCCATGTAGGTGGGATAGAGCAGCAGCGAGGGCGCGATCAGCAGCCCCGCCAGCGCGCCGACCAGCGAGGCGAGCGCCCAGCCGAGCGTGAGCATCCGCCCGACCCGAATCCCAAGCAGGCGGGAGACCTCGGCGTTGAAGGCCGCCGCCCGCATCCGCAGGCCCAGGTCGGTCCGTTGAAACAACAGCAGGAGTAGCGCCATCAGGACGAGCACGCTGACGAGGGTGAAGAGGTCGAAGCTGGAAAACGGCACCTGCAGCGAGCCCAGCCGGATGCCCACGATCGAGAAAGCGGACGGGAAGGAGCGGATCTGCCCGCCGAACAGCATCGGCGCCAGCGCCTCGAGCACCAGGAGCAGGCCCAGCGTCAGGATCACGACGTTCAGGGGCGGCGCGCTTTCCACCGGCCGCACCAGCACGCGCTCGACGACCGCGCCCAGGACGAATCCACAAAGCAGAGCAATGACGAAGGCCAGCCAGTAGGGCGCGCCGCGCTCCAGGCTGAAGAGCGCCAGGTACGTCGTGAACATCGCCATCGCGCCCTGCGCGAAGTTCACGACCCGGGTGGCGCGCCAGATCATCACCAGCGCGAGCGCCATGGCCGCGTAGATCGACCCTTCGGTGAGGCCGTTGAGCGTCAGGACGACGAAGCGTTGCACTGTTCCCGATCCCGGTCAGAACCCGAGGTAGGCATGGCGCAGGCCCTCCTCGGAGGCGAGCCGGCGCGCCTGGTCGTGCGCGACGACGCGCCCCAGCGAGAGCACCACCGCATCGTCGGCGACGGAGAGCGCGCTGCGTGCATTCTGCTCGATCAGTACCACGGTCAGCTGACGCTGCTGCACCAGCTGCTTGATGCGGGCCATGATCTGGATCAGCACCAGGCTCGCCAGCCCCAGTGACGGCTCGTCGAGCAGCAGCACCCGCGGACGCGCCGAAAGCGCGCGCGCGATCGAGAGCATCTGGCGCTCGCCACCCGACAGGGTGAAGGCCGGCAGATGCCGGCGCTCGGCGAGCGGCCGAAACAGCTCGTAGGCTTCCGAAAGCGCGGTGCCCCGGTCGGCGCGGTCGGTGCGCCACAGCCCGCCGAGCCGCAGGTTCTCTTCGACTGTCAGCTCCGCCAGCACGCCACGCCCCTCCGGCACATGGCCGATCCCAAGCCGCGCGATCGCCTCGGGCGCCAGGCGCGAGATCTCCTTCTGGTCGAACCGGATCGACCCGGAGCGCGGCCGCACCAGGCCCGAGATGGTCCGCACCAGCGTGGTTTTGCCGGCGCCATTGGCGCCCAGCACCGCCATCACCGAGCCTTCGGCGACGCGGAAGGAGACGCGCTCGAGCGCCACCACCGGGCCATAGGCGACGGTCAGATCGACGATCTCAAGCACCGGTGCCGCCCTCCGCCGTTTTCACGTCCTCACCGAGATAGGCAGTGCTCACCTCGCGGTTGCCCCGGATCTCCGGCGGTGTCCCGGAGGCGATCACGTGGCCAAAGTTGAGCACGTGGATCCGTTGCGAGATCGCCATCACCAGGTCGACGTGGTGCTCGACCACCACCACGCTCATCCGCCGGCGCAGCCGTCCGACCAGCTCGGCAAGCCGGTCGATCTCGCCGGCCGAGAGCCCGCTGGCCGGCTCGTCGAGCAACAGCAGCTCAGGTTCGGCCATCAGGGCGCGCGCGAGGATGACGCGTTTTTGCAACCCGTAGGGCAATGCGGCCGGGTGCGCATCAGCCACCGAGACGATGCCCAGCTCGTCGAGGACCTGGGTCGCCTGCTCGCGAAGCCGCCACTCGAGCCGGTCCGCCCGCGGCATCGCGAGCAACGAGGCAAAGAAATTGGGACGAACGCGCGAGCCGACCAGGAGGTTCTCGAGGACTGTCAGTCCGGGCCAGAGTCCGAGGCTCTGGAGCGTGCGGGCAATTCCCAGCCTCGCCAGCTGGTGGGGCGCGGTGCCGAGCAGCGCCTTGCCGCGGTAGCGGATCGTGCCCCTCGCCGGCCGAAGAAAGCCGCACACGGCATTGAAGAGGGTGGTCTTGCCGGCGCCGTTGGGGCCGATGATGCCATGGATCTCGTTGGCCTCGACTTTGAGCGAGACGCCATCCAGCGCCAGCACGCCGCCAAAGCGCACGGTGAGGTCCGCGACGTCAAGCGTCGGCTGCTCCAACCCTTGCCTCTGCTCCCTAACGAGCGTTCGTCAGAGTATAGCGTCGGCCCCAGCCGCGCAGCAGGGCAACGGCCGCGTCGACGTAGGTCTTCGCGACCCGCTCGACGTCCGCCTGGTCGCGGGCCTGGAACCACTGAAACATCCCATTGACCATGTCGAAGACCGCCATGGCGGCGAGCTTGGGGTCCTCGACGCTAAAGAGCCCCTGCCGCCGGCCCTGCTCGATCACCGCCACCAGAGCATCCCGGTAGGCGCGCCGGAGGCGGTTGACCTGCGCCCGCAGCTCGGGAGGAAGGCTCCGCCGCTCGCGCGTGTTGACCAGCACCTCACCCCGGCGCGCCAGGCTGAAGCGAATATGCTCGCCGAGCACGTCCTGGATCGTCTCGACCGGTCCCTTGCCCTGATGAAAGAGCGGCATGACGGCCGCGTTGAAGTCGCTCTGCAGGCCGAAGCAGATGGCAAACAGGATGTGTTGCTTTCCCGGGAAATGGTGGTACAGCGACGATGGTCGCATGGCGAGCGCCGCCGCCAGGTCGCGGATACTGGCCGCGTCGTAGCCTCGCTCGGTGAAGAGCCGGGTCGCGGTCTCCAGCACCTGGTCGACCCTGACGCTCGGCGCGCCGGCCGCTAGCGGCTCGACCTTCTCCATGCCTATGTCCCTCTTGCCATAATAATGGGACTTCGAGCGAACGATCGTTAGGGAGCGGGGAATGGACTTCTCACTCAGCGACGAACAGCGAATGATCCTGGGGACCGTGCGCGAGTTCGTGGGCCGGGAGCTGATGCCGCTCGAGGCGCCAATCCAGCGTGCCGAGCTCGAGGGACGTCACTTTCCCGATCGCTCGACGCTCCGGCAGCTCCAGGGGACCGCCCGCAAGGCGGGCCTCTGGGGCCTACTGACGCCGGAGGAGTACGGCGGCGCCAACCTCGGCTTCCTGATGACCGCCCTGATCACGATGGAGACCGCCCGCGCGCTGGTGCCCTTCATCTACGGCGGAAGCGCCGACAACATCCTTTATCAATGCACGCCGGCGCAGCGTGAGCGCTACCTCCTTCCCACCATCGAGGGCGAGCGCCAGAGCTGTTTCGCCCTGACCGAGCCGGACACCGGCTCGGACGCCACCAACATCCAGATGCCCGCAGTCCGCGATGGCGACCACTGGGTGCTCAACGGCCAGAAGGTCTTCATCACCAATGGGTGCGAAGCCGACTTCGCGATCGTCTTTGCCGTCACCGACCGAGGTAAGGGATACAGGGGCGGCGTCACCGCCTTCCTCGTCGACCGGTCGATGGGCTGGACCAGCCGCCGGATCGAAACGATGGGCTCCTGGGGACCGGCCGAGCTGCATTTCGACAACGTCCGAGTGCCGGACGAGAACGTGCTCGGTGAGGTGGGGGAGGGTTTCAAGCTGGCGATGGCGTGGATCGGCCAGGGCCGCTTGCTGATCCCGGCGCGCGCGGTCGGCCAGGCGCAGCGGCTGCTCGAGATGGGGCGCGAGTACGCCCGTCAGCGAATCGCCTTCGGCCATCCGATCGCCGATTACCAGGCGATCCAGTGGATGCTGGCCGACAGCGCGGTGGAAATCGAGGAGGTGGGCTGGCTGGTCTTGAGCGCCGCCGGGCGCGCGGATCAGTCGGGCGATGCCCGGCATGCCATCTCGATGGCTAAGCTCGCCGGCGCCGAGATGATCTGGCGGGTGGCCGACCGGGTCCTGCAGATCCACGGCGGCACCGGCTATACGAAGGAGCTGCCGATCGAGCGGGTGATGCGAGACGTTCGCGTCTACCGCATCTACGAGGGGACCGACGAAATCCAGCGCCGCTCGATTGCGCGCAACCTACTGGAGCGCAACGCACCGATCGGGTCCTGGGCATGATCTTCCGCAGCCGCTTCGCCGACGTCGCGATCCCGGAGGTTTCCCTGGCCGAATTCGTAATCGAGAAGGCGGACACGTACGGCGATCGGCCGGCGCTGATCGATGGGCCGTCGGGACGAATTGTGACCTATGCCGCACTGGCCGGCACCGTCCGCGCTCTGGCTGCGGGACTTAAGCAGCGAGGCTTTGGCAAGGGGGACGTCTTCGCCGTCTACAGTCCCAATCTTCCCGAATATGCCGCGGTGCTGCACGCGGTCGCCATGCTGGGCGGGATCACCACGACGGTAAATCCTTTGTACACGGCGCGAGAGCTCGCCGAGCAACTGGCGGACGCCGACGCCCGTTTCCTGATCACGGTTCCACCATTGCTGGAGCGCGCACGCGAGGCGAGCCGGCAGGCCGGTGTCAAAGACGTCTTCGTCTTCGGCGAGGCAGAGGAAGCGACCAGCTTCGCCAGCTTGCTGCAGACCGGCGGCAGCGTGCCGAAGGTGTCGATCGCGCCCAGGACCGACAACGTGGTCATGCCCTACTCGAGTGGCACCACCGGCCTGCCCAAGGGCGTGATGCTAACCCACTACAACCTGGTGGCGAACATCTGCCAGACGGAACCACTGTTCCCCGAGATCGAGCGCGTGATCGCGGTGCTGCCCTTCTATCACATCTACGGATTGACCGTCTTGCTCAACATCAGCCTCCATCACGGCGACACCGTGATCACGATGCCGCGCTTCGACCTGGAGCAATTCCTGCAGCTGATGCAGCAGCACGCGGTGACCCGCGCCTATCTCGTTCCGCCGATCGTACTCGCCCTCGCCAAGCATCCGCTGGTCGAGAAATACAACCTCGGTTCGCTGCGGTCGATCAACTCGGGGGCGGCGCCACTGGGTGGAAACGTCGAACAAGCCTGCGGCGACCGCCTCGACTGTTTCGTCGCCCAGGGCTACGGACTGACCGAGACCAGCCCGGTGGTTTCGACCACGCCGATCGATCCGGCCGTGCGCCGGCCAGGGTCCGCCGGCCTGCTGATCCCGAACACCCAGTGCAAGGTCGTCGATCCGGCCAGCGGCGCCGAACTGGAGGCCAACCAGCAGGGCGAAGTCTGCATCCGCGGTCCGCAGGTGATGAAGGGCTATCTCAACCAGCCGGCGGCGACCGCCGCCATGCTCGAGCCGGATGGCTGGCTGCACACCGGCGACATCGGCATGGTGGACGAGGATGGCTACCTGTTCGTCGTCGATCGCCTCAAGGAGCTGATCAAGTACAAGGGGTTCCAGGTGGCGCCCGCCGAGCTTGAGAGCCTGCTGCTGAAACATCCGGCGGTGGCAGACGCCGCGGTGATCCCGCATCCGGACGCCGAAGCCGGCGAGGTGCCGAAGGCCTTTGTCGTCATGAAGGGTGCGGCGTCCCCCGAGGAATTGATGTCCTTCGTGAACGGCCAGGTCGCCCCGTTCAAGAAGATCCGGCAGCTCGAAGTGGTCTCGGAGATCCCCAAGAGCCCGGCGGGCAAGATTCTGCGGCGGGCGTTAATCGAGCGCGAACGGTCTCACGCCGGCGCCTGACCGATGGCCACGACGTTTCGCCCTGGCGAACGCTTTGCCGAAATGGATGGCTGGCAGCCAAAGCCCGGCGAGCGCGGCATCTTCGCGACGCTCGGCTGGCGCCGGGTGGAGGTCGCGCCGGGGCGAGCCGTGCTCGAATGGGAGCCGACCATCGATCACGCGTTTCCCGCCGGCAACGATTGGATCGTTCACGGCGGCATGGTGACCGCCATCCTCGACACCGCGATGGGCAGCGCCACCTGGACGCTGCTCGATCGCGACGAGGTCTTCCTCACCGCCGACCTGCGCACCGAGTTCTATCGCCCGGCTCGCCCCGGACCGGTGCGCGCGACCGGCTGGGTGGTGCAGAAGACGCGTCGCGTCACGTTCGCCGCCGCGGAATTGCACGACGACGGTGGCCTGCTGCTCGCCAGCGGCCGCGCCAGCCAGGTCATCATCGACCTGCAGGCCCATCCGGAGCGTGACCGACCCGGGCCAGCCCGCTCAGTGGGTTCTCGTTGATCCAGGATTCAGAGCGGCTCACCGTCGGCACCCTCGGCACGCTGATGCCACCGGCGGCCAACCTTGGGAAGAACGCGCGGCGCAACGAGGAGCAGGGATACGCCGCCTTGTGGTGGCCCGATCACTACATGGGCTGGTTCCCGCAGAGCCTCTGGACACCGGACATCACCCCGCTCGCCGCGCTTCAACCGAACCCCGACATCTTCTTCGATCCCCTGATCGCGATCGCCGCTGCCGCCGGCGCCACCAGCGAGGTCCAGCTCGGCACCGCGGTGACCGAGGCCCTGCGCCGCCATCCGGTGGAGCTGGCGCAGGCCTTCCTCACGCTCGACCACCTGGCGCCCGGCCGGATCATCTGCGGCCTCGGGTCCGGCGAGGCGCTCAACCTGCTGCCCTATGGGATCCCGTTCGATCGTCCGGTGGGCCGGCTGGAAGAAGCCGTTCGCATCATTCGCCTGCTCTGGTCCAGCGATGGGCCGGTCGATTTCGAGGGCGAGCATTTCCGCCTGCAGCAAGCGGTGCTGGGGCTGAAGCCGGCCCCGGAGGGCCCACCCGAGATCTGGCTGGCGGCTCACGGACCGCGAATGCTCGAGATCACCGGCCGCTACGCGGATGGCTGGCTGCCGGAGTTCTTGCCACTCGACGACTATCGCGGGCGGCTGCAGCGCATCCAGCAGGCGCGCGACGCCGCGGGGCGATCCGCGCAGTCCTTTACCCCGGGGATGTACGCGAAGCTCGTCCTCACCGATGAGCACGAGCAGGCGCATACGTTGCTAAAGTCGCCGCTGCTGCGTATCCTCGCGCTGACCCAGCCCGCCGAGGCCTTTGCCCGTCATGGCGCCATGCATCCCCTGGGCGAGAAGGCCTTCGGCGTCCGAGAGTTCATCCCGGTGCGCTACAGCCGCGACCAGATTCTCGGATTGATCGATGGCGTCCCTCCGGCCGTGGTCGAGACGGGCGTGCTGCACGGTACGCCAGAGGATGTCGCGGAGCAGCTCGCTCCGTATGCGCGCGTGGGCTTGCGGCATGTCGTCCTTTGGAACGTCACCTTCTTCGGCGATGCCTCGCTCATCCGTCGCAGCTACCAATTGATGGGCTCACTGCTCGAGTTACTTCGCGAGACTCGCGTCGGCGAATGGGCGGGCTCGAACGCGTGAGCAACCCGATCGTCTCCAGAGACTTGATCGGGCGCCAGTCCGACGAGGTCCTGATCGAGGTCGAGCGAGGCGCCATTCGGAAATTTGCCGAGGCGGTCGGCGACACGACCGAGGCCTGCCTTCGCGGTGAGGTGTCGCCGCCCACCTTTCCGACCACGATCCGCATCCCGATTCCCGGCGTCACCTACGACCTGGCCCGGGTCCTGCACGGTGGCCAGGAGTACCGATTTCAGCGGCCGATCCGAGCCGGCGACCGCTTGCGCTGCCGGACCCGGCTGGCCGACGTCTACCAGCGCGAGGGCCGGCTCGGAGCCATGACCATTCTGATCATCGAGCTCGAGGGCAACGGGGAGAACGGCGAGCCGGTGTTCACCGGGCGCAGCACGGTGATCGTGCGGTGACGGACACCGTCGCGACGCGCATCAGCGCCTGCGAGCTCTCGATCGGGAGCGCGCTTCCGGAATTGCGCAAGGATGCCATCACGAAGGTGCAGCTGGTGAAGTATGCCGGCGCGTCCGGCGACTATAACCTGATCCATACCGACGACGAGACCGCGCGGCGGGTCGGGCTCGATGGCGTCATCGCCCACGGCATGCTGAGCATGGCGTTCCTCGGCCAGTACCTGTGCTGGCTGACCGGTCCGGAATCGATCCGCCGGCTCGGCGTCCGCTTCGTCGAGATGGTCCGGCCGGGCGACGTGCTCACCTGCCGCGGCCGCGTCAAGACGGTGGAGCCGGAGGCCACCGGACGGCGAATGACGCTGGAGCTGTGGGTGGAGAATCAGCGGGCTCAGCAGGTCACGCTCGGCGAGGCGGATGTGGTGACTTCATGAGCGGGCGCTTCGAGGGCCGCACCGCGCTGGTGACGGGTGGCGGCCGCGGCATCGGCGCCGCCACCGCCACCCGCTTCGCTGCCGAGGGTGCCGCCGTCGTCGTCTCCGACCTGGATCGCGAGCCTGCAGAAGCCGTCGCCCAGCAGATCCGCGGCGGCGGCGGCCGCGCGCTGGCGGTCGCCTGCGACGTGACCGATCGCACCGCCGTCGAGGCGCTCTTCAGGGCCGCGACCGACGAGCTCGAAAACGTCGACATCCTGGTGACCTGCGCCGGCATCCTCCGCGACAACCTGGTGCACAAGATGTCCGACGACGATTGGGACATGGTGATCGACACCCATCTGCGCGGCACCTTTCTCTGCGCCCAGGCGGCGCAGCGGCTGATGGTGCCGCGCCGCTTCGGCAAGCTGGTCTTTCTCTCGTCGAACTCGGCGCTTGGCAATCGCGGGCAGGCCAACTACTCGGCGGCCAAGGCAGGGGTCCAGGGGTTGGCGCGCACCCTCGCCATCGAGCTCGGCCCGTTCAACATCAATGTCAATGCGGTGGCCCCCGGCTTCGTGGAGACGCGCATGACCCGCGCGGTCGCCGAACGCACCGGCACCGACTACGATGCGCTCAAGAAGGCGGCCGCGGAGCGCGCCGCGCTGCGGCGCACCGGCCGGCCGGAGGACATCGCCGGTGTGATCAGCTTTTTGTGCAGCGAGGAGGCCAGTTTCGTCACCGGTCAAACGCTTTATGCCACCGGTTCGCCCTGACCTGACCGCGGGCCGGTCGAGGGTCGGTCCGCGAGGGCGTCACCGCGTTCAGGGGGATCCCCTTCGCGGCCCCGCCGTTCGGCGCCAACCGCTTCCGGCCTCCGCCGCCGCTATATCTCATCAAGCCGCTGACGGCAACCGGTGCCTAATCACAAGCCTTCGAGCACGACCGGCGTCTCACATACTGACGGCAATGTCCGGTCTCCGACTTGTCTCACGTAAAAGGCCTAGGCAGACCCTGCTACTGCTTGCAACCGTGGCGACTGTTTTGATGGGCCTCGTGCTCTGGCAACTCCTTTCAAACGCGTCACGCTATAGGGTTGCTACCTGGCAGCAACCAGCCAATGTTGGCTCGGTGCCCGTAGGACGAGCCCTCACGAAGGTCGGTGGCATCCTCGGCGGCAGAACCAATGCTGACGGGACAGCCTGCACCTGGCTCGGTAGTGGCAGCGACGCGGTTGCTTTAGTGTGGCCGCCGGGACATTCGGCGCGCGGAAATCCGTTAACCATCTTCAACGAGAAAGGCAACGCGGTCGCAACGGTTGGGAAACTCGCAAACCTTGATGGATCGGTGGCGGCCCCGGAGTCTATGCAGGGACGGCCGATCTTCGGGTGTCCACTGATGTCCCCGGTGGCGCTCGTTGCGCCAATTGAATGACTTATCCCGCGGTCACCGGCAGGACGACCTAGCTGACGGTTACCATCGCGCTACTTTGCGATGACTTGGTGTCGATATCGAAGACTTCAACGGTGATTGTGTAGCTACCGCCGGTTGCATAGATGCAGGACGTTATCCAGGGTCTGCTCACCTCGCTTGCCCCAGACCCTGAACCGCAGTCAATTAACACATTCACGATCGGGGTCTGCGGAGAGTCGGTGGAAGCAGAGGCATCTGCTGTCACCGTCAGGGGCGCCGTGCCCTTCGCGGGCTTCACGCTCAAGACGGCCACCGGTGCCCCGACTGGCGGCCCTTGCGAAGCGCCCGCTGCCGGTGTCGCGACAGTTAACGGTGCCCTCGACGCCCCGTGCCCAGCGGTACTGGCGGTTTGATGCGCCGGGGTGGCCTTGCCGGCCGTCAGGGGCAGGCGGCGAGATTTGGCTGATGCGGCGGCGGCCGCCGCGTTTGACAGGCGGTTCCGTGGACCGTCCGACGTCTGCATCGAGTGTTGTGACCCCGATGCCGACACGCGGGTTGCTGCTCGATGCAACTGCTCAGTTCGAGTAAAGAGCGAATACGGGAGGGCGATGGCCATCAATAAAACCACCGCACCGATGCAATAGTCGAGCAAGAGTATCCGATGCTGGCTCAAACCCCTTCCACCTTCAGCGCCCCCTCAGCGGCCCATGATACCGCTAATGAGCGGCGCGGCCGCCTTCGACTGCCCGCCGATGCCCGCGCCTCCATCCGATGGGCGCACGTGTCGCCCGGTGGCTGTCGGTTTCATCATCGCGGCAACCCTATTAGGTCTGCGCTGGGGCGTGGACGGATCTTGGGCGTGTTTAGCTGCGCCGACCCAAGGTCGCGTCGCGCATGACGTGTTCGGGGTCGACCGTGGACTTTGCGTACTCCGGACGCCCGCGAGGGCGATAGGTCTGGATGGTGATGCCCCGGGAGGTGGTCCGCGAGTTGACCAGGTCGAGCGCGACGTCCGGACCGGAATCGGGGAACAGTCGCTGGCCCTGGCCGATGACGACGGGATAGGTGAGCAGGTCGAGTTGGTCGACCAGGTTGTTGGCGAGCAGCCATCGGACGAGGGCACCGCTGCCGGGCACCAGCAGCGTGCCGTCTTGATGCGCCTTCAGATCACGGACGGCCGTGGCGACGTCGCCGTGCAGGACAGTCGTGCCCGCCCACTGCGGATCGGCGAGGCTGGTC
Organism: Chloroflexota bacterium; assembly: GCA_005889535.1. Taxonomy (GTDB): domain Bacteria; phylum Chloroflexota; class Dormibacteria; order CF-121; family CF-121; genus CF-13. The sequence continues at coordinate 17,246 of VBHC01000055.1, forward strand.
GATGCCACATACTTGGGCCGGCTGTTCAGCGCGGCGGCGATCGGGCTCGTGCTCGGATCGGCCATCGCTCCCCAGGAGCCGGCGAAGATCTCGTACGTCCGCCGGCCGAAGAGGAACGCTGCCGCGCCGCCGTAGACCTGGTTGAGATAGTCCCCCGTTTCGGTGTCGAGAAGTGGTATCGCCCATCCGCCGCGTTCGAAGCCGCCGCTGCGATCCTCGTCAGGTCCGCCCAGTCCCTGCATCACACCGTCCACCGAGACGTTGGTCGTGGTCGTCAACTTCATGTCGTGGTCACCTCGCTGAACAAATAGATGGGACTGGTTGTCAGCTGCGAATTACCTGCTCGCCTGAGGCTGTCAGCTCGACCGTTCCGAGCTTGACGTCACCGGCGCGGCCGTAGGAGGCCACGATGACGCCGTTTGGCGCGACGTTACTCTTGAGCACGCGAAAACCCGCGGGCTTCGTGCCCTCGCCAAAGAGCCGCTTTCCGCTGCCCAGGGTAATCGGGTAAATCTTGAGCCAGAGCTCGTCGACCAGATCGTTCTTGAGCAACGTTTGAATCAGGTTGCTGCTGCCGTGCACCTGGAGCTCGGGGCCATCTTCTTGCTTGAGCTTCTTGATTTTGCCGACAACATCGCCGTCGATGGGGACGGTCTTCTTCCAATCGGTGCTGACGGGCCGGTGCGTGACGACGTATTTCGTTGCCCGGTTGATCGCATCGCCGGTCGGGTCGGTCGCCTTCGGCCAAAAACCGGCAAAGATGTCGTAGGTCTTCCGGCCCAGGAGCAGGTCGAAGGGATGGCCCATCTGCTCGCCCATCGCCTGGCCGACGACGTCATCGAAAAGGGGCATTGACCATCCGCCGTACTTGAAACCGCCGGCTGGATCTTCTTCGGGACCACCCGGAGCCTGCATCACCCCGTCCAGCGTGACGAACGTGAGGACGATCAGTTTTCTCATGCTCTACGTCAGCCTCCTTGTGCGAAATATCTGCCAATTCAGACTACGCGGCCGGGGAAAACTCATCGGTCCTGGACGCTTCGTCAGGCGGCGGCCTCTTCCTGGCTTTGGGCCTGGCCCCGAAGCCGAACCTCCCGGAGGAACACCGAAGCGACCAGGGCCAGGACCAGCACGGCTCCGGAATAGAGGAAGACGTCGTGCAGGGTCCCGGCGAGCCCGGCCCTGAGCGCATGAACGACCTGGTCGAAGATGGCGGCTGCTTGCGGTCCTCCGGCCGCCGTTGCGGCGGCGCGCCTGGCCGCGATGGCGCCGGGATCAAAGACGGCCTGCGGGTTGCTCACGCCGCTGGGAACGAGCCGACCCGCCTGCGGAGGCAGGTG
>VBHC01000110.1 GCA_005889535.1 Chloroflexota bacterium
GCCGAGGTGACGAAGATGATCATCAGCAGCAGCACCATCAGCAGGGTTGCGACCCGGGTGCTGACGGTGCGCTCCAGCCGGTCGCGATCGTCAGGCTCGCCGGCGGGCAGGCCGGTCTGCACCAGCAGCCGCATCTCATTGACGACCCCGTCGGCATCACTCGCCGCCCGTACCGTCTGATTCATCCCGCTCCGCCCCCTTGATTCAATTTGCGACGTTGGCCTCCCGGCCCGCAGCGAAGAGCAACGCCAGCCGCTCGGCCAGGAGCTCGACGAGCAGCAGCTCGCCGGCCGAGTAGGCCCGCGGCAGCCGGCGGCCCAGTTGCAGGGTCCCCTCCATCCCCGCACACCGCAGCGGCGCGACCGCCAGCTGGCGCAACCCGGCCGGCACCCCGAAGAGATCTTCCGGTCGGCGACCGGTGAGCGGCTCGCGCAGCGCCCGGCCCTGGAGCAGCGCGTCGGCGGTCCGCGTGCCGGCCAGCGACAGCCAGCCGGGCGCGTGGCCCTGCAGGGGATCGTTCTCGCCGATCACCAGCTTGAGCCGGTCGCCGTCCACCCATTCCAGGTGGAGGCTCTCGGAGCGAAGCGTGTCCGCCAGCGCCGGCCGGATCGCCTCGAGCGCCGCCAGCTGGTCGGCGGCGTGAGGGGCGGCCAGCCCCGCCAGCCGGTTGGCCTGTTCCATTGCCTCGGTGCGCTGCCGGGCGTCATCGACCGCCTGCAGGCGCTGCAAGGTGGCGGCCATCTCTTCGGCCACCCCGCGGACTGTGGTGCGGGTCTCCGGACCGAGCTCGAGCGGGCGGCCGGCCACCGTGATCAGGCCGGTCAACTCGCCCTCGGCCGCCGCCGGTTGCAAGAGCGTGCACTCGCCGGCGCTGGTCCCGGGCAGCGGCCCGTTGATCAGCACTGGCGCGTTCTTATCGGAACCCAGCGTCGGCGTGAAGCTGAAGCCGGGCAACTCGCCCTCGGGCAGGCCGGCCCAACGCACGGCGCGAAACTCGTCGGTGCCGGGTTCCCGGATCCAGAAGGCCCAGGCGCAGGCCGGGGCCAGGGCGGGGGCCTGCCCGGCGAGCTGGGCGAAGAGCGCCTCCTCGTCGCGGACCCGGGCCAGGCTGGAGATGAGGGCGGCCATGAGTCCCTGGCGCGTAATCGCCTGCTGCGCGCCGGCGACCGCGGTGGTCAGGTGGACCACGAGCAGCATGGTCATGACGACGGCAAAGGCGTCGAGCAGCACGTTCAGCAGGCCGACGTGCCCGGCCACCTCGAAGGGCACCAGCAGCAGCCCGCCGGCCGGCAGGATGCGTGGGTCGCGAAAGCGGGCGGCGATCCGGGCGGCGGCGAAGAAGACCAGCCCGTGGGCATAGCCCACGTAAGGGATCGACAGGGCGCCGAGTGCCGCCACGATCGCGCCATCGGCCAGTCCCAGCAGAACCCGCCGGCCGCGCAGCGGGCGGTCGATGCGGGCCAATTCCGCGTACAGATAGAGGTAGGCGACCCCGGCCAGACCCGCGCTGTAGCGGACCGGCAGCGGGATGGTCGGCTGCGCCACCACGGCGGCGGCGACACTGAAGACCGCCACCCAGAGCGCCAGGGTGAAGATGAAGTCGCCCCGGAGCAAGCCCGGCAAGGCCGCCTGCCAGCGTCGCAACTCGTCGAGCACGGCAAGGGCTGTCCAGCGGAGGGGCTGGCGCCAGCCATCCGATGGCCGGCGCCATTCAGCCGCCACGCGCTGCAACACCGAGTGCTGGACCCGGGTTCGAAGCCGTGCCAGATCGAGCTCGCTCAGGGGCCGCGCGTCCACCGGCTCCCAGTCTGTGAGGGAAAGGCTGCGATCCAGTCCAAGAGTCGGCCACAAGCTGTGGCGGAGAAGAGTCGAAACCTTACAAATTGTGTAACGACGTTCGGACGTTGGAAAGCTCCGGGGAATTGCCTAAGCTTGAAAAGGCATGGCCCTCTCCCCTCTCCGCCGGATCTGGACGGCCGTCCCCGTGCGGTCTCGGGTTACCGGCGTCGATGCCGAGACCCTCCGCCGCTGGCTGGCGGACCTGCCGCCGCCGCCCGGTTATGGCGTCTCCGCCAGGCCGCTCCGCTACCGGCAGGCCCCCCACCTGGCCGCCTTCTGCTGGTACGAGGATCGGCTGATCGAGCTTCAGGTCCCGGAGCCCTTCGGCGCCTGGAACGAGAAGGTCTACTACCGGGCCCGCCGCAAGCCGGGACGCCGGCTCGCCTTTCACTGGTTCAGCCGGAGCATCCGGTTTCGCACCCGGCGCGAGGTGCTCCGCTTCCTCTACTGCCATGAGTTCTTCCACTGGTATCTGCGCGAGGTGCGCGGCCGCAAGGCGTCGGCGGAGACCGCCTGCGACCGCTTCGCCCTGGCCCACTTCCGCGCCCGGCACGCCGGCGTCGACTGGCGCGCCCTGCTGCCCGGCTACGACCCAGCCCGGCGCCGCCCACTGAAGCGCGCCGCCTGAGGGCCGGGCGCGGTACGCAGGTTCGCGCAACCGCGTTATACTTAATTGCGTAATGCCAACCCGCGTAAAGGCACTGCCGAGCAATCCGTTCCGCTTTGGCCGGATCGTCTCCGGTGATGCCTTCACCGATCGCGAGGCCGATCTCCTGGTGTTGGAGCGTGAGCTGCGCGGCGGCCAGAACATCCTGATCGAGGCGCCCCGCCGCTTCGGCAAGACGTCCTTGATCCTGGAAGTCAAGCGCCGCCTGCAGGCGGGCGGCGTTCCGGTCGCGTACCTGGACTGCATGCTCGTCCCCTCGCGCGCCCGGCTCGCCGACCGGCTGGCATCGGCCTATCTCGACGCGTTTCGCAGCCCAGCCCAGCGTGCCGAGGACTGGGTGGTGCAACATCTCAAGACGTTTCGGGTGCGGCCCACCCTCACGATCGATGACCATGGTCATGCGCAGCTCGCCTTCGAAGCGGGCAGCGCCGGCGCCCCCAACCTCGACGCCCTGCTCGAGCAGCTCTTCGAAGAGCCGGAGGCGATCGCGCGAACCAGCAAGCGCAAGCGGGTCGTTGTGATCCTCGATGAATTTCAAGACCTGATGGAACTGGGCGCGACGTTGTTACGACAGCTGCGGGCGGTGATTCAGCACCAACAGCATGTGAGTTACGCGCTGCTCGGGTCGCGCCAGGCACTGCTGCGCAAGGCTGTCCATGAGCGAAGCGCGCCGCTCCTGAAGATGGCCCGCCCCTATCCGCTCGGCCCCCTCCCGCGCGAGGACTTCGCTACTTTTCTGATGGCGCGCTTTCGCGCGAGTGGGCGGCCGGTGCCCAAGGAGGCGGTCTACGGCTTGATCGATTTCACCGGCGCCCACCCCAATGACACCCAGGAGGCGGCGCACTTCCTCTGGGAGGTCGCTCTCCTTCCCCTGACCAGCCAGGAGCTGGTGGCGACCGCCGTCGACCGGGTGCTCGATGCCGAGGCAGCGCAGATGACGGTGCTCTGGCACGACTCGGCGCCGGCCCAGCGCAACCTGCTGGTGGCGCTGGTCGAGTGGGGCGGACGCAACATCTATAGCGAGGATTACCGGCGGCGGGCGAATCTCGGAGCGGCCACTACCGTGCAGCGCGCGGTGCAGACTCTGGTGGAGCGGGAACTGGTCGACCTGGAACCGAGCGGCGCCTACATCATCAAAGAACGGTTCTTCGAGGAATGGATCCGACGGCGGGTCGTGCGCGGGGAGCTGTAGGAGCCCCACCCTACCCCTCCCCCGCCAGCGGGGGAGGGACTAAGGGGGAGATGCGGCGTTAGACTTTCGCCCGCTGCTCCGAGAGGATGGATTGGATCTCGGTCTTCGCCCGGCCGATGACGTCGCGGATGCGGCGCTGCTGCTCGGGATCCGGCCAGCGGTTCCGGGCTTCGCTCGCCACTGAGCGGCCCAGGTCGCGCATGTCGTTGCGCAGGTCGTGCATGAGTCGCTGCGCCTGCGGACCCCACTCGGCGCCCCAGCGCTCCTTCATCCGGTTGAAAACTTCGTCGACCTGCGGCTGGCGCTCGTTCATGAAGCTCCGGCCGGCGTCGGTGATGCTGTAGACCTTGCGCCCGTCCTGCTGGACGGAGGTGACGTAACCCATGTCTTCCAGCATCTGAAGCGTCGGATAGACGGCACCCGGGCTGGGAGCGTAGAAGCCGCCGAAGCGTTCCTCGAGGGCCTTGATCAGCTCGTAGCCGTGGGCGGGCTTGTCCTTGAGCTGCTCGAGGATGACGTACTTGAGATCGCCGCGCTCGAACATCTGGCGGCGAAATTGATTGAACCGGAACTCACGACCTGACCACATTTGGGAACCTCCTGTTCACGCACTATCACGATATATCGCGATACTACAGCTGTGGGGGGCGAGTCGTCAAGCCGGCGTGGCCCGTAGGTTCGCCGTGCCACGGCGTTCTACCTGTCGACCATGCTCCGGCCGCGCCTGCTCCGCGCTGCGTTGCCCTTGTCGGCTTACCTGGCGCTCGCGGTCGGGCTGTTTGCGAACGCCTGGCGCGCACCGTTTGCCACCATCGTCGGTTATCCGGGCGACGCATTTCAGTCCATCACGGCTTGAACCCCCTTCTCAGTACCTACGTGAACCATCCGCATGGCGCCAACCTGATGTGGAACACCGCCATTCCCCTTGTCGGCGTGGTGTTGACGCCCCTCACTCTGACCGTCGGGCCGGTATTCGCTTACAACCTGGTGATGACGCTCGCGCTGGCGGTCTCTGCCTGGACTGCCTATCTCGCCATCCATCGCTATGTGACGACAGCACCCGCTGCCTGGCTCGGCGGTCTGGTCTATGGATTCTCGCCCTACATGATGGCCCAGTCGCTCGGTCACCCGCATCTGACGATCGCCTTCGTCCCGCCACTGATTCTCCTGGCTCTCGACTCCCTTGTCATCCGGCAGAACCGACCCGCCCTCTTCATCGGGATCGCGGCCGGAGCGCTGGCGGCCCTTCAGCTCTGGATTGGCGAGGAGCTGCTGGCGTCGTCCGGGCTCGTTGCCATCCTGGGGCTCTTCATCCTGATGGAGCTGAACCCCGACCGCGTCCGGGCCCAGAGCCGGTATGCCCTCCGTGCGCTGGCAATCGCCAGTGCCACGTTTACGGTCCTGGCCGCGTTCCCGCTCGCGGTGCAGTTCTTCGGGCCACAGCCCCTCCTGAGAAGCCTGCAGCCGCACAACCTCTATGCGACGGACGTGCTGGGATTTTTTGTCCCGACCGACATGCAACAGGTCGCGCCCGAGCCCGCTGTTGGTATCAGCCGTCACTTTACGGGCAACCTCTCGGAGTGGAACGGCTACCTCAGCCTCCCGTTGATCGGCCTGCTCGTGTTTACGGCGATCCGGTTCTGGCCGTTGAAGGTGGTGCGCTTCGCCGCCAGCCTCGGATTGTTGATCGCCGGGCTTTCCCTGGGATTCACGTTACGGTTTGCCGGATCACTGACCGCCGTCGCCTCGGTGGTCGTCGCGCTACCCTTGCCAGCATTTCGGCGAGTCCTGCCGGCGCGGACGATGGTCCTCGCACTGATGGTCGTCCCCATCGCCCTGATCACCGTCCCGGTCATCGACAATCTCCTCCCCTCCCGCTTGATGCTCTACGCGGACCTGATGGCGGGCTTCTTGCTCGCGACCTTCGCCCAGTCCGCGCTCCACTGGCCGGCGGTCCGAGCACGGGGTGTGGCCGTATGCGCCATCGGACTGACGGCCATAGCGTTGATTCCTCGGCTGCCCTATCCATCCTCCTCGGCCGCCACCCCAAGCTTCTTCACCTCATCGTCCGTTCGCCAGATCCCTGAAGGCGCCGTCGTCCTGGTGGCGCCGTTCGCCCGGATTGGCAGCGGCGACGCGATGCTTTGGCAAGCCATGGCCGGTGATCGCTTTCAAATGCCCGAAGGCGGGGTCATTGCAGACGGTAATCCTTACCCCGCCGATCCGCCACCAAGTACGAGCTTGAACGTGCTCCGTGGGATCGAGACCGGCACCCTACCGGCGCTGACCCTGACCGAGCCTCTACGGCAGTCACTTCTCAACGATCTGAACCGATGGCACGTCCGTATGGTGATTGTCGGGCCCATGGCTCACCAGGAGCTGGTGCTGGCGCTCTACTCGTCGGTGCTGGGCGCGACGCCAAGCTGGCAGGGCGGCGTCTACACCTGGACTCTGCCCGACGGGTAAGTCGAGATAGCCGTAGAATCCCGAGCAGCACGTGCCCACCGTCTCCCCCACGTCTCCGACGCAGGCACCGCCGGTCGCGCCGGCCATCGTCGAACGCGTGCGCCGCTTCCTCGAAGCCTGTGAGGTCGACCGCAACCTCAGTCAGCTGACGATTCGGCAGTACGACCATTACCTCAGCCACCTGCTCACCTGGTTGAGCCGCGAGCAGTCCCAGGTGCACGATCTTCCCGAGCTGACATCGGAGGTCGTGCGCCGCTACAAGCTGGGTCTCGCCCGCCACGTCAACGAGCACACCGGCCGGCCGCTGTCGCGAGCCACCCAGACGTACTTCCTCGTCGCGCTGCGGTCGCTGCTGCGCTATTGGGCTTTGCAGGGCCTCGACGTGCTCGCGCCCGACCGGGTCGAGCTGGGGAAAGCCCCGTCGCGCTCGCTGAAATTCCTCGATGGTGATCAACTGCGCCGCCTGCTCGACGCCCCCGATATCAACGACCTCCGAGGACTGCGCGATCGCGCTCTGATGGAGACGTTCTTCAGCACCGGACTGCGGCTCTCGGAGCTGGCTCGCCTCGACCGTGACCACATCAATTTGCGCACCCGAGAGTTCGGCGTGATCGGCAAGGGGCGAAAGCCACGCATCGTCTTTTTGAGTGATGCGGCCACCAACTGGCTGGGACGCTACCTGCAGGCTCGGCCGGACCGCTGGAAACCGCTCTTTATCCGGATGAAGGGAAAGCCGGACCTGGCGCCCGGCGGCCCGGGCATGCGGATGTCGACCCGCTCGATCGAGCGGCTGGTGATTCGTTCGCCACCGACCTGCTCTCCAATGGTGCCGACCTGCGCGCCGTGCAGGAGATGCTAGGCCACGCCAACCTCAACACCACCCAGATTTACACGCATGTGACCAACCCCCAGCTGCGCGCGGCTCATCGCAAGTTTCATAGCGGGAACCGCGAGTAGCCCCCACCCCGACCGTCTCAAACGCTCGCTGGCACTAAAGCGCCGCTCGCGTGGGCCGACGGGCCCGCCCCGCGAGCGGCGGCGGGAGACAGGCTGTGAAATGTTCGCTGGTAGCATCAAATCAGGATGAATTCGGCGCGCGAGCGACTGGCCTCAACGAGCCTCGACTATTACCCGCTTTCGCGGCTGGCCGACGCCGGGGTCGGCGATCCGAGCCGCCTGCCGGTGACGATCAAGATCCTGCTCGAGGGTCTGCTGCGCGGCGTCGAACGTGGCCAGGCCAGTGACGTCAGCCTGCGCGCGCTCACCCGCTGGCCAGAGCCCGCGCCTGCCGGCGCCGAGGTGCCATATCTTCCCTCGCGAATCCTGTTACAGGATTTCACCGGCGTGCCGGCGGTGGTCGACCTGGCCGCGATGCGATCCGCGATGCAGCGCGCCGGCAAGGATGCCGGACGTATCGATCCGATGGTCCAGGTGGATCTCGTCATCGACCACTCGGTGCAGGTCGATGCGTTCGGCTCCCTGGGTGCCTACGCCCGGAACATCGAGCGGGAGTACGCGCGCAATGGGGAGCGCTATGCCCTGCTGCGCTGGGCGCAGCAGGCGTTTCACAACTTCACAGTGGTGCCACCCGGCATGGGTATCTGCCACCAGGTCAACCTCGAGCGATTGAGCCGGGTGGTTCAGACCGGCAAGGATGCGAAGGGCAGCTACGCGATTCCCGACACGCTGCTGGGCACCGACTCGCACACCACCATGGTCAACGGCCTGGGGGTGCTGGGCTGGGGCGTCGGTGGGATCGAGGCGGAAGCCGCGCTGCTGGGGCAACCCACCTACCTGCCGACGCCGGTGGTGATCGGCGTCCGGATGACAGGTGCCTTGCGGCCGGGCGCGACGGCGACCGATCTCGTGCTGACCTTGACGGAAATGCTCCGCAAGCACGGGGTGGTCAACAAATTCGTGGAATTCTGTGGCGCCGGGCTCTCCAGCCTTTCGGTGCCCGACCGCGCCACCCTTTCGAACATGTGCCCCGAGTACGGCGCCACCTCATCCCTCTTCCCCGTGGACCAGCAGACCCTCCGCTACCTCGAGACCACCGGCCGCGACCATCAGCTGATCGAGCTGGTACAGCGCTACACCCAGGCGCAGGGTATGTTCCGCAACGACGAGTCGGAGACGCCAGTCTTCAGCGAGCTGCTCGAGCTCGACCTCAACAGCGTCGAGCCCAGCGTCGCCGGCCCGAAGCGACCCCAGGACCGGGTGCCGCTGCCAGCGGTCTGGCAGAGCTTCACCTCCGCCTTCGCGGTGGATGAAAAGCCAGCCAATGATGATGTCGCCCGCTTCGACTTCGAGGGTGGCGCGGCGGATGTGGCGGGCAGCCGCGCGCCTGCCGCCGCCGTCATGGCGCGGCCCACCCAGCAGCTGCGCAACGGGTCGGTCGTGATCGCCGCCATCACGAGCTGCACGAACACGTCGAATCCCTCGGTGATGGTCGCGGCGGGTTTGCTCGCGAAGCGCGCCGTCGAGCGCGGCCTGCGAGTGTCGCCCACCGTCAAGACCAGCCTGGCGCCAGGCTCGCGGGTCGTGACCGACTACCTGAAGGCGGCCGGCCTGATGCCGTACCTCGAGGAGCTGGGCTTTTACCTGGTCGGCTACGGCTGCACTACCTGCATCGGCAACAGCGGCCCGCTGGCGAGTCCCGAAGTCGAGGCGGCTGTCGAGAAGGAAAAACTGAACGTGGTGGCCGTGCTGAGCGGCAACCGGAATTTTGAGGGGCGCATCCATCCGCTGGTCCGGGCCAGCTACCTGGCCTCACCGCCGCTCGTGGTGGCCTCGACAAAAATGGAAAGGACGTCTACCTGCGCGAGCTGTGGCCCTCCGCCGCGGAGGTGAACGAGGCGATTCGCACGTCGTTGAAGGTTGACATGTTCACCCGCGAGTACGCCCGGATCTTCGACGGCGACGAGAACTGGCAGCGGATGTCCGCACCGACCGGCCCGATCTACGAGTGGGATCAGAAGTCGACCTATGTGCGCGAGCCCTCCTTTTTTGAGGGGATTGGTCCGCAGCCGGCGGCGCTGACCGACATCATCGGGGCGCGGGCGCTCGTCGTCCTCGGCGACTCGATCACCACCGACCACATTTCGCCCGCCGGCAGCATCCCGCCCGACAGTCCCGCTGGTCGCTACCTGATCGAGCACGGGGTGGAGCGCACGGAGTTCAACAGCTACGGGGCGCGCCGTGGCAACCACGAGGTGATGGTGCGCGGTACGTTCGCCAACATCCGATTGCGCAACCAGTTGACCAGCCGCGAGGGTTACTGGACCATCCACCTCCCGGCCAAGCAGGAGATGACGATCTTCGAGGCATCCGAGCACTACCGCGAGGAACGCGTGCCCTTGATCGCGATCGCCGGCAAAGAGTACGGCTCAGGCAGCTCGCGCGACTGGGCCGCCAAGGGGCCGCTCCTGCTGGGGGTGCGGGCGGTGATCGCGGAGAGCTTCGAACGGATCCACCGGAGCAACCTGGTGGGGATGGGCATCCTACCGCTGGAGTTTCAATCGGGAGACTCGCCCCAGTCCCTCGGCCTCCAGGGGACCGAGGCGTTCACGATTCGAGGGCTCGAGTCCGGGCTCAAGCCGGGCCAGCGCGTCGAGGTGGAGGCCGTTCCCGACGGTGGTTCATCCCGCCGCTTCACCGTGAGCTGCCGGCTCGACAACCAGACCGATGTCGAGTACTTGCGCCACGGCGGCGTGCTGCCGATGGTGCTGCGCCAGGTGATGGCGCGCTGAGCAACGCCGTTAGCGGCTGAACACCGACAGCTGCGACAGGTTGTGGACATCGCTGAACGGTAGGGCAGTCTCGTTCTTGCTCTTGAGACTGTAGGCCAGCACTTTCCCTGAGGGTTGCGAGGGCCCGCCCAGGCACTCGCTCTGACAAGGCTGCTCCTCCAGATACCAGACGGTATCCGCCGCGATGAAGATCGGATGGGAGCGGGGCGCCGCCGTCGTCGCGAGCACCTGGTTCGTCTGCAGGTTCAGGAGTCGAGCATGGGGCACGGACTGGGGGTCGATCTCGGTAAACGCGAGCCACCGGTCGTCGGGTGACGCTGCCGGGTCGTACCAATGGAGCGCGTTGGCCAGCGTGGCGACGCTGGGCACGCCGGCGTCCCAGGTTCGCACGCCAACCGCATCGCGGTAGTAGAGTCGATCGGCGTGCCGCGCCCAGGTTGCCATCGTGGCGTTGGCGCTGACGCCGGAGGGCGGCAGGAAGGCAACGGTGTTGTCGGCGGCGCGCAGCACCAGGAACTGGCCGGTCTGGGGTGCCTGGCCCTGATTGCCGACGAAGCTGTCGACCATCAACAGGTACTTGTCGTCCGGCGCGTACTCGAGGCGCACCTCATCGTCCCGCCCGATCCCGCGTCCCGGAATCGGATTGAGGTTGAGTGCTGTTTCCTTACCGCCACGGCGGATGTGAAGAGAGGGCTTGCCTGAGGGGTCGTGGACGAGATAAGCGAGGATCGAGCCATCATGGCTGTATGCGAAGGCTGGAATGCTGCTGTTG
>VBHC01000006.1 GCA_005889535.1 Chloroflexota bacterium
CGCTCACCGTGTGCCCGCGCCACCATCAAGGTGTGATCGAATCCGCTCCAGTCCCGCTGCCCGTTGGTAGTGGCCATCGACTGAAAGAACCAGGCGCGGAACACTTTCTGGCCGGGCCCGATGGCCGTCAACGCGTTATCCAGGGTGGGGCCGGCCCCAAGCGGATACCAGCAGCCGGCCAGATTGTTGGCGTTGTAAATGTTCAGGCCGGTGAAGCGAAAAGGCTGGCCGTCGAGCAGCAGTTGGGCCCCTGACCGCGTCACGAATGGGACGGTCTCCTCATAGATGACGGAGTTCGGCCGGCCCGTCCGGAAGGTTCCTTGCCCCGCTCGGTCAGCCTGTGAGGTCGGACTGGCGCCAACCTTTGCGGCGGGCGCTTTCGCCGTGGTCGGCACTGCGCCAACGTGTGTCCGGGTGGAGAGCATCATCATGGTGGATATCGTCACGACGACCACGATTACCCCCACCGCGACAGTCGGAAGATGTCCAGCCGTGCGCTTCAGTTGGAACGCCCCATGAGCGTTCCAACGTCACGGCCAGCAGCCGACCGCTACACCGTCTGACACCAAACGGAAACGGGAGCGATACGGCCTGCGACGGGCAGGTCAAGGGGCGGGCTACTGCCCGTCGTAGCTCATGAAGGTCGTGTCGGCGCTCTCGTTGCAGATCACCACTACGGAGCCCCCGGCAGCCGTGCTCACGACCGCCGTCGCGCGGGTGCCGGCGGGTAATCCCGAGTTCGGCTGGTAGACGCCCCAGAAGGCGTTCGGGGCCAGCGATGCATTGGACGCCGGCGTCCCGACAGGTTGCCCGGTTGACGCGTCGAAATAGCTGACGGTCACGGCCGTCGCCGTCGTGCCGGCGTTCATGATGCCGAGGCCCGTGCTCCAGCCATCACTGCCGGCGCTCTCGACCAGAGGCAGATGCACGGAGCCGCTCCCCGTGGCGAACGTGTTGTACGACGTCGATTGCTGCGGTCCGTTCGCCGGCGCCGGCGCCACCTCGTTGACGATCGCCGCCAGCGCCACCGTGCTCGTCAGCCTCGCCGTGTACGCGCCGGGCGATGGGGCGAGTGTCCCGCCGCCCTGATAGATGCCGAGGTATCCATTGGCCGGGATGGGGGCCTGCTTGGTCGTCGCCTGCCCGTTGGCGTCGTAATAGGTCACGGTCACGGTGCCCGCGCCTGACGTCGTGTTCTGCACGCCCATTCCGGTGTTGAAGCCGCCGAAGGCGTTATTGAGCGCCGCCGGCGCGGCCAGCGCGGTGTTGCCCTGAGGCACGGCGTCATATGAGGAGAACTGGCCGCCGGGTCCGACCTCGTTGACGATCGCGGCCAGGGAGCCTCCTGTGCTGCTCGTGATCGTCGCCGTCCCCGCGAAATTATTGGGCAGCCTGGCATCGGTCGCCTGACCGGCGTCACCGCTGTAGACGCCGCGATAGGCGTGGGCCGGGACCGCAGTCAGCGACTGCGCGCTGGTCACCGAGCCGTTTGGATCGCGGTAGGTGATCGTTACGTCCGTCGAGGTGTTGCCCATGTTGATCAAGCCAATCCCCGTCGTGTAGCCACCATAGGCGTTGTTGGCGATCGCCGGGGTATAGAGGGTCGCGCCGGTGCCACCGGCCAGCGAAATCGCGGTGTAACTGGTGGCATCCCCGGTGTTCGTGGGAGCGAACTCGTTCACGAAGGCAGCCACCGGTTGGTCGCTGACGATGAGGGCCGAGCCCGCGCCGCCGGCGGCGAACGCATCGCCATTGTCCTGCCGGACGGTCCACACGGCGTTGACCGGAAGGGCGCTGTTGAGGTCGCCACGACCGACCACGGCGCCATTGGTATCGAAATACCTGATTGAGACTTGCGCCGGTGCTGAGCCGGTGTTTTTGATGTACGCCGCAGTGGTGTAGCCGCCGTAGGCCGCATTCGCCATCGCGGGCAGCACCTGGACCGGACTGGTGGCCGACCCCGTGACGTCGATCTTCCAGGCTCCACGGCCGTGGGTCGCCGCGTACATGACCGACCGTCCGGCGTCGAGCACCAGGTCGACGACGGGGACGTTGGGCAGGCCGGTGCCAAATCGGGTCCAGTTGATGCCACCGTTGGCGCTGGTAAAGACCCCGATGTCGGTCGAGGCATAGAGCGTCGAGCCGTCGACGAGGACCGACGTTACCGTCGTATTCGGAAGGTCACCCTGGACGCTGATCCAGGTCAGGCCGCCGGGGGCGAGTTTGAAGACGTGCGGGGTTCCGGTCTGGCCGCCGCCGACGCTTGCATAGGTGGTGCCGTCGGCCAGGCACACGAGTCGGGTGATCCATTGCGTGGAGAGACCGGCTGAAAGCTCCGTCCAGGTCGGAGACGAGCTGTAGCCGTTGGTCGTCCGGAAGACGTGCCCGAACGCCGACCCGACAAGAAAGCGTCCGGCATTGGTCGGATCGGCACAGATGGTGGTGGCGGAAATCGCATCCTTCCCGCTGAGGGGGAACACCGCTGCTCCTCCTATGTCTCGCCAGTGATCCCCGCCATCGATGCTGAGATATGGCGTGTCCGCTCCGGCCAGCAGCTTGAGGTGGTTCGAAGGGTCCATGGCGAAGGGGGCTATGAAGAGGGCTCCACGAACGCAGTCGAGGCTTCCGGCGGGTGGCGCATGGAAGCCATTTGTTTTGGGGCTCCAGGTTGGCCCACTGCTCGCGCTCCACGGGGTGCTGCCGTTCTGAGTCTTGTTCACGCAGAGGCCGGGGTAGCTCCCGTACCAGGTATCGGTCGGGTTCGCCGGATCGATGGCGGTGAAACCACCGTCGCCAGCAAGCGTTTGCTGCCAGCTCGTGCCATTCCAGGTTGGCGTTCCATTGTCCTGCGTCCCACCAAGTAGCCGGTTTGGATTGTTTGTGTTGTAGCCAACTCCCGGATAAAACTGTGAAATCGCGAGGTTCGAGTTTCGATTTATCCACTGGCCTCCCCGACTAGCCGGAGGAGACGAAAAGACACCTCCATCGGTCCCGACGTACAGGGTGCCACTGCGATCGAATCCGATTCCCTGCTGGTCGCAGTGAATGCCGGGACTGAGTGTGAACCGACCCGTGTACCACTGATTGCAGGGCAGGAACCCTCCGACACCCGGTGCCGAGACAAAGCTCACCGTGTTCGTCAGATACGAGAACAATCCCAGATCGACCAGGCCGAAGTAGAGGTAGTTGTCGTCGATTGGATCGACCGCCAGCGTCAGGTCATAATCGGTCTGCGAGTATTCGTACGCGCTGCCCCAGCCGGGCCCCGGAATGAAGAGCGGGTGGAAGGTCGAGCCATAGTCCGATGATTCGAACACCCCCCACCAGGCGTACGTCTGCGCCGGGTTGCCGCCATCAGTCGGGCAAGCGCCCGTGTTGGCGAGGCACTGCATGCTCGCGTACACATAGTTCGGCATCGGAGGATCAACCGCGATCGTTGTCCGGCCGATGGTCGCGGTTGTGAACGGTGGTGCGCTGGTGCAATCGCTGGACGAAGCACAGAGCCGGCTTGGCGTCAGGCTGTTCGTCGCCACCCGATAGGTCCATGGACCTCCGAACCCGCCGATGTTGACGATGTCGGGGTTGGCCGGGTTCACCCGAACACTCGACCAGTAACATCCGATGCCCGGATCAGTGAATGTCCAGTTGCCTGTCAGTCCCTTGGTACCCACCCAGAAACCGTTGGTGGCTGCGACGTAGAGGCTCTTGCCGTCAGGGCTGATGTCCATGTCGACGATCGCCTGC
>VBHC01000007.1 GCA_005889535.1 Chloroflexota bacterium
GGGATCCAGACCGACCGGCGGCACGCGAAGGCGCGCATCGTCGGTCTCACGCCGGCGCGAATCGAGCGGGAGCTCGCCGCGGGCCGGGTCGTCGTCGTAGCCGGCTTCCAGGGAATCGGTGACGAGATGGAGGTGACGACGCTGGGGCGCGGCGGATCGGATACCACGGCCGTCGCCATCGCGGTGGCCCTCAAGGCCCACAGCTGTGAAATCTTCACCGACGTTCGAGGCATCTATACGGCCGATCCACGCTTCGTGCCGTCCGCTCGACTGCTCCCGCGCATCGCCTACCCCGAGATGCTCGAGCTGGCCAGCGCCGGCGCTCGGGTCATGCATCCACGGGCCGTGGAGATCGCCGAGGCATTCTCGATGGAGCTCCATGTTCGGTCGAGCTTCCACGCCGGCCCGGGTACCATCATTTGTTCGGAGGAGGCGATCATGGAGGACCGAAATCGCGTCCGCGGCATCGCGCACGAAGAGCACGTGGCCCGACTCTCGGTGGTTGGGGTGCCGGACCGGCCCGGTATCGCCGCCGCCATCTTCGCCCCGCTCGCCGAGGCCGACATCGCCGCCGACGTGATCGTCCAGACCGCCAGCCACGAGGGGGTCACCGATATGTCCTTCACCGTCTCCTCCGCCGACGGCCGTCAGGCGGAGCAGATCCTTAACGGCGTGGCTAAAGAGATCGGCGCGCGCACCGTGCTGTCGCAGAACGAGCTCGCCAAAGTCTCCGTGGTTGGCAGCGGCATTCGCGGCCAGCCGGGCGTCGCGGCGACGATGTTTCGCGCGCTCTCCGACCGGCGGATCAACATCGAGATGATCTCGACCTCCGAAGTCCGCATCACCTGCATTATCGAGGCCGATCGGGTCAAAGACGCGGTGGCCGCATTGCACGAGGCATTCAAGCTGTAGTGTCGAAAACCGCCTCGGTCCGGGTGCCGGCATCGTCGGCCAACCTCGGACCGGGCTTTGACGTTCTCGCGCTTGCGCTCGATCTCCACCTCGAGGTCGAGGCGCGCGAGTCGCCGAAGACCACCATCGAGTGGAACGGCGAGGGCGTGGGCGAGCTTCCGCTCAACAGGCGGAACTTGATTGTGCGCGCGGCGCAGGAACCGTTTGCCGGATGGAGCCGTCCGCTCGATGGCGTCGAGCTTCGTGTCCAGAACGGGGTGCCGATCGGCCGCGGCCTCGGCAGCAGCGCGTCGGCAATCGTCGCCGGCATCATCCTGGGCGCGAGACTTCGCGGCCTTCGAATGTCGGCGCAGCGCGTGCTCGAGCTGGCCGTGCCGCTCGAGGGACACGGCGACAACCTGGCGGCCGCGCTGTATGGCGGGTTTTGCGTCGCCGCCGTCGAGGACGGCGGGGTTCGCGTCCATCGCCTTGACTGGCCGGCGCGCTGGCGCGCTGTCGTCTTCGTGCCGGACGAGGTCTCCCCGACCCATGAGGCGCGCCGGCTCGTCCCTCGGCGTCCGGCACGGGAGGATGCGGTCTTCAACCTTGGACGGGTTGCCGAATGGATCCTGGCCTGTGCGCACCATGACCGCTCACTGCTGCGGAGCGCGATGGACGACCGGTTGCATCAGCCGGGGCGTGCCCGCGCCTACCCCTATCTCGACGACGCGATCGCGGCGGCCGAGCAGGCCGGAGCCCTGGGCGCGGCGCTTAGCGGCGCCGGCGGAAGCGTGATCGCGATCGCCGACCGCAACGTCAAGCCGGTGGGCGACGCCATGGCCCGGGCTGCGGCGCGACACCAGCGTCCCGGACGGGTTCTGATCTTGAATGCCGTTGCCCGAGGCCCTCGGCTGTAATGCTTCTGAAAGGTTGCGCCCTCCAGACTGGGTGGCGATGGGAGCCAATTCCCTGTCTTCGCTCGCCAGGCGGCGGGACATCAAGCACGCCATCCACATTAAGAAGGAGGTGAGAGCAGCTTGACGCCAATCCAACGAATCGTGACTGTCGCGGGAATCGCCGGGTCGATGATCGCCGGAGGGGTGATCGGTGCGACCGTCTTCGGTCCGCTGGCCGCCACCGCTGCCACGCCGGGGTCGAATACCCAGCTGGCGGCAGCCTCGGCAAGTCCGAGTGCCAGTGCGGGAACCTTCAAGTCGAACGAGGATGCGACCCATGAGGCCAACGAAAGCGCCGCGGTCGAGGCCCAGGAGAATTCAGGTCAACGACCGGGCGGCGGGTCCGGCAAGTTCACGCCGAACGAGGATCCAACCCATGAGAAGGGCGAAAGCGCCGCACGCGAGGCGCAGGAGAACGCCGGCCAGCGTCCCACCGTCCCCTGATCAGACAACGCCGTGCGATCGACACGAATTGAAAAGGCTGGGCCCACAGGGCCCAGCCTCTTTCTATGTCAAGCGCGACTAGCTGGCGACGCGCAGAGCTTCGAGCAGCGGCGAGCTGATCAGCACGTCCGCGGTCGCGATGTTCGTCGCCAGCGGCACGTTGCGAACGTTGCAAATCCGCAGCAAGGTTTGAATGTCCGGATCGTGAGGGTGCTTGTCCAGTGGATCGACCAGGAAGATGACGGCGTCCACTTCGCCTTCGACCACGCGGCTGGCAATCTGCACATCGCCGCCATGTGGACCAGGAGTGACGCTCTCGACCTCCAGGCCGACCTTGTCTCGCAACAGATCGCCGGTGGCCCCGGTGGCGACCAGCTCGTACTCGCTCAGGCGTGAGCGGTTGAACGTCGCAAAGGCAACCAGGTCCGCCTTCTTGCCATCGTGGGCAATGATGGCCAGCCGCGGCCGGTCGCGCTCAGTGGTCAATTTCACGCCGGCTAGCATACCGGTCCCGTATTGCGAAAGCATCGGACTGTCGCTACGAAAATGTGACGACGCGTTTGAACAATGCGCACATCATTATGGAACCCCGCCTGGCACGCTGGTATTCCGCCAGGCGCGCGCGTCTTGCAGGAAATTCTTCAGCAGCTCGTACCCGTGCTCGGTGAGAATCGCCTCGGGGTGAAACTGAACTCCCGCCAGCGGGTATCGACGATGACGCAGGCCCATCACGGTACCGTCCTCGGTTGATGCGGTGACCTCCAAATCGGCAGGCAGGCTGTCGCGATCCACCACCAGTGAGTGATAACGGGTTGCCGCAAACGGGCTGGGAAGCCCGCGGAAGACCGATTGCTGGTTGTGCGCCACCGCCGACACCTTGCCATGCATAACGCTGGCCGCCCGGCGCACCGTTCCGCCGAATGCTTCCCCCAAACATTGGTGGCCGAGGCAGACACCCAGCGTCGGCAGCGTCGGGCCCAACTCGAGTAAGAGGTCTTTGCAGATGCCGGCCTCGGCCGGCGTTCCAGGTCCAGGAGACAGAACCGCGGCGACGGGGTCCATCCGGGTGACCTCCGGCAGCGTGATCTGGTCATTGCGCCGAACCACGACCTTCTCTCCAAGTTCGCCAAGGTACTGGACGAGGTTGTAGGTGAACGAGTCGTAGTTGTCGATCACGAGCACGACCCGATTGGCCATGTCAGCCGGCACCCGCCAGCGCCTGCAGCAGCGCGGACGCTTTGTTGCGCGTCTCCAAGAACTCTTCCGCCGGGACGGAATCCGCGACGATGCCGGCCGCAGCCTGGACAGTCGCCTGGCCATCTTTCACCACCATCGTCCGAATCGCAATGCAGGTGTCGAGATCGCCGGTGAAGCTGAGGTAGCCAATCGCGCCGGCGTAGACGCCACGTCGCTCGCGTTCCAGCTCGGCGATGATTTCCATGGCGCGAATCTTGGGCGCGCCCGTCACGGTGCCGGCCGGGAAGCAGGCGCGAAGCGCGTCCATCGGAGTGCAGTCGGACCGCAGCCTGCCGACGATGTTGGAGACCAGGTGCATGACGTGGGAATAGCGCTCCACGGTCATCAACTCGGTGACCTTGACGCTCCCAATCTCACAGACGCGGCCCAGGTCATTACGGCCCAGGTCGACGAGCATCACGTGCTCGGCGCGTTCCTTTTCGCTGGATCGGAGTTCCTGCTCCATGCGCTGATCGGCCGCATCATCGCGGCCACGGCGCCGGGTGCCCGCGATCGGCCGGTAGCGGAGCTGGCGTCCCTGCACGGTCACCAGAATTTCGGGAGACGTGCCCAGGATGGTAGTGGCTGACGGCAGTCGCAGAAAGTACATGTACGGCGAGGGGTTCAGCGCCCGCAGCAGTCGGTAGACATCGAACGGGTCCGCCTGGACCGGCGCCGTGAATCGCTGCGCGATTTGCACCTGGTAGACGTCGCCGGCCAGGATATGCGACTTCGCCCGCTCGACGGCGTTGAAGAAGTCCGGTTGGGAGACCTGTCCCCGGGGCTCAATCGCCGGCGGCCGGTCGGCCGGTTCCATCGGACGCAGCCGGACCGGCTGGCTGAGCCGCCGGGCGAGGTTGTCGATCCGGCCAACGGCTTCCGCGTAGCGCTCCTCGATCGGGGCCTGCTGAGCCCGGACATGGGTAACCAGCTTGAGCCGGTGACGCACGTGGTCGAAGCAGGCCAGCGTGTCGGTGACGATGAACACGCCATCCGGGACACGCAGCGGGTCCACATCCGGGATGGGCAGGTGTTCGAGGTAGCGCGCCGCCTCGTAGCCGAGGTAGCCGACGGCGCCGCCGCAGAACCCTTCGGGAAGGCCCTCAGCCGGTTCGGCCAAAAACGCTTGAAGGTATGACTCGAGCGCCTTCCAGGGATCGGCGCCCTCCAACGCCCGCTCACCGTCCCCGTCCTGGACTGTAGCTCGGCCACCGGCGATCGAGATGATCGCCATCGGGTCGGCGGCGACGAAGGAATAGCGACCGAGGTGCTCACCGCCTTCCACACTTTCGAGAAGAAAGGCCGGACCCTCCTGTCCCAGCGCGGCAAACGCGGTCACCGGGGTCAGCCCGTCGGATAGCATGTCTCGAAAAATTGGGACCATGGGCGCGCGCCGTGCGCGGTCCGTCACCTGTTCGAGCGTCAGCGATACCGACATGGACGCTCCTGGGTCATGTGGCTGCCGGATACGGAGTCCGCAATCCCAACGGCGTGATGCGCGCCGCCGGCTGATCCGCAAGGCTCGCCAGGAGTGCACCGGCTGAAGCCGGCATATCGCGCGCGGCGCGAACCAGATCAGCAAGCACGGCGCTGGCCGCCGCATCGGGCCCCGCGCCCGGCCCCTGCAGGGTGAGCGTCCCGGCATGGGCGGCCTCCACGGCAATCGCATTCATCGCTCCGGCGACCCGGGCCATCGGGGCGTCGTTGGGAATCAGGCGGGGCCGGACATCGGCCTCGATGCTCACCCCGTTGCTGACCGTCGCCGCCGCGATCAGCTTCACGACAAAACCGCGCTGCCGGGCTCCGAGTAATTCGGTTTGGTCGAGACCGCCGATGCCAACCCGCTCGATCTGTGACGGCTCGATCCGCCGACGGAAGGCCAACATGGCAAGGATGGCGAGTTTCGCGGCCGGATCGTGCGCATCGACATCCGCGCTCGGATCGGCTTCGGCCAGGCCGCGACGTTGCGCATCAACCAGCGCGTCCGCGTAGCTGGCTCCTTGCGCCATCGCCTCCAGGATCGAGTTCGTGGTGCCGTTCAGGATTCCCACCAGTGACGTGATGCGGTCCGACGCCATGGTCTCGGCCAGGGTTTCGACGATGGGAATTGCGCTCGCCACGCTCGCCTCGAAGCGGAGGGGGCCGAGGCGACAGAGCTCTGGCCCACTGGCGGCGATCAGCTGCTTGTTGGCCGTGATCACCTGCCGGCCTGATTGAAGCGCCGTATAGATATAGGTATGGGCCGGCTCGAGCCCGCCCATCAATTCGATGACGGCGTCCAGGTTCGGACGTTTCAGGAGGGCCTCCGCTGAAACGAGGGGAGCTGGAGCGCTCCGGCCGTCGCGGTGGGCGACGGCGATGGCCTCCAGCACGATCGGCCGGCCGCTTGTGTCGGCGATTCGATCGGCATCATCGACGAGCCGCCTCGCCAGCGCGCCGCCGACGTTCCCCAGCCCAATCAAGCCAACCCGATATGGGGCGCGCATTTCCGGAACGGTAGCATGGCCGCCATGACCGCCGGCATCATCGAGCGCTATGCGGCCTACTTGCCGGTGACGGCGGCCACCCCCAGGGTGACGCTCGGCGAGGGATCGACTCCGCTGGTGCGCTCGTCGCGAATCGGTCCGTCCATCGGCCTCGAGCAGCTGTATTTCAAGTACGAAGGCCTCAACCCGAGCGGATCATTCAAGGACCGCGGCATGGCCGTGGCAACAGCCAAAGCGCTCGAGGCCGGAGCGGAGACGCTATTGTGCGCCTCGACCGGCAACACGAGTGCCTCGGCATCGGCGTATGCGGCACGCTGCGGTCTTCGCGCCGTCGTTGTCGTTCCAGCCGGCGGCGTCGCAGCCGGCAAGCTGGCCCAGGCGCTCGCCTACGGGGCCACCATCCTCACCGTCAACAGCTCGTTCGATGCGGCGCTGAAACTCGTGCGACAGCTCGCCAACCAACCCGGCGTGGCGCTGGTGAACTCCGTGAATCCGTTTCGGATCGAGGGACAGAAGACGGCGGCCTTCGAGATTGTCGAGCAGTTAGGCCAGGCGCCGGCACAGCTCTTCATCCCGGTTGGCAACGGCGGCAACATCACCGCCTACTGGCGTGGCTTCGGCGAGATCGTCATGACTGCGGGCGGATCCGCTCCGAAGATGCACGGCGCGCAGGCGGAGGGGGCGGCGCCCCTGGTTCGCGGACGGCCGGTAGCGCGGCCGCGAACGATCGCGTCGGCAATCCGGATCGGCAACCCCGCGTCGTGGACGGGCGCCATCGCTGCTCGTGATGAATCGGGAGGGACGATCGAGGCAGTCAGCGACGCCGAGATCATGGCGGCCCACCGCCGACTGGCTCGTGAGGAAGGGCTGCTCGTCGAGCCCGCTTCCGCCGCCGGGGTCGCGCTACTCCTGCGAAGGGCCAAAGCCCGACGGCTGACGGACGGTGGCGCCATCGTATGCGTGCTGACCGGCCACGGGCTGAAGGATCCCCAGGCGCTGACCCGAGGTCTCAAAATTCCGCGGCCGGTCGTCGCGAGCCTGTCGGCTCTTCGCCGGGCGATCGCCTAGGGGGCCGCGCTCGCTGGTTTTAGACCAGCGCCGCGATGACGGCATCCGCCATCGCCGTCGTCCCAACGGCCGGCTGGCCGTCCGGGGCGATGTCGGCCGTGCGCAAGCCGCCGGCCAGCACGCGGGACACGGCCTGCTCGATGGCCTGGGCAGCATCTTCGCGGTTGAGTGACCAGCGCAGCAGGAGGGCGGCGCTGAGAATTGCACCGATCGGATTGGCGATGCCCTTGCCCGCAATATCGGGTGCGGATCCATGAATGGGTTCGTACAGGCCCAGCGTGCCCCCACCAAGGCTCGCTGACGGCAGCATGCCGAGTGAGCCTGCGAGCATCGACGCCTCATCCGTAACGATGTCGCCGAAGAGATTTTCCGTCACCACGACGTCGTAGGTCTGAGGGCGGCGGAGCAGGTCCATCGCAAAGGCATCCACGAGCATGTGGCTGCACGCCACGTCGGGATAGCGCTCCGCCACCCGAGTCACAACCGTGCGCCAGAGCCGCGAGGTCTCCAGCATGTTTGCCTTGTCGACCGAACACAGCCGATGCCGGCGAAGGCGAGCCAGCTCGAAGGCTCGCACCGCAACGCGCTCGATCTCCGGCGTGCTGTAACGCATGGTGTCGACCGCGGCGTCCCCTCGCGGCGTGGAATAGCGCCGT
>VBHC01000056.1 GCA_005889535.1 Chloroflexota bacterium
CGCGAACATCGAGCTCGAGAACACTGGCACCGGCCCCTTTGGCGACATGAGTGAGGCCTTTGGAACGGGGTCGCCCGAGTGGAACGAAGCGTTCGCATCGAATGCGGCGCCATCTGGAACCGCCGCCCGCGCCAAGGCGCTGACCGACTTTGTCGGGATCGCGATTCATTGCGGTCAAGGCGGGGGAATCTGCACCCAGAACGCGACCAATGTCGCGAATTCCCGCCCGGACAGACTCCCCGATGAGCCCGGTGGGTACCTCGGATATCAGGCGTTGTACGGCGCCAAGTACGTCAACCCGGCGGTCTGCGCCGCGAGCTCGGCCCAGTGCTCGACCGTTATGGGCCAGCCGGCCGTCAACAACACCGAGGGCCAGCCGGTCACGGATCCCTTCGGGCAGCCCGGATTCCCCGGGTTCGACGGCGCGTTTATGTGGCCCAGATGCAGGAAGCCGGCGTCCCGGTGACCTACGCCTACATCTCGGACGCCCACGACAACCACACCTCGGCGTTCCCAGCGCCGTTCAATCCGAACTTCCCGCGCGCATCCGGGCCGGGCGAGGCCGACTACGTCGCGCAGCTCAAGGCCTATGACAATGCCTTCGCGGCCTTCTTCGACCGCCTGGCCGCAGACGGGATCACCAAGGACAACACCCTGTTTGCCGTCACAGTTGATGAGGGTGATCACTACGCCGGCGGCCTCTTGATCCCGCAGGCTGACGGCACCCTCGCCTACTCGCATGCCAACTGCTCCTGGACGACCGCGCCAGCTTGCCCGAGCAACCAGATCGGCGAGGTCAACCTCAACATCAAGCCGAAACTGCCGGCTACCACGCCCTCCTTCGTGGTCCACAGCGACTCGGCGCCCACCTTCTACGTGAACGGCCAGCCGGCGCGGACTGACCCGACCCTGCGCCAGATGGAGCGAGATGTCCTCGGTTTACAGGCGATTGATCCGTACGTCAGTTCCAGCGCGGACCGTGTGTTCCTCCAAATGGCGGACCCGGTGGGCGAGAAGGCGCTGCATATGGTCAACGCGGATTCCGCGCGGACGCCGAGCTTCACCGCGTTCGGGAATCCCGACTACTTCGTCACGGCCGCCAACACAGGCCCGAATTGCGGAAGCAATCCCTGCATCGACTATCACTTCGCCTGGAACCACGGCGACATCCAGCCCGAAATTGCCACGAATTGGCTCGGTCTTGTGGGCCCGGGTGTCAAGCATCAGGGCATCGACTCCCAGACCTGGACCGACCACACCAACGTGCGCTCGACGACCCTGGCGCTGGCCGGCTTGAGGGACAGCTATCTGAACGATGGTCGGGTGCTAATCGAGACCATCGAGACGAAGGCGCTTCCGCAATCGCTGATCGCCCATCGTGCCACCCTCCTCAGGCTGGGCGCTGCCTATGAGCAGGTGAACGCGGCCTTCGGCCAGTTCGGGACTGACCTCCTGACGGCATCGACCAGGGCGCTGAACAGTACGGATGAGAGCGTCTACAACTCGATTGAGAGCTCAATCCAGAATCTGACGTCGGAGCGCGATACACTGGCGAGCCAGATCAGAGCGGCGCTCAACGCGGCGGCGTTCGACAACCAGCCCATCAATGAGCAGCAAGCCAAGGCCTGGATCGCGCAGGCGCAGTCGCTGCTCGACCGGGCGAGCGCGCTGGCCGCAAGCTAAGCGAGCTCAACCGTACGGGAGAGAGGCCGGCCCGTTTGCCGGCCTCTCTTTTTCTCGTTACCGGTTCGTAACGAATTCCTGCTCCGCCGGCCTTACGATGGCCTCGATGGCCGTACCCGAACCGTCAGTGAGCGGGCCGCCAATTACGATCGGCCGGAAAAGTCAGAGGCTGGCGTGGGCGCTGTGGATCGCCGTCACGTTGATCGGCGCTGTTGTCGGCGCCCTCGTGGCCTGGCAGGTTCGCGATCTCGCCATTGCTGGTCCGCCTTCGCTCGCTGATGCTTTCCGCTACGTCGCGACGGTCCTGGACGGCGTCGTCGCCGCCGGAGCACAGTGGTTTGTCCTCCGGCGTTACCGCCTCGAGGTCTACTGGTGGGTCCCCGCGTCGGTTGCGGCCAGGCTGGCTTCTGTGATGGTCGTGATCCCGAGCGTCCTTGGCTTGTTCGTTCCTCCGGCGGGAGCCGGTCCCATCACACTGGCCACGGCGGTGGTCAGCGGCGCGTCGGCGCTCGCTGCCGCCGGGCTGGTCGTCGGTACGGCACAGGCTCTGGTCCTGCGGGAATCAGGCGGCAACATCGCTTGGGCCTGGATTCCCGCCACCATCGTCGGCGGCGCCCTGGCCGGTGCCCTGACCACCGCCCTGTCGGCTCAACTCTACGGGCTTCTGCCCGTCGCCACCATCAGCCTGGTGGCCGCGGCCGGCGCTCTCTTGTCGGCAGCCAGCCAGGCGCCGGTATTTCTCCGCCTTCTTCGCTGACGCACCGCTTGCCGCCGCCGACAGATAGCTGTCGCAGTCCCTCCCTATAGTTACGGGCGGACGTGAAGACGGCAAAGGCGCCCCGCACGATTTTTGCCTGTCAGGATTGCGGCAACCAATCCTCCAAGTGGCTGGGGCGGTGTCCCGAGTGCGGCAACTGGAATACCTACGTCGAGGAGCAGGTCCGGGCCGAACCCGCGACCAGGCCAACCGCTGGCCGCCGGGTTGCCGTTTCCAGCGCCCAGGCCATGCCGCTGGCGCAGGTCCGCTTCGCTCAGAGCAATCGCCTCCGGCTGGCGATGCGCGAGCTCAACGAGGTACTGGGGGGCGGCATCGTGCCCGGCTCGCTCGTGCTCGTCGGTGGCGACCCGGGGATTGGCAAATCGACCCTGCTGCTGCAGCTGGCCAGCGAGGTGGCCGGCACCTTTGGCCCGGTCCTCTATGTGAGCGGTGAGGAATCGGTGCAGCAGCTCAAGCTGCGGGCCCAGCGTCTTGGGATCGAAGGCGACCGCCTGATGGTACTGGCGGAAAACGACCTCGACGCTATCATCGGTCAGCTCGAGTCGTCGCGGCCGATGATGGCGGTGATCGATTCCATCCAGACCGTGTTCATGAGCGGCGTAACCTCAGCCCCGGGAAGCGTCAGCCAGGTGCGCGAGTGCGCGGGTCAACTCATGCTCCTGGCCAAGAGCAGCCAGATTCCGATCTTTCTCGTCGGGCATGTCAATAAGGAAGGCGCCATCGCCGGTCCGCGGGTGCTCGAGCACATCGTTGATACGGTGCTCTACCTCGAAGGCGAGCGGCACCACACCTTCCGCATCCTCCGGAGCCAGAAAAACCGGTTCGGTTCGACCGACGAGATCGGCGTGTTCGAGATGCGTGACAGCGGCATGCATGAGGTCACCGATCCAAGCCGGGCGTTCCTGCAGGATCGCTCGCTCAGTGAGGTGGGCAACGTGGTGCACGTCGCACTCGAGGGAACCCGGCCCCTGCTCGTCGAGCTGCAGAGCCTGACCACCCCGAGCCGATTCGGCGCCCCACGCCGGTCGGTCAACGGCATCGATCTCAATCGGCTCCACATGCTGGTTGCGGTATTGGAGCGCCGTGCGCGGCTCGACCTCGGCCAGGACGACGTCTTCGTCAACGCCGCGGGCGGTGTCCGGCTGAGTGAGCCCGCCACGGATCTCGCTGTCGCGCTGGCCATCGCCTCGAACAAGCGAAACCGGGCCGCCGGTGCAGACATGGTCGCGATCGGCGAGCTTGGCCTGAGCGGTGAGGTCCGGCGAGTCAGCCAGTTGGAGCGTCGCCTCCTCGAAGCGCACCGCCTCGGCTTCAAGCGCGCCATCATTCCGGCCGCGGCGGAACTGCGGGATCCCGAACTCTCAGCCATGACCATTCACCGCGTGGAAACGATCTCAGACGCGATCGATTGCTGCTTCGGCTAACCGACGAGGCAGTCGACCCTCCGATTCGCCGCCGGCGTCACCCGTACCGTAAACGGCCGTCCGCAGGACAACGGCTCCGGGCCCGACCCGACGACTGTGGTAAAGCCTCCCGCGAAGCAATCGGCCTTGATGCGGGCGGCGACTTCCTCCTCAGTCCGGTCAGCTGCCCGGCTCAGGATCCGCTCGATGCAGCGGGACTGGCCAAGGGAGAGCTGAGGGGGTGGCGCGGTGGCGACGTGAATCGATGGTGCCGAAGCCCCGGCACCCGGGTTCCCAGTGACCAGCGCCACAGCCAGGATCGTGGCGGCCAGCCAGCAGGTTGCTTCGACCCCGCGCGCGACTGACATTGGACGCACCGGCCAAAATGCCCGTGGGCCCGCGGCTTTCATGCTTTAATTAGGGCACGATGGCCGTCCTGTTTGCGCGCCTGCGCGAGATTGCGTTGCCCATCCTGAGAGAAGGAGGTGATAGCAATGCGCGTGGAACGCGTTTTCCGGCTGCTGGGCCTGTTGCTTGGACTCATAGCGGGCGTCGAGTACGCCTCATTCATAATCCAGGAAGCCAAAATCGACGGCTACACGCTGAGAGCGGTGGTGCTGATGCTGACGGCATTGGCAGGCGCGCTCTTCGGCTTCTTCGGGCTCCCGTACGTCACGACCAAGCCATTCTTCTGGCTCGAAAATAAGCTGAACGTCACGCCGCTGCCAGATCTGGTGGCGGCGACCGTGGGACTCCTGGTTGGGCTGCTGCTCGCGGCTCTCGTCGGCCTCTTTTTGGCCAAGTTGCCCTGGTACCTCGGCTTCGTCATCTCGCTGATCGTGGCCCTCGTCTTCGCCTACTGGGGGGTGACGCTCGGGCTCAACCGGCGACACGAGATGATGGCCCTTGTTCTCGGCCCGGCCCGCGCCGGGGCCGGCTTGATCGAAGGCCGTGCTGTGGAGACGGGCGTCTTGCTCGACACCAGCGTCATCATCGATGGCCGCATCATGGATATCGCGCAGACCGGATTTCTCCGGGAAAAGATCCTGGTCCCACATTTCGTGCTTGCCGAGTTGCAGTACATCGCGGACTCGAGCGATGCACTGCGCCGCAACCGCGGACGTCGCGGCCTCGAGGTCCTCAATCTGCTCCAGAAAGAGCCTCTGGTCGACATCGAATTCATCGATGAGGATGTGCCGGACGTCACCGAAGTCGACATGAAGCTCATCAAGCTGGCAAAGACCCGCGCCGCAGCCATCATGACGAACGATTACAACCTCAACCGGGTGGCGCAACTCGAAGGGGTTCGCATCCTCAACCTCAACAATCTTGCTAACGCGCTCAAGCCAGTCGTTATCCCGGGTGAGGAGATGAACATCCAGGTGATCAAGGAAGGCAAAGAGCAGAACCAGGGCGTCGCGTATCTGGACGACGGCACCATGATCGTGGTGGAGAATGGCCGGCGCTACATGAACCAGACCATTGGGGTGATCGTCACGTCCGTGCTGCAGACGGCGGCGGGACGCATGATCTTCGCCACTCCTGCCAGCGAGTCGACGATGGGGCGGCCGAAACCACTGCGGAGGATCCAGGGCGGCGGCACCGGACGCTGACCTCGCCGTTCTCACAGTCGCGCCCGGGCCAGGGATCGTCGAGCGGCTCCGCCAGGCGATGAGTGCGGCCCCAGCCGCCCAACGGTTCGTAATCCATCTTTCCCCTCCCTCGCTTGCGGGGGAGGGTCAGGGTGGGGGCGGTGGGGACTACCCCATCGGCGTCCTCACCCTTCCTATCACCGATACCTGCAAAGAGGTGGTCGACGGCCTGGTTCGCGCAACCGTTCCCCGAGAAGCGCTCGTCGAGGTGCGCGGTCCGTGGCTGATCACGCGCGAAGGACTGGCTGATACGTTGGCACGGGCGGTGACGCAGGAGGACGCGATTACCGACATGCTGTCACTGTGCGAGGCCGCGGGTGTGCGCGTGCGCAACCTGCCGATGAAATGAGCGCGGCCGCGATCATCGTGGCAGCGGGCGAGGGGACTCGCATGCAATCAACGAGGAACAAGGTCTTCCTCGAGGTGGCCGGTCGATCGATTCTCGAGTATTCGCTGGCTGTCCTCGAGTCGAGCCCGCAGATCGCCGATGTCGTGCTTGTCGCCCGGGCTTCGGACCTTCACGCGTGCGAAAGCCTGAAGGGACGATTCCCCAAGCTCGGCACGGTCGTGGCGGGTGGTGACGTGCGGCATCGTTCCGAGTTTGCCGGTCTCAAGGCGCTCGCCGCCCGGATCGACGCAAAACAAATCGAAAGCGTCCTGGTGCACGATGCGGTGCGCCCGTTTGCGAGCCATCGCCTGATCGAGCGGTTGCTGGAGCAAACTGAACGCACCATTGGCTGCGTTCCCGGGGTGCCTCTCGCGGGGCGCGTCGCGCACGTGGCGGATGGTTGGATTGCCGGCTATCCCAAAAATCTTTGGGCCGTACAGACGCCGCAGGCCTTCCAGGCGACCTGGCTGCTCGAGGCACACAACAAGGCGGCCCGCCAAGGATTCATCGGTACCGATACCGCATCCGTTATCGAGTGGGCCGGCGGCGATGTTGCCGTGATCGAAGGCGAGGCCGACAACATCAAGATCACGACCCAGGACGATCTTGCCCGAGCTGAGCGAATCGCGCGAGGCGGCTGATGCTCGACTATTTTTCGCGAGGCTCTTCTTGCTTCCTTCCTCTCGGACCCGCGGTCGTTGCCGCTTCGCGTGGTTCGTCGGCTACGCCCCTGCCGATCGGGATGAGGCCAAGCTGGATCCCCTGGCTCAGATCGTCGCGGCTCGACCAGTGTTCAATGATCTTTCCGTCGGCGATGCGGTAGATGTGAATCTGTTGGGCCTCGAACCTTTTGCCGGTCGGCTTGAAACCAATGAACTCTCCCGTGTGTCGGCCACTCGAGATCACGCGCACGACTACTTTGTCGTCTGCAACGATCTCATCCTCGATGTTGTAGTGAAGTTCGCTGAATGCATCTCGCAGCCATTGAACCGTGATCTTCAAGCCCTCTGGCCCGGGCGGGGTCCGCGGGCCGGCCTCGTGGTTGACGAAATCTGGATGAAAGATCTCACCTACCACAGCGAGGTTCCCTCCCGCGAAGACCTCGTTCAGCGCTCGCCTAACAAGACGCTTGTTCTGCTCAGACATGGCGTCCTCCAAACTTCCTGTCCTAGGCCTGTTGCTTTTTCATACTAGCTTCGGCCGGACCCGTTGCTTCATTCGCGGGCCGCCGCCCGTATACTTCATGCCACCAAACCTCCAGACAAAAGGGGTGAACCGTGCAAGTACAGGCCATCATTCCGGCAGCCGGGGCCGGGCTTCACCAGGGAGAGTCCAGCGCAAGGGTCTTGATGCCGGTTGGAGGTCGGTCACTGATTCGGCGAACGCTTGAGGCGTTCGACCGCTGTGCCGACATCACCGGCATCACATTGCTGATCTCGCAGCGCAATCTGCTGGAAGTGGCGCGCGAGTTGGAGGGCGACGGTTGGCGCAAAGCCATTGACATTCGCCTCGGCGGCGAGCGCCGGCAGGATTCGGTCCGCCTCGGACTGCAAAGCCTCACAAAGGATCCACCGGATTTCGTGATCGTCCACGACGGCGCCCGGCCGCTGATCAGCGACGACCTGCTGCATGCCGGCCTGGAGGCCGCTCGCCAGCATGGCGCGGCCACCGCGGCTGTCCCGGTGCGCAACACGTACAAGCACGTAGACCGTTCCGGCTTCGTCCACGGTACCGTCGAGCGCTCCGACCTGGTGCAGGTCCAGACCCCCCAGGTGTTCCGCTATGACTGGATCCTCGAGGCGCACGAAAGAGCGGTGCGTGAGCGGATCGTGGTGGAGGATGATGCGGAACTGATCGAAAAACTCGGCAAGCCCGTCAAGGTCTTCTCGGGCTCCTATAGCAACCTCAAGGTCGCGACCCCTGAGGATGCATTGATGGTGGAAGCCCTGCTTGCCGCCGACCCCTTGTGCGTGTAGGGACCGGCTTCGACCTTCACCGACTTGTCGTGGGTCGCCGGCTCGTGCTCGGTGGCGTCGAACTTCCATGGGACATGGGGCTGCAGGGCCACAGCGATGCAGATGTCATCTGCCACGCGCTGATTGATGCCCTCTGCGGCGCCGCTGGAATCGGTGACATCGGCACGCTCTTTCCCGATGACGACCCGAAATACAAAGATGCCCGTAGCCTCGATTTGCTCCGCGAGGTGACCGATCACTGCCGGCGCGCGAAATGGGCCGTCGAGAACGTCGACGTGACGCTCCTGGCCCAGGTGCCCCGGCTGGCGCCGTATCGCGAACAAATTCGGAACAACCTGGGGGAAGTGCTGGGCGTCGATCCCGCCGCGGTCGGGCTGAAGGCCACGACCACCGACCACATGGGGGCGATCGGCCGCGGCGAGGCTCTGGCCGCCCAGGCCGTGGCGCTGCTTCGAGAGATCCCGTGACGCCGCTGAGGCTTCATAA
Organism: Chloroflexota bacterium; assembly: GCA_005889535.1. Taxonomy (GTDB): domain Bacteria; phylum Chloroflexota; class Dormibacteria; order CF-121; family CF-121; genus CF-13. The sequence continues at coordinate 8,367 of VBHC01000056.1, forward strand.
CACCGTGAGCATGCAAGTCGAGGAGTTTGCGCCGATCGAGCCGGGTCATGTCCGAATGTATACATGCGGCCCGACCGTCCACGACTATTCACACGTTGGCAACTTTCGCACCGTGCTCTTCCAGGACCTTCTGCGGCGGGTCCTGGAATCGGAGGGTTATCGCGTGACCCAGGTGATGAACATCACAGATGTCGAGGACCGAATCATCCGCAAAGCGGCCGAGCGGTCGCAGCCCATCGACGAATACACGGCGCCCTTCATCGATGCGTATCACGAGGATCTGCGCACGCTTCGCGTCGAGCCGGCGGCCCAGTACCCGCGGGCCACCCGCCACATTCCGGAAATGGTGACCCTCATTCAGCAGCTCGACAAGGAGGGTCACACCTACGTAAGCGACGGCTCGACCTATTTTCGGATCGCCAGCTTTCCCAAGTACGGATCCCTGAGCCACCTCAACCTGAGCGGCATCAAGGCCGGCGCCCGAGTCGACGTCGACGAGTACTCCAAGGAGGATCCCCGCGACTTCGTCATCTGGAAGGCACGCAAGCCTGGTGAGCATTTCTGGGAGACGGCGCTTGGGCCTGGCCGTCCGGGCTGGCATATCGAATGCTCCGCCATGAGCATGAAGTACCTCGGCGAGACCTTCGACATTCACACCGGTGGCGTCGACCTGATCTTTCCTCATCACGAGGACGAGATCGCCCAGAGTGAGGGCGCCACCGGAAAGCCTTTCGTTCGCTACTGGCTGCATGCTCAGCACCTGCAGGCTGCGACGGGTGAGAAGATGTCCAAGCGGCTCAAGAACTTTGCGACGGTTCGCGAGCTGCTTGCCGAGGGGTACACGCCACGCGCCATCCGCTACGCGCTGCTGACCGGGGCGCACTACCGCAGCCCCCTGGCCTTTTCTCCCGAGCTGCTCAAGGCGGCAGACAGTGCCGTCAAACGTTTGGACGAGTTCGCCGTCCGCCTCGGGCGCATCTCCGTCGACGCCGAACCCCCTGCGGAGATCAAGCAGCGCTGGGACGACGCCCTGCGGGATGACCTCAACCTCCCGGCCGCCGTCGGCCATCTCTTCGAGTTCATCAAGACCTTCAACACCCGCCTGGAATCAGGCCAGGCGACGGCGGACGAGCGCGCCGCGGCAATGGCGATGCTGCGCCACGCGAATCGGATCCTGGACGTGATCGAGTTCCCGCAGGCGCTCAACGCCGAGGTCGAACCGCTCATCGCGGAGCGCGAGGCGGCGCGGAAGCGGCGGGATTTCGCCCGGGCCGACGAGATCCGGCGGCAGCTCCTGGCCATGGGTATCCAGCTGGACGACACCAAGGACGGTGCCCGCTGGAAGCGGATACGGTAGCCGGTGCCCCGCCCGCCCGACATCATCTATGGCCGTAATCCCATCCTCGAGGCGTTCCGCGCCGGGCGACCGGTGAAGCGGCTGCTTTTCGCCGAGGGCCTGCGCGAGGAACCGCGGCTCAAGGAGCTACGCCAGCTGGCGGCCGGGCGGCGAATCACGATCGAGCCGGTGGACCGTCGAAAGCTCGACGACATCGCCCACTCCGAGGCACACCAGGGTGTGGTGGCCTACGTAGGCCCCCGGAAATACTGGGAGTTGGAGCCGATGGCGAGGGCGGCCCTGGCCGACAGATCGGATGCGGTCCTGTTGATGCTCGACAGCCTGCAGGATCCGCAGAACCTAGGGACCATCAGCCGGACCGCTGAGGCGACGGGCGTGGGCGGCATCGTGACGTCACATAACCGCTCGCCCGAGGTCACCCCGTCGGTGGTCAAGGCCTCGGCCGGCGCGGCCGAGCATTTGCGCTACGCTCGGGTCGCCAACCTGGCCCAAGCGATCGACGCGCTGAAGGATCTCGGTTTCTGGATCGTCGGACTGACCGGCGATGCGCCCGTAATCTATACCGACTTCGACTACCGTAGGCCGCTGGTGCTGATTATCGGCGCCGAAGGCGAGGGTATGCACGAGCTGCTGCGGAAAAAGTCCGACGCGCTGGTCCGCCTTCCCATGCTCGGCAAGGTCAGTTCACTGAACGCTGCTGTTGCCGGATCGATTCTGCTCTACGAGGTCGTACGCCAGCGCGAACGGTGATCGCGTTAGCTCGACTGATCAGAGGTGCGCGCCCGATGTTCGCTCAGCGCGGCCTCATACTCCTCCAACGACTGGAATTCCTCTGCTTCGAGAAGCACTTTCTTGGTCGCACCTTCCCAGTCCCGCGGAAGCGTCTTGAACACCGGCAGGCCGCGTTTCCGCCGGTACATCGCGAAGAGGACGATGGCGGCCACCACCCACAGGGGACCGACGATGCGGGCGTAATGATGAGTGAGCAGCACCATGATCAGAAAGAAGAGCACGCCCAGGAGTCCCAGAACGCCGAGTACTGGGAACCAGACCTGGTTGCCCTTGTAGTTCACGCGGATGTTGATTGGCATCTTGTAGGGCCGAGGCGTAAAGGGATCCTTGAAGCGCAACACGAACAGCGAGATGAAGACCAGCAGATAACCCGTCGTGGCACCAAAGGCGTAAAGATCGGCGAGAAGGTCGATCGCGGCGCTCTTGCCCGGCTCGCCAGGGGTAAAGAAGGCGATGATCGTTTGCAAGAGGGCGATCCCGCCAAAGACCAGCACGGCCCGCGCCGGCGTCCGGAAGCGCTTGTTCACCTTCGAGAACCAGGCGGGGAGCAGGTCGAACTGACTCATCGAGTAACTGAGACGCGATGAGCTCACCACCCCCGAATTGGCCGAGATGTAGACGATCAGGAAGCCGATGACGGCAGTTACGGGCGCCGCAACAACGCCGACGATCGGGATATGTTCGGCGATCAGCGCGACCGGGTCGCCTTCGTGGCCACGGAACTGTGCGGGGTCCAACAGTCCGATCGCGAGGATGGAAAAGGCCATGGCGAACAGGAGAACCGAGATCACCAGTCCGATCGATGTCCGCGGGATGATGGTCGCGGGCCGCCGCGTTTCCTGGGCTACCTGCGAAATCGTCTCCAGCCCGACGAAGGCAATGATGGCGAGCGAGGAGCCGAAGGCGAACTGGCTGAGAGTCGGCCGGTTGAACGCCAGCTGGTGGGCGACGATCTCCGGCTTCCAGACGAGCACGAAGCCCGCCACCACGATGATGCTTTGGGCGAAGATCGCGATTGTTCCGATGATCTCGTTGAAGTTGGTCGAGACCTTGATTCCCCGAACGTTGAGCCAGACGAGTAAAACGATCCCGGCCACTGACTCGACCAGCCACAGCCAGGCGAGGTGGATCGGGCCCAGCGTAATGGTGAAGTCGATCGCATGATGGCCGGATGTGATCCAGGGCACAAAGTAGTTGAGGTAGCCGATCGCAACGACGGTGAAGAGCGAGATATCGATGGTGTAGTCGAGCACCAGTGCGGCTCCGGCGATCAGACCCCACAGGTCGCCCAGCCCTCGCAGCGTGAAATACTGACCGCCGCCGGCCAATGGGTAGGCGGACGCCATTTCCGCATAGCAGAGGCCGACCAGGGCAAAGACGATGCCTGCCGCGAGGAAGGCCAGGGGTGCAAATCCGAGGGCTGCGAGGGTGATGATGCCCAGCGCCGTGTAAATGTCGGCGCCGACCGCCGCGTAGCCCCACATGTAGGAGCCATATACCGAGACATCGCGGCGAAGCTCGCTGCCGGTGATCGCGTCCGCGGGGTGAGGACCATCCGGCGGCGTCTGCATTCAGGCTCCAACCTACCATGCCAACAAATGGAGGCGCCCCGGTCGTAGGCTGAGCTCGTGGAACGGCTGATCGTCGACGGCTACAACATCATCTTTGCCTGGCCGGAGCTCTCGGCGGTCAAGGACGTCAAGCTCGAGGACGCTCGTGACCTGCTCGTCTCGATCCTCGCCGATTACGCGGCCATGACCCGCCAGAAGGTGACGGTCGTCTTCGATTCCCATCGCCGGCCCGACGCCGAGGCGTCCGAGCAGACGGTCAATGGCATCCAGGTGGTTTATTCCGGCCGCAAGACATCCGCCGATCACGTGATTGAAAAGCTCCTGTTCGAAGCGAAGCCGAGCGATGAGGTGACGGTCGCCACCTCCGATGCTTTGCAGCGCGACCTGGCCCTGGGTCGCCAGATCAAGACCGTCTCGGCGCTCACCCTCAAAGGCCAGGTGGACGCGGTGCTGGCCCGGCGCAACCAGCAAATGGGCGACAGTCGGGCCCGGTCCGACATCGCTCGCCGGCTCGAGGATCGCCTCGATCCCCGGACTCGCGAACGGCTCGACAAGATACGACGCGGCGAGCTGCCCCCCAAATGAAAAGAGGGCCGCCCGATGCGGCCCTCCTATCTGCGGGGATTAACAGTGCGGAAGTCCGGGGCTGGATCGATTGAACGCCGGGGTCGACGTGTAGTAGTCGGTGACGTAGGCACCGTTAGTGAGGCGGTCCCAGATGCCGGTCCCATTGATGACGCTGCTGGACCGAACCTGGCAGGTGATCATGATTCGCTGGCCGGCAGGAACGATCCCGACGGTGCGGTACCAGGTGGCGGGCCCGGAGCGCTCGCGGACGACATCGGTGCTGCGATATGGATGGCCCACCGGTGCGGGAGCCGGCGGAAGCACGACCGGCCGGATCGCTGCAGCACCGACAAAGTGGATGTAGCGGGGTGCCTGGGTCGTGCGTTGCCCGTACCGCAGGTAGTTCGACCAGTTGTACTCCTCAACCGTCGCCTTTCCTGCGGCATCAACCGCCATGACGTAGGCGACATGGCCGCCCGACCAGGCGCCACCCTCCCCGCCGTGCCAGACAGCGACCGAACCGACGGTTGGATGGGTGTCGACGACGTAGCCGACGGCGGCCGCGGCCGCGTCCCACGTCCCGCCATTCCCGAAGAACGCCGACTTACCGTTGGGGCCTTGCAGAGTCGCTCCGTGAAGGACGACCCCCTCCTGGCTCAATCGAAATGCAGCGAAGGACGTGCAATAGCCCGTGTAGAAGCCCCACCGATCCAACAGGTTCGGGGTGCCGCGATACGGATAATCGTCGATCCCGGCGGCGCTCACGGTTATCGCCGGAATCCCTAGGAGGAGCACGGTGGCTCCCATAAGCGCCGACAACGCCTTGCGCAAGCTGAACCTGTCGCGATCCATTGGGCTGATGCCCCCTCACCATCGCGCGCGTCGCGCGGAATTTTTGCTCCCCGTCCGCTGCCGGTACAACGGACCTGCCGCGCCGATGGCATCGCGTGCGGCGCGATCGTTGTCAACTGGTGGCACCGCTGTTGGCGGCCGTCACCGGCTCACCAACAAATCGTGACTCCCCTTGCCGCGAGAGAGGCGGCATTTGGGGGTCGGGGTGGGCTTTAATTTCCCCTCCCCCGCTCGCGGGGGAGGGTCAGGGTGGGGGCTGCTCCAGACTCGGTCGGGCCCAGTGGAAAACCAGCAGCGCCCAGCCCCACCCCAGCAGGAGCCCGGCCGTAACGTCGGTGGGGTAGTGGACGCCGAGGTAGACCCGTGACCAGGCAACGATTAGGGCGATCAACACGGCGAGCACGATGACGAGCTCCCGCAAGCCGCGGCCCAGACCCTTTGACAGCACGATGGCGATCGTCAGGTAGATCGCCGCAGCCTGGGTTGTGTGCTCGGAGGGGAAGCTGAGCGACGACAGTTGATAGAGATGTTCGATGGTGGGCCGCGGGCGCGCCACGATCAGCTTGACCAGCCACGGCAGCGCCGCACTGCCGGCGGCAACGACCACGAGCGCGATGTCGTCGGCCGGCCGATTCCAGCGCCGGAGCAGGACGACAGCGACGGCGATGGGGGCCAGGATCGGGAATGATCCGGCCGTGGTCGCGATCTCAGCGATCGAGGTCACGGTGACGTTGCGATTGGCGGCCACCGCCTGCATCACCCCGAGATCGAGGCCCAGGCTCAGCGCCCTGACGCCGAACCCGACCAGCGCCGTGATCACCGCCAGCCCGATGAAGATGCCAAGGACGCGCAATCCAAACGTTACGATCGCCGCGCGGTTATCGATGGTCGCCCCTGAAGTCTGCCCTTGTAATCACCCGAAGCCCGCCCGGGACGACTTCGAAGACGCCAGGAACTTTTCCGGCGACTTCGCCGTCAAGCGTCACATCCATCGAGTCGGTGGGCCGAACCTTTAGCCGTGAAACCTGGAGGGTGCGAATGCCGCGGATACCGCGGCGAACGCCGACGGCCGGATAGAGCGCGGAGCGTAGCAGGCGTCGGATCGGCAGGTGTTCGATCATGATGATGTCGAGCGTTCGATCGTCCGGATCTGCGCCCGGGATTCGCAGCCCGAGGAAACCGCCGAAGATGGGCGCGTTGATCGCTGCGAGGTGGACCAAATTCGTTTGCTCCTTTCGCTCTTCCCACTCCAGCTCACAGCAAAAAATCGGACGCTCCCGGAGGGCCAGTGCCACCGCCACCGCATAGGTGAGGCGGCCGAGACGCGCTCGCACGTCGGCTCGGGTGGCGAAGCGCGCGAAGCCGACGTTGAGTCCCACCGCAGCCGCGTGGACGAAATGACGGGGGCGCTGCCCCTCAGCCGTGAAGCGCCCGGCGTCCACCCTCGAGATCCGCCCCCTGGTGAGCAGCCGGACGGCGTCCTCGACGTGCATCGGGATACTGATCGATCGGGCAAAGTCGTTCGAGGTGCCGAGCGGAATGATGCCGAGCGCGGCCGGCGTCCCGACGATAGCGTTGGCGACCGCACCGACCGTCCCGTCGCCGCCGGCTGCGATGACGGTGTGCGAATGACCGCCGCGCTGGACCAGCTTCGGCAGGATCTCCGCATCATTAACCGGGATCTCGGTGGCGACCTGCAAGCCCATCGCTGCCATCGCCCTCCTGGCCCGTTCGAGTTTGGCGCTCCGGCCCGCGCTCGGGCTCACAACGAGGATCAGCTCGCTGGTCGCGGGGCGCTCCGACTCGGGAACCTGCGCCGTCGAGTTCCACCAGTGCCGCGCCGCGTCAATGACCGGCCCGCTCAGCAGTCCCGGAGATGCACCCGCGAGTATGCGACCGCGCTTGCCAGCGGGAGGATGGGCAGGGCCAGCCGTGGGTGCTCCAGGCCGACGCCGGTGGCGAACGCGAAGGCTGACGCGGAATGGCCCGACGGAAACGAAAAGCTGCCGGGCATGCTGATCGGGAGCGGCCGATCGAATCGACGCCGCGGCGGCCGATCGCGCCGCGCCACGTATTTCAGCGGCAGGTTGACCAGGGTCGAGGTGATGGCAATCGCCACCGCGCCACGCAGCGCCGCTTGTCGCGCGCGATGGCCACCGAAGACCGCCATGCCTGCAGCGATCGTCAGCCAGAGCATCGATCGATTGGCGCTATTGCTCAACCGCTTCAGATTGCGGTCGATAATGCGCCGCTCCTGTCCGGTCAGGCGGTCGAAGAGCCGTCGATCGAATGCATCAAGCGCCGCCAGCGGGCGAAACACACTCAGTCGGCGGCAGACGGTGCGATTGCCGCCACCAGGGCCAGGTCACCCGGCCTGATGGACTTGGGGTCGAATTTGCGCACGTTGGCCGCCATCTTGGTCAGCGCCTCGGCCATCGACATCGGGGGTGCCGCGTCCTTCTTGCGTGACGGTGGCACGAACCGAACCGGGTTGATGCGAGCGACGATCACCGCCCGCAAGTAGGGGCTCTTCATTCCCATGGCCTGCATCGTCTTCACGTGGGCGGCGACCCGGTCGTCGATGTCCATGATTCGGACTGCCCACTGCTCGCGCTGGCGGAGCGCCGCCGGGAGCGTGCTCTCCAGGAAGCGGTCGACCTTGTTCAGCACCGGTTGATAGGACGAGCCGGCAAAGCGCGAGCGCTGTTCGTAGGCGCAACCCAGGGTCATAAAGGCGGGCGACTCAAAGGTCACTGCGTGATCGTTCTCCTTTGAGCGCGGCTGTTCTTTGGCCAGCTGGCGGGCCATGCGGATCACCTCGAGGCTGCGGTCCCGCAGGTTATGCGCTTTCTCGGTGTTCAGGGCCAGGATGCGATAGGCCATCTTTTCATCCGGCACCAGCAGGGCGGTCACGGCCCGCATACCGAGCCGCCGAGCGGCTTCCAGGCGATGTCGGCCGTTCGGCGACCAGAACCCGTCCGACGACGGTACCGCGATGACCGGATCGAGGAACAGTCCGGCCGCACCAATGGCATCGGCCAGGCGGGTGGCGTGGGTTTTGGAGAGATCGCGCTGAAACGGCGTCGCTACGACTTTCTTGATCGGGAGTGACGCCAGCACCAACGCCTGCCCAGCGAAGGGATCGCGGTAGGCGCCCACGACGGCACCCCCGTGTCGCTCTACTTGCCCGGCGAGCTCGGAGACGTCATTCCCAGACGGGTCGATGACGCTGTCGCGTGCCTCTGGTCCGCGCGCCGCCGCCGGCTTGCGACCTCGCGCCGCGGCTCTCGGGGCCTTCTTCGGCGCCTTCTTTTTGGCTGGCATATGGCAAGCCTATCGAAACGTCGAGTGCTAGCCTCACCTCGTGAGCGCTCGCTGGGAGGGAGATACACGGGGTCAGGGCGTCGCCGATGGCTCGCGAGTTGCCGAGGGAATTGAGGAACTGCGCCATCTGGCGTCCTTGAGGAATTGGGTTGCAGAGGAGCCGGAGATTCACCTGCTACCGCACTTACGAGCAGCATGCGAACAGGCCAATTCGATGTTCGCGCTTGA
>VBHC01000057.1:0-3174 GCA_005889535.1 Chloroflexota bacterium
GCTGTTTTCGCGGATGAAGCCCATCGTGATGATCATCAACATGGTGAGCACCGCCATCAGCATCAGGATGCGTTGTTCGCCGCGCCGCGCGCTGCCCCAGACCACGCCGGGCAGGCCTCGCAGATACCAGACGACCGCGGCGATCGCGATCAGCGTGTAGAACATCAGGGCCAGCACTTTCCAGGGAATCATCGACCCCAAGGGGTTGATCAATCCGCCTTCCCAGAAGGGCCGGTTAAGGCCGGCGGCCGCGACATCGGCATAGGTGAAGCCGAGATGGTAGGGCATGGCAGCGAGCAGGGTGGTCAGCACCAGGCCGACCGACATGGCTCTGAGCAACCCGGCCCCACGGGCTCCGTCAGTTCGCAGCCGACGGCCGAAATAAAGCGTGGCGGTGATGAACATGATCCCGAGCAGGGTGATCTGCCACAGGAAGACCGGGCTGAGCGTCCCAAACATCATCTTGTACCAGCTGCCATAGCTGTGTAATTGGATCTCTTTGGCATATGAGTAGCCGACGATCGGCTGCATCAGGGTCATGGCCACTCCCCAGAGCAGGCCGAAACTGCCAGCCCAGTCGTAGAACGCCTTGTCCTCAGGGTTGCGGGCTCGGCGGAAGCGAATGGCGCAGAAGGCCCCAAAAGCAAATCCGATGTAAGCGAGATTGCCGATCGTGCGATGCACGGTCAGCGGGTAGGACGTCGGGTTGAGGGCCAGGCGGAGCGGATTCTGCGGATTCGTGGGCGTCAGCATGTAGCTGGCGATGATGTCGATCATGTACACCTGCAGGAAAGAGGCGATCGCCAGCAATCCACCGATCGCCATGTGCACGCCCTTGAACGCGCGCAGCGGCCCCCAGGTGTAGTACCAGAGGTAGGCGAGGGATACCTGCAACACGAAGGTCCAGGCTTCGATGAAAAACGGCCAAAAGCCGATCGTCACCATGGTTGTCCAGAAATGTCCCCAGAAACCAACCAGCAACACCGTGACCAGCAGGGTCATGAAGCGGCCGAGGCCGTGCGCCAGCCGGTCGTATCGCCGGCGCTGACGAACGAACCCGAGAAACTCAATGGCCGGTCCGATCTCGCCCGCGCCGCTGACCAGGCCGGCGATCAGGATGTGGATCGAGAAGAGGCTTCCGATCGCCGCCTGGGCGGCGACCCGGTTACTCCCCTGCGGCGCCTGGGATGGCAGCTCCGCCGCCAGCAGGTGGAAGGCAGGCCCAATCAGGGCGATGAGCGCGCTCACAGGTTGAACAGCCGGCCGGAGCCGAGCAACGTCAGGATGACGACGAAAAGCACGGCGAACGCGCCGGGGACCATCACGGCCGGCCGTTCGAACGGGTTGCGCTCCGGCCCGCGATCGATGAAGGGCAAGGCGAGCATGAGCAGAACCCCGCCGGCCGGAAGGACCAGGACCAGCGGGATCAGTTGTTGCGGAACCAACAGCAGCAACTCATCCAGCGGGAGGAAGAACCACTCAGGAACCGGGGTATAGCTGGTCGTGGCGGGGTCTGCCATCGCCTCGAGCGGGGCACCGATCGCGACCGCCAGGATGAAAACCAGGATCACCAGACCGGCCGAGACGACGCCGTCTTTGAACGTCTGGTGCGGATAAAAATCCTCGGTCTCTAAGGGCGCCGCCCACAGCTCATCGGTGGGTACCGCCGGATAGGGCGGCTCGATCGGCCGCTGCGCGGGCGCGGGCGGCACGTCAACCCCCTCGCGGCTGCGGTAGGCGCCTCGGTAGTTGACATACGATCCGAATTCGCCGTGCTTGCGGAGGAGCGCGAGATGGGCGCCGATCAGGGGAAACAGGATGGCCGGAAGCAACCAGACGTGGATGCCGAAGGTCCGGCTCAGCGTGGTCGGCCCGACGCTGTCCGCGCCTCGCCAGAGGGCACGCAGGAAGGAGCCGATGAAAGGCGTGTACACCGCAATGTTGGTTACCACCACGGCCGTCCAGTAGGCGGCCTGGTCCCACGGAAGAAAGGCGCCGGTGATCGCCATGCCCAGCACCAGGACGAAGAGGCCGACCCCGGTCACCCAGTTCAGCTCGCGGGGCCGTTTGTACGATCCTGAGAAGAAGGTCCGCACCATGTGCAGCCCGATGACGAACAGCAGGATGTAGGCCGACCAGAGGTGGATGCCGCGGACGATCGAGCCGAAGGCGTCGTGCTGTGCGAGGTAGTGCAGGCTCGCCCACGCCTCGGCGACGGAGGGGACGTAGAGAAGGGTGAGAAAGATTCCCGTGATCAGCTGAAGCAGGATCAAGACGAGCGTGGCGCTCCCCAGCGTGTAGAACCAGGCGCCGCGAACCGGCACCGCCTCGTAGAGCCCCTTGCGGATCAGGCTGCGGATTGCCGCCCGCTCGTCGAACCAGTCGTAGGCGGCGGCCAACCGGCGCATCAAATCGATTCGGTGAAGCGGTTCTGGATGAAGAGCGTCGTGCCATCGATCCGGTGGACGTACTGAGGCAATGGCTTGGGCGGCGGACCGCCGACATTGTTCCCGGTCATGTCGTACAGCCCACCGTGACAGGGGCAGAGGAATTGCCCCAGGCTGTCCTGCCACCGCACCGGGCACTGCATGTGCGTGCAGACATTCGAGAAGACCAGATACTCAGTGTTGATCTTCACCACATAGACCGCCAGGTTGACGTTGGCCGCCGTCCACTCGCCCAATGGGAACGAGACCTCGAACTTGGTGGGCTGCCGATCGGGCACGCCGCCGATGTCGCCGACCTCGCGCCACACAGGTTGTTGCCGCCGAAAGAGCGGCGAGAGGACGAAGCCAACGATCGGAATGCCGAGCAGCACCGCGACCACAGCACCCGCGACTTGTGTGCCAAGCAGCGCGAACTGGCGGCGACTCAGCCGCCGCGTATCACGATGCGCCATAACGAATGAACCCGTAGAGCACGCCGGCCGTGCCGAAAACGATGAACAAGAGGGCGAGCGTGATCGCGCTGCCGACCAGCCAGAAGGTGAGTGGAGCTTGCCCATGCGCCTGCCGGAACCAGCGCCGAAGGCCAGCGCCCGCAATCCCGACGAAGGTGAGCGTCAGGCCGATCATGATCACGCTGATCAGGGCCAGGTAGAAATAGGTCTGGATATCGCCCATCAGCCACTCACGGGTAGTAGCCCTTGGAGGGAGCCTGGAAGATGCCGTAGCT
>VBHC01000057.1:3381-18126 GCA_005889535.1 Chloroflexota bacterium
GCATCACCGTCACCAGCGACGCCAGGATCACGATCGCGGTCAGCGGCGGCGCCGGGCCGGTCGGCCGAGATTGCCAGAAATAGATATTGCTACCCACCAGCAGGATGGCAACAAAGGTGGCCTGCAGCAGCCAGAGCCAGGCGAACGGGCCTTGCATCGAATACTGGAAGGCGCCCGGGGACGCCTGCTTGATGCTTTCCACGAAGACCGCGCCGAGTGCGATCTGGACCACGAGGGTCGTAAAGCCGACGACGAGGCTGGTGCGGGCGGCCCAGTGGAAGTAGATCCGGTTGGCCGGGAGCCGGCTGGCTGCCGCGTAGACGGCGGCCACTGCCGCGATAAAGAAGGATGCCCATGAGAGGTTGCCGACGAATCGGTGGCCGAGTTCGGGCCAATACGAGGCATTGAAGAAGGCCGCGGTCCCCTGGCCCTGACCGGGCGTCAACAGATAGCTGTCGAGCGCAACGATGATGAAGAGAAAGATGTGCTCGGTGGCGGCCGTCGCGTAGCCGATCACGATGTGCAGGCCTTTGCGCAACCGGAACTGGTCCCAGCGCAGGTTATAAAGGAGGATGCCGCCGAGCGTCAGGAACCAGACGCTGAACGCCACCACGGCTGGCCAGAAGAAGAGGGTGATCAGGGTGACAAAGAACTTCCCGTACAGGGCGACGACCACGATGACGGCAAAGCCGCCGAGGGTCGCGCCCAGGCTGAAGATCTTGAGGTTGACGTTGCCGAGGGCGCGGGCGTAGCGCTCGAACCGCGGGTCCTCCCTCCGGACCCCAATCCATTCAAAGGTCGGTCCGAGCACGAGCGCGCCCATGGTGAAGGAACCGAAGATGATGTGGGCCAGGAAGAAGAAGCCCACCACCCATCGGTTGGTGACGAAGGGGATCTGGACGCCGGGCTGGTCGATGGAAAACGATCCGGCGAGGTAGCTGACCATGGCCGTTGCCGGCTCAGTCCGATTCGAAAACGCGGCGGCCGAGGCGCCCGGCCAGCCCGGCGGCACCGACCAGGAAGCCCAAACCGGCAAGCATGGTTTCCCAGGGCAGCAAACTCGGCTGACCTCCGAGGGCCCCGAGCAAGGCCTCGTGCAGGTAGCTGAAAGGGAGCAGCCGCGAGGCGACGACCAGCGCCGGTTCGGACAGGGGGGTAAAGACCCCCGACAGGTAGAGCAGGGGCAGTAGCGGGATCACCACGTAGAGCATCACCTCGCCTGGCGATTGCGAGAGCGTGCTGGCGACGGCCCCCATCAGGTTGCCGATCAACAGAACGGCGGCCGTGGTCAGCAGTAAGGCGGGCCACCAGGCGAACGTCGATGGATGCCGTAGCGCGATCAAAACCAGCACGGGGGTCAGCTGGACGAAGTCGATTGCGGCATTGGTGGAGAGCCGCTCGATGAGAAGCCGCCCGGGTGTGACGGGCAGTGTTCGGTAGCGCAGCGTCATGCCGGTCTGACGCTCGCGGGTGAGGACCGCGCCGGCCCCCAGGGCACCCACGATCGCGACCAGCATGGTGAGCGCCATGGCGGCATAGATCGACGGTGCGCCGCTGAGGACCAGCGGAATCGCGACCAGCAGCGGAAAGGCGAGCTTGATGACGAGCGCCCGCCGCCGCTGGGCAAACTCCACCAACTCGCGCTGCCAGATGGTTCCGGCCAGCATCATCGGTGCCCTGCCGGTAACGCCACGCCAGTCAGCTTGAGGAACAGGTCGCCCAGGTTCGGCCGGCGAACTCGCATGTTGCTGACCAGGTCCGCCGTGCCGTTGAGCACGGCCAGCACCTGGGCCGGGTTGGCGCCGCGCGCCAGGATGATGTGCACGGTGTCGCCGTCGACGTTCGCCGCTTCTACGGCCGCCAGCGAGCGAAGGTTTTCCAGGCCAATCGGTGAGTTGACCTGTAGCTGCACCTCCTTTGATCCTGCAACCTCGGTCAGCAATTCCGGCACCTGCCCCTCCCGAATGATGCGGCCCTGGTGGAGGAAGATGACCGAGTCGCAGAGGCGCTCGGCGAGGTGGACGTCATTGGTAGCCAGGATCACCGCCGTGCCGGTCAGACTGAGCAGCTGGAGGCGCTCGATCAGGTCGAGCTCCGCCCGGTAGTCCAGCGCCAGGGTGGGTTCGTCGAGGAGCAGGATGGCGGGCCGGTGCACCAGGGCCTCGATGAGATTGAGCCTCCGCTTCATCCCAAGTGAGTACTCGCCGACCAGTTGATCGCGCGCGTCCCCTAGGCCGGACCAGGAAAAGAGCTCGTCAAGTCGTTCACGCGCGAGCCCGTCGGAAAGCCCGAACTGGTGGGCGAAGAACCACGCGTTTTGATAACCGGTCATCTGGTCGAAGTGCGCCGCCTGGTCGAGCATTACGCCGAGCCGTCCGCGGACCGATGGATCACGCGCGTTGCTCGATCCAAACCAGCTCACCTGGCCGGCGGTTGGCGTGGCAGCGGTCGCGAGCAGGCGAAGGAGGGTGGTCTTCCCCGACCCGTTCGGTCCCATGACGCCGAGCACCTCGCCAGCCCCCAGTCGGAGGTGGATATCGAAGACCCCCTTGCCACCGCGATAGGCGCGGCTCAGATCGGTCGCGATCAGCAGACTACGCTCGGAAGCCGTATCGACCTTCATGGAAGTCGCCCGTCTCGATCCACTTCTGGATGACCGCATCCATCACCCGATTGGTAACCCGTTCCTCACCGAGCTGCCGCGCGTTGCCTTCGATCGCCTCCATCACCTGACCTTTGACGAATGGCGGCATCCTGGTAAGACGGCCTTCGGCGTCCTCGTCCCACGGCATCGACGACCCTTTTGCCTGAAGCGCATCCGACACCTGCCCCCACATGTCGAATTTCACATCCATCGCCTCCGGGGTGATGACCGGGCCGAGGCCTTTCTTAAAGGCGGTCCACTCGACGCGCCAGCGGCTCAGCTCCCGGCAGTAGGAGGGGAGGTTGGCCAGGCGTGCCTCGGCCTCTTTGGACCAGGTGAAATGGTGCTCGAACGTTTTCGGGTTCAGCGGATGGCCGTAGCCGATCTTGATCCCCAACCGCTCCAGGAAGGCGGCGTTGATCGCTTCCGAGGTCCGGGCCGCGCGCGATTCGGCAGCGTGCTGGGCCAGCTCGCGAGCCCGTGCCGGATCGAATTTCTCCTCGGCGCGGATCTCCACTTCGTTCAGGCGCCGGACACCATCCTCGGTCCATCCGGGGGAGGGCTCCCTGGCGCCGGAGCCGTTGTTTCCATGGTGGCCGTGCGCGCGCATTGCCGCCTCGACCGCCTCGGGCGTGTGCGCCTTCAAGGCCTGGTCCATCATCAGGCGGGCATCAACCAGGCCACCTTCGACCACGTCACGCGTGATGGCGAAGGCCTTGATCTTGCGGGCGAATTCTTCGACTTTGGTTCTTGCCAGCATCCGCATGAAGCCGGCCGGCACCCGTTCCATCCGCTGAACAGCGTCGTCGGTCCAGGTGAGCTCCGTCTCGCCGCCCACCGTCTTTATCTGAGGAACCGAGTCACCGACGACCTCGGCCACCGGTGCGTAGGCCTCGTCGAGGTTCGTGTCGGCGAAGTCCCGGGTGATGCTGGGCAGACGCTGGACTCGGGCGATCTTCTCGATCCGAGCTTTGACCCGCCGACGTTCATAGCCTTTGGGGACACGGTTCAGAATCTCCTTGGCTTCGGCGGTCCACTTCACCTTGAAGCCATCGAACGCCTCTTCTTCCTCGATCGCACCTTCGCGCTTCGCCATGGCCGCGATTGATGCCTTGTCGACTGCCTGGAAGCTTGTGCCCTCGCAGACAGGGCAGGCATCCGGTTTCTCGCCTCGGGCGGGGCGCCCGCAGCGCCGGCAGATCCAGGTATCCACCACCTCGAGCCCCTCCATGCTCGCCCGCGCACGAACCGGTTCGACGCCCATCGCGCGAGCCGCGTGCTCCGGCATCACCTCGGAAACCGCCTGGTCGATGATCGACGAGCTGATGATGGAGTGGCCGCGTTCCATGGCGTAGCGGCAGATCGCGGTGCGGGTGATCGCGCGAAAGGCGGCCGGAACCTTTTCCATGCGCGCCACCGCCTCCTCCGTCCACGCCACGCTGGCTTCCGCCTGGACATCGACGGGCGGGACGAAGGTCCGGCTCGACAGTAGGACGCTGACGGGCGCCAGCCGGAGCAGGTTGTCGCTGTTGCTGCCCATGTCCATTTCGGCGGCGGAGTGCACCCCGATTCGGCCGACGATCAACAGCCAGGGTGGCTCCTGGCGGACGTACTGCAGCACCTTCTTGAAGGCCTTGCCGTCGAGCAGGGTGGTCTTGAGCTCGATACCCTCATCGCGGGCGACCGACTGCGCCACCCGGAGGTGCGACTCGTAGATCTTGGCGAGGCCGGTATCGATGATCTCCTCGTGCAACTGCTCTTGTTCTTTGAAGCGGAAGATCTTCGAGGCCTCGGCAGACAGTACGTCGACGATGCCGTTGAACATGGCGTAGTGGAGGTAGGGGTCGTAGACGGAGACCGCCTCCACCTGCTTACCGAAGACCCGAGCCAGGGCGATCGCCGTCTGAAGGCCGGCGAAGGATTGCGGGCTGCCGTCGATGGCCACAACGATCCGGTCCGACGCGTCATCGCGAAATGGATGCGTATCGCGAATCACCAGGGTGTCGACGCGAATCCGGCGCACGACTCGGTCGGTCACGCTCCCCACCATGCTGTCCTTGACCGCGCCCATTCCCAGCGCCCCCATCAGGACGAGGTCGTAGTCCGAATCGGCGACGTCGTCGACCAGGCACTCCCAGTTCTTGCCGTCGAAGGTCTTGTACTCGAAGGGAAGGCCGGCCCGATCGCAGGCAGCCTTCATCACGTCGAGGTAGGAGTCGGAGATCAGCTGAAGTCCGCGGGTGATCAGCGAGTCATGAATCTTCCGCTGGCGTTCGAGCTCTTGCTCGTGCTGGTACTCCTCGGGGAGCGTGTACTCCATCTGCTTGAAGCGCACGTCGTGCATGCGGGCGGCATAGACGTGGCTGCCGACCAGCCGGGCTCCGAGGCCACGAGCCAGCGCGATGGCCACCTCGATCGCCGCATTGGAATGGTCCGAGTTGTCGAGGGGCACATAGATCTTCTCGTACACCAGGAGCTTCCCTCCCTACATTGGCGCGACCGCCTGAACTGATATTGACAGGCGAGGACAATGTGTGCAATCGCCGCGCCATTTGATGATAGGCAGGAGCCCGCCTAAATTACCGCAAAATACCCCAGACGCTGGTGACCGAATGGCCCGGCGCCAGGACGATCAGTCCGTCGCCGCTGCGGAACGCATTGGGGGCGCAGGTCATCGGCTCGAGGGCTACGCTGCGCCGGCGGCGGTCGACCTGCGGGATGGCATCGCCGGTGAAGGCCATGAGGAATCGATAGGTCTTGTCCATCCAGAGCGTCAGGCGCGGTTGCCCGCCCGGCGCCTGGAGCTCCACCCGTGTGAGTCCGTCGGCATCGCAAACCAGGCTCGCAAACGCGGTGTCGAGCTTTACCGACCCGATTCGGCGCAGCTCGAGGAAATCGACAGGACTTCCCTGGACGGGGATAGCGCGGCCGGTCGGGAGCTGTCGCTCGTCGACTTCGAGATACATCAGCGCCGGGATGCGCAGCCGGGCGTCATCGATCAGCTCGGTTCCCACGGTCAGGTAGGGATGGTGACCGGCGCCGTACGGCAATGCCTGCGAACCGGCATTCGTCGCCGTCGTCTGTACCGCCAGGCCGCGCTCCGAGAGCCGGTAGTCGAGGGCAAGCGACAGGGTGAACGGGTAGCCATCCTGCGGATGGAGGAGGAGCTCCATCACGACCCGATCCGACCGCTGGTCGCGGGCCGCCCAGCCCAGCCATCGGGTCAGGCCGTGAATCGCGTTGCCCCGTTCGGGCTCGCTTACCGGCGTCTGGTGGGTGACGCCGGCGAACTCGTATCGCCCGTCCTGGAGCCGGTTCGGCCAGGGGAGGAGTGGCGCACCCCGAGCCGCCGAGCACATCTCATCCTCCGCGTAGCCGTCGATGACGTCTTCACCGTCGACGGTGTAGGCGCGAAGGCTGCCACCGACTTCGGTAATCACCGCCCGCTGGGCGCCGTGGCTGATGATGTACTGTCGGCCGGATGGTGGCGTGGCGGCCATAGGCGCTCCCGATAATAGGATGGTGGCCCAGTTAAAGCTCGGACTGTTTGGCACACCGCGTGACGAGCTGGCCAGCACCGTCGACGGCGAAGTCCCGGAGTGGATCGAACGGCTCTATCAGAGCTACGGCACGTCGGCCGACAGCGCCCCGGCCAGTGTGTCAGTGCTGGCCCTGGGCGAATCGCTGGGCTATCGCCTGCGGAAGCTCTCGGTGTTGCTTAAAAAGATGGAGGGCCTCGGCTGGTCGATCGAGCCGCATCGCTGGGACCTGCTCGCCAGCACGGACCTGGATGAGATGGAAGCCCAGGCACAGCTGGAGGCGGCCGGCGTCTGGGTGATCGCCCGGCAGCACGCTCCCGTTGACAGAGCCGGTAACGTGCGCTGGTCCCGTGGGTTGATTCCATAGGCGAGCCGCCGCCCGTCCTCTCGGAGGACACCGTCGATCCGGATCCCTTGAAGCAGTTCGCCGCCTGGTTCAAGGATGCGCTGACCGCGGAGGAGGTTCTGCCGGAGGCGATGACGGTGGCGACCAGTACGCGGTCGGGTGAACCCTCAGCCCGGATGGTGCTGCTGCGCGGGTTCGATGAGCGGGGCTTCGGATTCTTCACCAATTACGACAGCCAGAAGGGCCGAGAGCTGGCCGAGAATCCACGAGCGTCGCTGGTCGTTTACTGGCCGAGGCTGGGACGCCAGGTACGGATCGGCGGCGCAGTCGTCAAGCAGTCCGCCGAGGAATCCATGCGCTACTTCCGCAGTCGGCCGCTCGCCAGCCAGCTCAGCGCATGGGCGTCACCGCAGAGCAGCGTGATCGCGAATCGCCAGGTGCTGGAGGACGCCGCGGCGGCGTTGGCCGCGAAGTATGAGGGGGCTCCCGTCCCGCTGCCGCGTCATTGGGGCGGTTACCGGGTGATTCCGCAGACTATCGAATTCTGGCTGCATCGTGATAATCGCCTGCATGACCGGATCCGCTATACGCGGCAAGCCCGGGGTGGTTGGCGCATCGAGCGACTCGCGCCGTAAGCCCGCCAGCTCCCCTCCCCGCGTGCTGAGGTGCTCGTGTTGGCGCTCCCGGAAATTTTCCCTCCCCCGCGTGCGGGGGAGGGTCGGGGTGGGGGCTTACTTGCTGCGGTAGGCGACGAGCGCGGCGTCGAAGTTGTGGCTCGAGTCGTAGCTGCCGGCCGCGATCAGCCGCATTCCCGCGTGGATGTCCTTGAGCGAACCGGGCTTCCGCTGCTTCTTGCCGGTGATCTCGAAGTACTTGGTGCTGGCGTTCACGGTGAGCTTGACGTCCTTGCCGTCACGGGTGCGGATCGCGATGACGTTGCCGTTGACACTTGCGACGGTGCCGGCGACATGGGGCCGGCCGATGTGAATACGCTTCGCGTAGAGCTTGCCGTCGCGCGTTTCGTAGCGAACCAGTACGCGACTGTTGATCTCGATCTCTGACCAGCTCGCCTTTTCGTTGCGGCCCTTGACCACGACGGTCGTGTCCTGGCGCGCAAAGGTCTTGCTCCCCTGCTTCGTATTCTTGACCGTCAGCTGGCTCTCGTTGATCGCCGTCACGATGCCGCCGAAGGCATCCTTTGCCGCCGGGCGCTGCTTCGTCGTCGGGGTTGGGGACGTAGCCGCCGGGGCCGCCATGGCACCGGTGGCGAGTACGCCCGCCAGGACTCCTGCCGCCGCGATTCCCGCGAATACCTTGCCAAACATTGTTGAATGACCTCCTGTGATTTCGACGAACTCGACAGGGCCATGGTCGCGCCGGCCGCTGAGGGAATTGGCAGCGGAAGCTTAGAGATCACTGAGAACGGAGAAGAGCCTTCACCCTGACCCTCCCCCGCCAGCGGGGGAGGGTCAATCGCTACTAGCGGAAGTACTCGCGCATGGCGACAGCATTGCCCGCCTGGCCGAGCGCACTCAGGCCCCAGGCGTCTTCGACCGTCCGCAGCAGGCTGTAATGCGTTTCATTGACCGTCGAGCGAAGCCCCGACACGCCATTCGGCGCAATCACGAGCGTTGCCACCTGGCCGCCGGCAGCGTTGCCGCAGCATCCGGCGGCTGATGAGCCCTCGTCCCAGGTGATGAACAGGACGCCGCCGTCCGCAAAGGCGGAGGAGGCGAGGATCCCCGGCACCACTCTGGCTAACCAGGCATCGCCGTTGGCGATCGAGCAATCGTGCATGTCGTTGCACATGTTCGGCGTGATCCAGGCGAAATTCGGCACCGTCCCGCTGGCCAGGTCCGCGCTCAGCTGGGTGGCGGGCACGACATGCCCGGCACAGCGGGTTGCGTTGGTGCGGATGTCGTTGTAGTAGATGAACGGATTGTGCTTCTGCATGTATGGATAGGCGTCGCCGACGAAGCAGCTCGAGGGCATGCTTTCCATGTACGCCTTCCAGGAGCGACCGCTCGACTCAACCTGGTCGGCGATGTTCGTCGCATTGACGTAGCAGCCCGTGCAATCACTGGCAATCCCGAAGGTGCTGCCCGCGGTCAGGGCGAGGTAGTTGGGAAGGCTCGGGTGACTCACGGCGTAGTACCGGGCCGCCAAACCGTGGCTGGTGGCCAGGCCGTTGATATAGGGGGCCGCGCCATTCCCTACGATCGCCGTTGACTCTTCGTTTTCCATCACGATCACGAACACATGCGAAAAGTTCGGTAGCGTTCCGCCCGCGGTCGGTGTCGGTGTTGGCGCAGGTGTCGCGGTGGGCGCCGGCGTTAGCGTTGGCGCCAGCGTCGGCGTCGGCGTTGGCTGGCCATGCTTTAGATGGCCGCGCCCCGCGGGATGGGATCGCGCCTCGACCGTGAGCGTCACGGTCGCGGTCAGGACGATTGCGGCGATGGCCGAGAGGACGATAGTCGTCTTCTTCATGGCGCCACCCTAGGGACGGCCCCCGGTGCCAACAATCGATTTCCTTTACAGGTTCGGGCACCCTGCCGCTGGATGGAAAGTGCGGTAGGTAGATGTCATGTTGCACTGTGCGCGATACGACGGCGGTTGGCGCGGTATTCGACACGACGCGCTGTTAACGATTCCTTTGCCAATCCGATACTCTCCGCGGTTGCCTAGGCATACGCGAAGGCCCTTCGAAGCGCTTTGAAAGAGCTGTGACGGCAGCTTCCGTGTTACGTCCGCCGTAGCCTTGCGGCCGTATTGTCGGCCGCATGGGTTCGACCGCTACGTTCCACCTCGCGGAGCTCGACTCGGCTCCTGGCGAGGCGCGTAGCCTGGATGGGCGGGATTACGGCCCCATCACGCCATTGCTCAACGACGACAGCATCAGTGAAGTGATGGTCAACGGAGCCGGCCAGATCTACATCGAACGCAAGGGGCAGCTCTTCCTCTCGGACGTGACTTTTGGCAGCGAGGCGGAATTGATCCGGGTGATTCGCGAGATCGCCGCCTTCGTGGGCCGCCGTATCGATGATGACTCACCGATGGTCGATTGCCGGCTTCCCGATGGTTCCCGGGTCAACGCCATCATTCGCCCGCTGGCCATCGATGGCGCATCCCTCACCATCCGGAAGTTTGCCCGGGATCCCTTCACCGTCCAGGACCTGATCAGCTTCGGTACCCTGACGGCCGAAGCGGCCGGTTTCCTGGAAGCGTGTGTGAAGGCCCATTTCAACGTGCTTGTGGCCGGCGGCACCGGATCCGGCAAGACCACCACCCTCAACGTCCTGTCGTCGTTCATTCCCGACACAGAGCGGGTCGTCACCATCGAGGACGCCGCCGAGTTGCAGCTCCGCCAGCCGCACAAGGTTCGCCTCGAGTCGCGCCCAGCACGCATCGATGGCAGCGGCCGGATCAGCATCCGTGACCTGGTCGTGAACGCCCTGCGGATGCGGCCGGATCGGATCGTGATCGGCGAATGTCGAAGCGGCGAGGCGCTTGACATGCTGCAGGCGATGAACACCGGCCATGACGGTTCGCTAACCACGATCCATGCCAACTCTCCGCGCGACACGCTGGCACGACTGGAGACCCTGGTCCTCATGTCGGGCGTCGATCTGCCGCAGCGGGCGATCCGCGAACAGATCGCATCGGCCATCCACCTGATCGTGCAGCAGTCTCGTCTGCGCGATGGATCACGCCGGATCACGAATATCACCGAAGTGGTGGGCCGTGAGGGCGACACGATCACCCTCCAGGACGTCTTCCTCTTCGAAGACTCGGGCCTGGATGGGAACGGCCGCCTCCAGGGCAAGCTGAGCCCGACCGGGATTCGGCCGAATGCGATGGCAAAGATCTATTCGAAGCGGGTGGCGATCTCGCCGGCGCTCGCCGCCCTGTTTCCTGACCGCAAGGCGCCGGACTTCACTGTGGGGGTACGCCGATGATCATCGAACAGCCGGAACGCATCGACACCGAGACGCTGCGCGACATCGCCGCCGACATGCGAGGCGAACTGGATCGAGTCGAGGAACAGATGGCCGAGCTGACCCGCGAGCACCAGCGGGCGCTGGCGCTGAAGCAGATCTTCGGCGTCGATCCGCTCACCCGCGATCGATTCAATCACCTGCACGCCAACATCGACCAATATCCGGGAAAGATGGCGGAGCTGCGGGAGGAAGAGCGGCTACTGACGCGCTGGCTGGACCGCTGCCGGGACCTGCTCGAAGCCAAAGCGGCCTGATCCGTCGCGCAAGCTGTCATCGCTACCGTGCACGCGTGGCTTCGATGCCGCGCACGTCACCGTCCTGGTCTTCGAGCACGGTGACGTCGACGTAGCCGAAGCGCGCGAGGTCGTCTCCGAGCGCGCCCTCCTGAGCACCTCCAAGCTCGAGCAAGAGCGCCCCACCTTGGCGGAGGAAGCGGGGGCTGCCGCTCAAGACGCGCCGGAGGATCTCCGTGCCGTCGGGACCGCCGTCATAGGCCAGCGCGGACTCAAACGTGAAGGTGTCGCGCTGCAGTAGCGGCAGTGCCGGGGTCGGCACGTACGGCACGACGCCGACGATGACGTCGACCCGCCCTTCGAGGGTGCGCGGAAGGGGGGCGAACAGATCGCCGCGATAGACCTCCACGCCGTTCGCTGCCGCGCAGGCAACGGCACGCTCGTCGATGTCCGATGCCACGACGCGCGCCCCCGGGCGAGCCGTGGCCAGCGTCCTGGCGATGGCTCCGGTCCCGGTGCAGAGGTCGATCGCCGCACCGGCCATCGGGAGCCGCTCCACGGCGCGGCGCGCGAGCGGCTCGCTCTGCCAGCGGGGAACGTAGACGCCGGGATCGACGCGGATCTCCAGGCCGCAGAACGAGACGTGCCCGATGATCCACGCCAGTGGCTCGCCGGTCAGGCGACGCTCGACCAGCGAGTGCAGACGCTCCTCATCGCCGGCTGCGCAAGCCAGAAGCTCGTGCGCCTCCTCTTCCGCCGAGATGAACCCGGCGCTCGAGAGCCGCGCGGTGAGCGCCTGGAGGTCATTCGGCACGGTCGCAATTGGACCACGCCGGAGCCGGATGGTGCCCTACCGACGGCGCGCTAAGACCGTCTCGTCAGATCTCGACCGCGCGGACGATGAAGTCGCGGCTGCCATCCCAGGTCCAGCACGTCTGCAACGTGAGGGTTGACACGGCCGTTGCACCGAGCGGCCACAGCTGGGTGTTGCTCACGATGGTCGTGCTGTTGACCCGGTAGGTGTGTACCCGGCCAGACGGGTCGGCGTAGCGAACGATATCGCCCACCCGCAGATTGAGGATCGGGGTGAAGACCCCGGGATTGTGCGCCATGATGTAGGTGTTGTTGGCGCCGGCGCAGCTCCATCGCCAGGCGCCCCAACGGGGGACCGCGGCCCCTCCCATGCAGTCGCGGTACCAGCCCACTGGCTGGCTGAGCCCAAGCCGCGGGATCAGGATGCTATTGGCCCGGACGGCAAGCGGCGCCGGCCGAGGTTGGATCGCCGGCGCAGGCTGCCCAGCGGCACTGGCCACAAGGGGCGCTGCTGGGGGAGCGGGTGTGCTCGCTGCCGCAAGCGCCTGGGCAGCTTCGAGCGCGGCGCTGGCCTGGCGGGCGAGCTGGCGCATCAGGCGGTGCTCGTCCGCCTCGGTGCTGCTGATCACGACGCTGGTGGCCTGGGTCGGATGACTGGCCGCGGCGGGATGCCAGGTCAGGAGCGGGAAGCTCAGCAGCCAGATGCCGGCCCCCATGATCAGGGGACGGCGCCAGCGGAGCACGACATTGGCCATGGGTCGCGCAACGCGGAAGCGCCAGCAAGGTTTGCGCCGTTTACACGATCGTCACTGGCGGGTGACCCACGCGGCCACTTGCGCCCATTTACCGATTCTTGACAGGCTCAGACTCAGTTGTTTAGCCTTTTGCCGGAAGCGGAATCGGCTCACATCAGGAGGGAACGATGTTTAGACGCACTATCCGAACGTGGCGCGCGCGCGTGGCCAGGCGGGTTGGGGTACCGCTGGCGCTCCTCGGCTTGGTGACCGGCTTTTCGCCCCTGGCGTCAACAGTCGCCGCCCAGGCCGGAACGATGCAGAACTACATAGTTCTGTACGGGGGCTCGGCGGTTCCGGCTGACGCCGCCGCCAGCATCGCGAAGGCCGGTGGCTCGCTCGTCTACAGCTACGGCCAGATCGGTGTCGCGATCGCTCGCTCCGATAACAGCAATTTCCGCGCGAATATTGTCAAGGACAACAGGGTCGAGGGCGCTTCGTCCACGGGAGCCTTCGCAACCAGGCTCAACGATGACCAGGGTTCGAGTGTCGATGCATCAGGACCACCGCCGGGCGATTTGCCCAACGCCCCGGCAACCGACACGGATACGCTCTCACCACTGCAGTGGGACATGCGGCAGATCAAGGCGCCGCAGGCGCACGCCATTACGGGCGGGAGCCCCGCTGTGCTGGTGGGCGACATCGATACGGGAATTGACTTCACTCACCCGGATCTCCAGCCCAACGTCGACGTCGCAAACAGCGCGAACTGTGTGTCGGGCGCACCAGTAGCCGGTCTCGCTGCGCAGGATAACAATGGTCACGGGACGCATACGGCTGGCACCATCGCGGCAGCCTCCAACGGCTTTGGCATTGTCGGGGTGGCGCCCAATGTCAAGATCGCCGGCATCAAGGCCGGCGACGCGGCTGGGTTCTTCTTCCCCGAGGCGGTGGTCTGCGCGTTCATGTGGGCTGGGACCCACCACGTCGATGTGACCAACAACAGCTACTTCGCCGATCCGTTCCTGTTCAACTGCAAGAACGACCCGGACCAGCGGGCCATCTGGAAGGCCGAGCAGCGCGCCATCCGGTTCGCGATGCAGCAGGGCACCGTCGTGGTTGCCGCGGAAGGGAACGAGAGCGATGACCTATCGCATCCCACGCAGGACGTCACCAGCCCGGACACCGAGGCAAATCCACCCGTCCGGACAGTCCACAACGACTGCGTCGTGATCCCTGTCGAGATTTCGGGAGTCATCGGCGCAACCGCTGATGGCCACAACATGCAGGCCAACGGCGGCTATCTAAAGTCGTTCTACTCGAGTTACGGCGCGGCGACGGCCGATGTGGTGGCGCCGGGCGGAGATAGCCTTTTCGGTACCGGCCCGGAGTCTTTCAATGGGAGAGTGCTCTCCACCTGGCCGTTTGCTCTCCAGAGCAACTGCCTGGCCAGCCGACAGGTCTTCGAGACAGGCCATCCGGGTGTCATGTGGTGCTACCAGCAGGGCACCTCGATGGCATCTCCGCACGTCGCCGGTGTGGCGGCATTGATCATCAGCATGTTCGGCAATCTGAACAGTCCGAACGGCAAGATGTCGCCAGGCGCGGTGCAGGCCTATCTCAGCCAGACCGCCGATCCGCAGCCGTGTCCATCCACGCTGCCGCCCGGATATAGCACGTTCGTCAGCGTCAGCAACGGTGCGCCGCAAGTCTGCACTGGCGGCACGGGCCACAACTCCTGGTACGGTGCCGGTCAGGTCGATGCCCTGAACGCGGTCACGCACACGACATCGTCGAAGTAGACCACTCGCATGAACGGCCGGGCCCGAGCCCGGCCGTTTTTCTTTTAGGCGACCTTGGCCTTGGGTTGGGCCGGGCCGACATAACGCTCGACCAGGGCGACCAGCTCCTCGAGCTCGTACGGCTTGGTCAGGCATTCGGCGCAGCCGGCGGCGATCGCAGTCTCCCGGTCTCCGACCATCGCGTGCGCGGTGATGGCGACCACCGGAATCTGGGCCAGCGCCGGGTCGGCCTTGAGAGCCCGAGTAGCCTCCCAGCCGTTCATCTCCGGCAGCGAAAGATCCATCAGGACCAAGCCCGGCTTGAGCGCGGCGGCCATGGCCACCGCGGCGCGGCCGTTTGGCGCGGAGTCACAGACAAAGCCGCGTGAGCGCAGGATTTTGAGCGCCATCTTTTGCATCGTCGCGTCGTCTTCGACTACGAGAATCATTTGCCTCATGCGGCCGCTCCTTGCGTTTTACTCTGACCCAATAGCTGGCGAACCGCATTGGTCAGGCCCTCTGGTTCGATCGATCCCTTCGCCACGAATCGCTGGATATGTCCATTCAGCGTCAGCACGTCTTCCGCGGTTAGCTCTTTCGCGCTAACGATCATGACCGGGATGTTGGTCGCGGCCGGCAAGGCCCGCATCCGCGCCA